>JALSKA010000085.1 GCA_026989095.1 Ardenticatenaceae bacterium
GCTCGCCAGCCCGCTCCCACCGCTCGACGAGCGCCCGAACGGGGGCGCTGTGGGCCAGGGCGCGGAGCCAGGCAGAAGTCCGCAGGGCCTTCACGGCGTCCACCCCCTCTGACGGCGCCGGGCCGCGTGGTGGGCCACGATGATCTCCAACACCTCGGCCACCACCTCCTCCAGGGGGCGCGAGGCGTCCACCAGGTGGAAGTTGGCCGCCACCTCCCGGAAGCGCAGGTACTCCTGCCGGCGCCGTTCCAGCAGGGCCGGGGTTCCCTCCCCCTTGCGGGCGAAGAGCACGTCGGCCGGCGCGTCGAGGCAGATGACCACGTGGGGCTTGGGGTAGAGGTGGCGCAGGAAGCGGCCGTGGACGCGGCTCACCAGGGGGCGGCGGGGGTCGGGGTTGTCCACGTCGTGGGCGTAGTAGTCGAGGAAAAAGTGGCGGTCGAAGACGACGACGTGGCCGCGGACCTGGTAGCTCCAGGTGACCAGTTGGCGGAAGATCTCCTCGGCCACGCGGTTGGCCAGCCGGGCCCACGCCTTGAGGTGGAAGACCAGCCGGCCCAAGGGCCGGCGTGGCGGGGTGGGCCGGCGGGCGGGGTCGGGTGGGCCGGCCATGTCGGGCCGCTGCCCCCGACGCCGTTTGAACTCCAGGAGCAGGCGGGTGGTGGGCAGGACGAGGTTGCTGGCCTCCAGGTTGATGCCCATGTAGACGTAGGCGGCCGGCACGGGGAGCCGGCGCACCACTTCGCGACAGACGGTGGTCTTGCCGGCCCCGTCCGGCCCGACGAGGGCCACGGTGAACATGGGTCACACCTCCGGTGACGTGTCGTGTGGCGCGGCCAGGCGCGCCGCCGGCGGGCGGCGAGGCCTCCGGCGAACCAAGTGCAGCACGCGGTCGAGCTTCTCCCCGCTCGCCTCCCAGACGAAGTGGGCCTGTACGAAGCGGCGGGCCTCTCTGTCCGGCGCCCGCGAGGCCGAGTGTGCCTCGAGCGCGCGGACCAACGCCTCGACGAAGGCGGCGGTGTTGGCGGGCACGTGGATGGGCGGGCGCTCGCCCTCCTCTGTGCGCAGCCCGTCGGCGGCCAGGGGCGAGGCCACCACCGGCACCTCCATGGCCATGGCTTCCAGGAGCTTGTTCTGCATCCCGGCGCCAAACCGCAGGGGGGCGGCGAAGACGGTGGCCTGCTCCAGGTAGGGGCGCATGTCCTCGACGAAGCCGGTGACCGTGACGTTGTGGCGCCGGCCGGCACGTTGGAGGGCCGGCGGGGGGTCCTTGCCCACGATGAGCAGGCGGACCTCCGGCACGCGCTCCTCCACGGCCGGGAGGATCTCGCGGATCAGGTGGAGGGCGGCGTCGGCGTTGGGGCGGTAGTTCATGGCGCCGGTGAAGATGAGGGTGTGCCGGCCCAAGTGGCGGGTGGAGCGCTTCCAGTAGGCCAGGTCCACGCCGTTGGGCACGATGGTGGTCTTCTCCGCCTCTTCCGCCGCCGGGCCCAGCACGTCCTCGCGGTCGCGGCAGGAGATGAAGATGGCGTGGTCGGCTGCCTGCATCAAGGCGCGCTCCGTCCGCGCCATGAGCGCTCCCTCGAGGCGCAGCCAGGGGCGGTGGAGCCTGGGCGCGTGGCGGGCCGTGCGCCGCAGCCGGGCCGAGGTGGCGTCGCACAGGTCGGCGACGAGGGGGACGCCCCGGCGCAGGAGGGGGCCAAGGGCCGGAAAGGCGGCCTTGCCGCTCACCACCACGTCGGGCAGCTCCTGTTGGGCTATGGCCTCCAGGTGTGCCCGCAGGGCCCGCACGTGGGGTGGGGGCCACGCGGGGGCGAGCGCCCGGCGGAGGGCCTTGGCGTGCCTCGGGGCGGGCGGGGCCCTGAAGGTGACCACGGCCCTGGTGAAGGGGCGCAGGGCCGCCGCGTGGGCCTCGCGGAAGCCGGGGCCCACGAGGGAGAACAGGGTGACTTCGTGCCGGCGGGCCAGCTCGCGGACGAGGAAGTAGTGGCGCAGGTACCCGCTGGTGAGGGGATAGGGAAAGTTGTTGGTGATGTAAAGAACGCGCATGGCGGCTCCTCGCTCAGATCAGGCAGAGGTCGTCAAATCGCTCCAGGGTCACCTGCCAGAGGCGGAAGTAGCGGTTGGCCCGCAGCCATGCCAGCGTGGCGCTGTCCGCGACCGCCCCCTCGGGCACCAGCCGGCCGAGCAGCCCGGCCACGTAGCGGGCCCACGTGAGCGCGAAGAGGGCCGGCAGCGCCGGCTCGGGCAGGCAGAGGGCGCGGGCGTACTGCCCCACGGCCTCGGCGTGTCGGGGATGGGGGCCGAAGAAGGCGTCCAGAAAGGCCTCCACGTGGGCGTCTAGCTCGCGGGCGTCCCGGCGGGCGAAGGCCACAAAGGTGAGGAAGAAGAAGAGATCGGCGGCCGGCACGCCGTTGGGGGTGGCCAGCTCCCAGTCCACGACGCCGACTTGGCCCGAGGAGAGGAGGATGTTCGGGTGGCTCAAGTCGCCGTGCTCGAAGACCAGGGGCAGGAAGAAGTGGCGCAGCTCCTCCGCCACGTGGCGGGTGGCCTCACACAGCCGGCGTTCCCCGTCAGCCTCGGGGGGCAGGCGCTGCAACAGGCGCTCCAGGGGCTCTTCCACGGCGCGGGCCATCCACTCGTCGGGCGACGCGGGGGTGATGGTGGCCCGGTGGAGCTCCACCAGCCACCGGGTGACGAGCTCGACGGCCTGGCCCGGCGCCCGGCGCACCTCGGCCGGCGTCATGGGCCGGCCCGCCAGCGCCGTCTCCAGGAGGATGGGCCACCCGCGGAAGGCCTCGAAGGCCAGGGGGCGCGGCACGGAGGCAAATCCGCCCGGCCGCGCGCGCTGCACCAGGGAGAGGGCGTTGGCCTCGTGGGCCAGGTGGTCCGCCTGTTCGGGCAGGCGGGGGAGTTTGGCCACCAGGCAGGGCTTGCCGTCGGCCAGGGAGAAGATCACGCAGACGACGTGGGCCGAGGCCCGGAACCGGGGCGTGATGAAGAGGCAGGAGAGGTGGTCCGGCCTGCCGAGGGGCTCCAGGCGCAGGCGCTCCCAGTTGTGGGTCAGGTAGGCCATGATCAGGTTCACGGTGCTCCCTCCCGCACGATCACGCTGCTGAAGCAGGGCACCAGGTGGTCCAGGAGCTGCCACCGCCGGAGCCACCGCACTCCCACCTCGCGCCACCCGCCGAGCCCGTTGATGGCCAGCGCCTCCCGGGCCGGCCCCGTCATGGGGAGGATGCGCCGGCAGGCCGAGAAGGAGGGCCAGTGCCAGTAGAAGTGAACCTGTGTGGCCGGGCACATTGCCAGGATGTTCTTGATGGCCTGGGGAGAGGCCGGGGGAACAGGGTGCCCCTCCACCTCCACCCGTACCCGGGGTGGCAGCCACCGGCCGTACCACTCGCCGTAGAGCGTGCCGCCGGGCCGCACGTGGGCCAGCAGGGCCGGCAGGTGGAGGGGCGGGCGAAGCCGGACGACCAGGGCGTCGAACGTGGGGCCGCCCTGGGGGAGCTCCATTCCCTCCAACAGCACGGCCTCTGTCCCACACCAGGCGACGAGGGCCTCCCACAGCGGATCGTTTTGGGGGCCCCAGTAGCCCACCCGGCCCAAGTGGGGCGTGGGGAGGAGGAAGCGCCAGTCGAGCCGGCGGGCGGCCCGGAAACGGCGGGCGTGTTCCCCTTGGCCCTCCTCCACACGGGTGCCGGTCGTGTGCAGCTCGGGTGTGATGGTGAACAACGACATGGGACGACTCCTTTGATGGTGTCAGGGAAGCCAGGCTCGCATGACCTCGTAGAGGGCCGACAGGGAGAAGGGGTAGGGATGGTAGACCGTGTACGCCTCCTTGTCGGCCAGGGCGCGTTCCAGACGTTCCTGTTCGATGGCCTCCAGGTTGTCGATGAGCGGGTTGTG
>JALSKA010000086.1 GCA_026989095.1 Ardenticatenaceae bacterium
ACGAACGGGTCATCCTCTCCCAGTGCCTCGGCCAGCGCCTCCACCGAGCCGGCCGAGGCCAGCAGGGCCATCACCTCCGGCCGGCGCGCGGCCTGATCGGCCAGCTCGCGGAGAGCCCGGTTGAGCGCCAGGGTCTTGCTCGGCACATTGGCCGTCATCTCGGCCGCGCGCTGTGGGCCCTTGTCCCCGTAGAGGGCTCCACAGAGGCGGCGCAACAGGGTGTAGCCCACTTCGGCGTAGAGGAGGCTCCAGCGGTGGAGTTCAAGGAGCTCGCCCGCCAGTGCTTGAGCTTCCTGTAGCAGCCGGCGGGCGGTCTCAACGGCCAAGTCGGGGGGCAGGCAGGGCAGCAGAGCCTCCTCCGCGCCGAAGCGGGCCATCCAAGCCTCCAGCCGGCCCTCGAAGTCGGCCCAAGCCGCGGGGTTGTGCCACGGCGAGACGCCCCGTGGGTTGGCCTTGAGGGCCTTCAGCCCGTTCCAGAGGAGATGAGGCCCCCACATGGGACGCCGGGGCGCCCGCCGCAGGGTCACATCCCCCTCTGGGAAGTAGCGCTCCGCGTCCTCGGGGAGCAGGGCGTCCGGGAAGAGCTTGTAGATGCGCTGCCAGGCGTCCACGCGGCTGTAGGGATGCCCCCGCCACAACTTGAGGAGCGGCCCCTGAACGTCGTCGGCGCCCAGCAGGCGCAAGGGGGCGCGCAGGGCCAGCTCCTCCATGAACTCGGCCACAATGCTCCAGCCCAGCGGGGAAACGGGCGCGTGGAAGCGCTCGTTGAGGAAGGCGGAGGTCCAGAGCCACTGGTCGTGGGGCACGTGCTCGGTGAAAAAGTCGCCTGCCCGCCGGGCCGTGATGGGCCGAGCTTGCACGACCCAGACGCGCTCGCCGTCCCACGCCCACTCCACGTCCTGGGGGGTGCCGAAGAGGTGGCCGGCCAGCAGGGTGCGGAGGGCGACTTCCTTGAGCACAGCGGTGGGCAGCACGACGGGCGAGGGCGGCACGAAGCGCTCCTCCACGGCCCACGTGCCCGGCCCCGGCCGCACGTGCCAGGCGTGGGGCAGTCTGTCACCGGCCGTGACGCCGGCGCCTGTCGTGGCCTCGACGACGATAACGTGCTCGCCTGTGATCGGGTGTTCCCCGAAGGCGACCCCGCTCACTTCGACCTGCACCTGGCGCTGGACAAGCACGGCCACCGGGCCGGGCGTGCGACGCGTGTGGGCGCTGTAGGCCCGCGCGTGGGGCGCCAGGGTGGAGGCGCGCACCCGGGCGAGGGCCTCCTGGAACGCCTCCCACGAGTCGATGTCCGTCAAGCTCAGGTGTTGGCCCGCGAAGCTGGCCGCTTCCCCGTCCTCCGCCTGGGCCGAGGAGCGAACCACAAGGCGCCCGTGCCCCTTGGCCACCAGCCGCTCGAAGGCCCGGCGCACTTCTGCGGCTTCCGGGTCGGCGTCGGGAAGGAGCACGAACCCCTCGGGCACGGGAAACCCCTGCCGGCGCAAGTGGGCCAGGCGGGCGGCTTTGCTCCCCACGGCGCTCTCGCACGTGGCCTCTGGGGCGTCGAGCGGGAGAACGGCCTTCTCGGACGGGTTCATCGGCGTTCCTGTCAGAGGCTTTGGTCTCGGTCGGTGTGCACGGCCGGTATAGTACGCAAGCGGGCCAGAAGTGCAAGCGCCACGGTGTGCTGATCCGGCATCTGGACACTGGGAGAGGGAGACGGCGACAACGGGCCCCACAGAAGTGGGCGAAAAGCCACAGTGTGAGTATACTGTGACGCGCCACGTCGCCCGGCGCCACACGCGCCTCGACCGTCGCCTGCGCGAGGTGCCGGACCTGAGCGAACGGCTTGTGACCTGCTCGCCGTGAGCGGGCTTCCATCACCTGCCCGAACGCGCCGGCCAAGGGCGAGTGGGCCCGTGGGATGAGGCTCCCCAAGGGGGCTTTGACGCTCCCATAGGGCGAAGTATAATAGACCCTATGGACGACCTGTACAGCCTGGCAGTTCAACTTGGTGGGCACCTGCACGCCCTGAAGGTGACCTTGGCCACAGCCGAATCGTGTACCGGCGGCCTCATCGGCCACTTGATCACCGAAGTTCCCGGCTCCTCGGCCTATTACGTGGGTGGGGTGGTGGCCTACAGCAACGAAGTGAAGGCCCGTCTCCTCGGGGTGAGCCGTGAAACCCTGGAACTCTGTGGTGCTGTCAGCCACCGGACCGCCGAGCAGATGGCGGTGGGAGCCCGACGCCTGTTCGGCAGCGATTACGCCCTGGCCGTGACGGGCATTGCCGGCCCAACAGGGGGCACGGCCCAGAAACCGGTCGGGCTCACCTTCGTGGCCTTGGACGCCCCGGAGGGCACGCACGTCCGGCGGTTCGTCTGGTCTGGCGACCGCCACCAGAACAAGCTCTCCTCGGCCCGTGCGGCCCTGGAGCTGCTGTGGGAGTACCTGAATGCCAACCCGTAGGGCCTGACCCC
The DNA here is from genome assembly GCA_026989095.1 of Ardenticatenaceae bacterium. Classification (GTDB taxonomy): domain Bacteria; phylum Chloroflexota; class Anaerolineae; order Ardenticatenales; family Ardenticatenaceae; genus WFWG01. The sequence continues at coordinate 2,463 of JALSKA010000086.1, forward strand.
ATGCCTCAGCCCACACCTGTGGAAGTCGAAGCCCGCTTTTGGCCGGACGGTCGCGTTGAACCCCTCGCATTTCGCTGGCGCGGGCGCCGTCACGCCATCAGCGGCCACGGCCGCCAGTGGCGTGACAGCCGAGGACACTACCACTTCCTGGTGATGACACCGCCGGACTGGATATGGGAGCTGGCATTTGACCCCTCCACTGTCAGATGGTATCTTGTGCGCCATCCTCTCCGCGCCCAAGTCGTGTAGTATCCTGTCCACAGGCCCTGCCGGGCCACAACAACCGAGGAGGAAAAGCCGTGAACGTGCGCATAACCGCCCAAGACCCGCTCCGTCTTCCCTGTGATTGGCTGCTCGTCGGCATTGCCGACGGCGACGTGCCCGAGATGTTCGACAACGCCTTGGGGGGGCTCCTGCGCGAGCTGGTGGAGCGCGGCGAGTTCGACCCCAACGGGCGCGAGGTGACTGTGGTCCACCCGCGCGGGGCCATTCCGGCCCGCCGTCTCCTCGTGGTCCCGATGGGCCGCGAGCGCACGGCCGAGGCTGTGCGTCGGGCCGTGGCCTTAGGCGGGCGCAAGGCCAAAAGGCTGGGCGGAGGCCACGTGGTCATTGCCCCGCTCCAGGAAATTGCCGACGCCGACGCCGCCTCGGCCTACGCCCAGGCCGTGGCCGAAGGGCTCTTCGTGGGCACCTACGAGTTCGAGAGCTTCAGGCGCAAGCAGGAAGGGCGGGGTGGCCCTCTCACCGACGTGGACCTCCTCGTTGCCCAGGAGGACCAGGTGGCCGGCGCCGAGACGGGGCTCGCGTGGGGGCGCGCCGTGGCCGAGGGCGTGAACCTGGCGCGCACTCTCGTCAACGAGCCGGCCAACGTGGCCACTCCCGCGCGGCTGGCCGGCGTGGCCGAGGAGATCGCCTCCGCCGCGGGCCACATCCGGTGCCGCGTGCTCGACGAGAAAGCAGCGGCCCAAGAGGGCATGGGGGCCTTCCTGGGCGTGGCCCGGGGGAGCGACAACCCGCCGGCCTTCATCGTTCTGGAGCACCGCCTGGACGAGTTCCCCGACACCAAGCCCGTTGTGCTTGTCGGCAAGGCCATCACCTTCGACAGCGGTGGCTACAACATCAAGCCGAGCCAGGGCCTGTGGAAGATGAAGAGCGACATGAGCGGCGGCGCGGCCGTGCTGGGCACCTTCGACGCCTTGGCGCGGCTGGAGGTGTCCCTGCCCGTCGTGGGGCTGGTGCCGGCCGCCGAGAACCTCGTCTCGGGCCACGCCTACCGGCCCGGCGACATCCTTCACTCCCTGAGCGGCCAGACCATCGAGATCCAGAACACCGACGCCGAGGGGCGCCTCATCCTGGCCGACGCCCTGGCCTACGCCGAGCGGTACGGCCCGCGCGCCCTGGTCGACATGGCCACCCTCACGGGCGCCATGATGGTTGCCCTGGGCTACAGCCTGACCGGCTACTTCTGCAACGACGACGACCTGGCCGCCCAGCTCGAGGCGGCCGCGGAGCGGGCCGGCGAGCCCATCTGGCGGATGCCCCTCTGGGACGAGTACGACGCCTACCTGGAGAGCAAGGTGGCCGACATGCGAAACGTGGGCATTCGCTGGGGCGGGGCCATCACCGCTGCCCTCTTCCTGCGGCGCTTCGTGGGCTCCTACCCCTGGGCCCACCTGGACATCGCCGGCACCGCCTTCGCCGACAGCGACCGGAAGCCGCCGCCGCCCCTCACCCCCTATGGGGCCACGGGCGTGCCGGTCCGCACGCTGATGGAGTGGCTGCGCGCCCTCGCCGCGTAGCCCCAGGCCGGCGGATATTCCGCGGGCACGCGGTGACGGTGAGGTGGCGGAGAACGACAATCCCCAGACCCGCACGGAGGGAGGAGTCACGGAGGGAGGAGTCATGAAGATCTTTCTCGACACGGCCATGTTGGACGAGATCCGAACGGCCGCCTCGTGGGGCATTCTGGATGGGGTGACCACCAATCCCACGCTGGCGGCCCGCGCCGGGCGCGCGTTCAAGGAGAACATCCTGGCCATCAGCGAGATCATCGGCGACCGGGGCACCGTCAGCGCCGAGACGGTGAGCACCGACGCCGACGGCATGGTGCAGGAAGCGCGCCTGGTCACCTCGTGGGCGCCCAACATCGTGGCCAAGATCCCCTGCACGCCTGAGGGCCTCAAGGCCGTGACCCGCTGCGCTGCGGAGGGCATCCCCACGAACGTTACCCTGGTCTTCAACGCCACCCAGGGGCTCCTCGCCATGAAGGCCGGGGCCACCTACGTGAGCCCCTTCATCGGCCGCATTGACGACGCCGGCCAGGACGGAATGGAAGTTGTCCGCCAGCTCGTGCAGATCAAGCGCACCTACGGCTTCCAGACCGAGGTGTTGGCGGCCAGCGTCCGCCACCCGATCCACGTCGTCGAGGCGGCCCTTGCCGGCGCCGACATCGCCACCCTGCCCTTCAAGGTGCTCACCCAGATCGTCAAGCACCCCCTGACCGACGTGGGGCTCCGGCGCTTCCTGGACGACTGGCATTCCATCCCCGAGAACATGCGCCCCTTCTAGCAGCGCGGAATCAACCGATGGAGAGGCAACATCATGGTAAAGCGGGTGTTAAAGCGAGTGCTGGAAGCGCCGGTCGTGGGCAAAGTGCGGCGCGTTCACGCCCTGGAACACGCCACCATCACCCTGCTGAGCCAACGTGTGGCCGACTTGCACGTTGCCGGGCGTTCGACGCCCCGTGGCTTCTGGCTCTACGGCGACGTGGAGACCGACGACGTTCGCCGCGCCGTGGCCGACGCGCTGGACCTCATGCGGCGGGGAGCCGCCCACTTGGCCATCCACCCCAACTGTGGCACCAACATCGCCGTCGCCGGCCTCATGGCCGGCGTGGCCTCGTTCCTGGCCTCGGCCTCGTGGGGGCGACGTGAAAACCCCCTGAACCGCGTCCCGCGCGCCGTCCTGGCGGCCACGGCCTCGGTGATGTTGGCCCGCCCGCTCGGGTTCTGGGTTCAGGAGCACGTGACCACGTCCCCTGACGTGCAGAACATCCGCGTGGGCGAGATCAAGCGGTTCAAGCGCGGACGGCTGACGGTTCACTTCGTAGAAGTACGCTGAAGATTGGCCTCATCATGTTCTACATCTTCTACGGCGACAACGAGTTGGCCCGGGATGAGGCCCTCGCAGCCCTTCTGGAGCGCGTGGAGGACGCGGGCGGGTTCAACGTCCAACGCTTTGACGGCCGTTCGGTCACCTTTGAGGAGTTGCGGCACGCCTGTGACACCCCGCCGTTCCTCGGCGACCGGCGTATCGTCATTGTGCGGGGGCTCTTGGAACGCCTCAAGCAGGGCCCCAAGTCGTTTCAGGAGGCCCTGGTGGCCTACTTGCCCCACCTCCCGACGACCACCCGGCTCTTCTTCATCGAGGGCGAGCGCGTGGACCGCCGGCTCGCCATTTGGAAACTGGCGGCCACGTTGGCCGACGCCGATCCGCCTCGTGCCTTCGTCCGGGAGTTCAAGGTCCCGACGCCGGCCCAACTTCCCGGCTGGATTCAACAGCGCGTGCGCCGCAAGGGCGGGGAGATCACGCCCCACGCGGCCCACGTGCTGGCCGAAACGGCCGGCCACTGTGGACTTCGCCTCCTGGACCAGGAGCTGGACAAGCTCGTGGACTACGCTGGCGGCGAACCCATTACGCCAGACGTGGTCCGCCTCCTGGTGCCCTACGCCCGGGAGACGAACATCTTCGCCCTCCTCGACGCCATCGCCCGGCGCGACGGGCGCCGGGCGCTCCAGGAGCTCGACGACCTCGTGCGGGCGAACGCGGCGCCGGCCTACGTCCTCTTCATGATCGTGCGCCAGGTGCGCATCCTGCTCCACGTGAAGGACCTGCACGCCCAGGGCCTCTCCCGGCGGGAGATCCAAGCCCGGTTGCGCCTGCACCCCTATGTGGTCGAGAAGGGGCTGCGCCAAGTGAGGGGCTTCTCCTTCTCCCAATTGGAGGCCGCCTTGGAGCACCTCTTGGAGGCCGACATTGCCATCAAAACTGGCCACGTCGAGCCGGTCCAAGTGCTCCAGGCCGTCGTGCTGGAGCTCTGTGCCGGGACCGGCGCGGGAACACGCCCTCCCGCGTGGCCACACGGACGGGTCAACTCCACAGTGCGGCAGGTGAACAGATGATCAGCGTCCAAGGCACGTTCTTCATCGGCGGACTGTTCCTCATCGTTCTGGTCGTGAGCGTGTTGCTCGTGCGGGTGCGCATCGTCTACCCGGTCGTCTTCGCCCCCCTGGCGTTGGCGTTGGCCTGGCAGCCGTGGGTGCGCTTGAACGTCGTCCCCGACGTGCTCATGGCCCTGCTCGTGCCCCCTCTCCTCTTCCCCACGGCCCTGAGCCTCAACAGGCGTCACCTGTGGCTCGACTGGATGAGTGTGCTCACGGTGGGCGTGGGCGCCACGTTGTTGACCGCGTGGGCTGTTGCCGGCGTCATGAGCTACACCGTCTGGTTCGACTGGGCCAGCGCCCTGCTCTTGGGCGTGATCCTGGTGGCCATGGAGCCGGCCGCCATCAGGCAGGTCATGCAGATGGGGAGTGCTCCGCGCCGCCTGGCGAGCCTGGCCGAGGGCGAACACCTGCTGGCTGCCCTCATGGCCCTGGTGCTCCTCCCCGTGTGGGTAACCGTCACCGTGGGCGAGGTGCGCCTGGTGGGCTCCCTGCCGGAGTACATTCGGGACATCGGCGGGGGCGTGGGCGTGGGCATCCTGATCGGCGCCCTTGCGGTGATGCTCCTGGCCCGGGACACCGACCCCCTCGTGACGTTGGGGTTGAGCGTGGCCGCCGCCTACGGCAGCTACCTGTTGGCGGCCTTCCTCCAGGCCAACGGAGCCCTGGCCTCCGTCGTGGCCGGCACCATCTGCGGCACGATGGCTTTGCCCAAGCTCCACCCCACCTCCCGCGTGGCCCTCTCGTCCTTCTGGGAGTTCGCGGCCTTCGTGGCCACGGCCTTTGCCTTTCTGGTGGCCGGCCTCACCCTCTCGCTCACCCGCCTGCCCGCCCTGTGGACCGGCGTTGTCCTGGCGGCCGCAGTGGCCCTGGTGGCTCGGCTGGTCACCCTGTACGTGCTGGGGCTCATCCGACGCGGATTGGGGTGTACGATTCCCCCCAGTTTCTATTACGTGGTTGCCCTGGGGGGAACCAGGGGGGGCGTGGCCGTGCTCCTGATCCTGAGCCTGCCGGCCGCGCTCTTCCGCCAGGAGGAGGTCCAAGTGGTGGCCTTCGGGGCCCTCGTCCTCCTGGCCGTCGTGCAGGGGCTCCTCGGCGTGCCCCTGCTGGCCTTTTTCCGCCTGGCGCGCCGGCCGGCCATCTACGTCGAATACGAGCGCCTCTTGGCCAGGCTGCTGGGCGTGCGGGCAGCTCGCCAACAGTTGAGCCGCATGTACCAGGAGGGCATCGTGGCGCCCCACTCGTGGGAGACCATCGACGCCGAACTGGGCCAACAGGAGATGGTGCTGCTGGAGAGCGTCCAGGACTTCACGGACCGACACCCGGAGGTGCAGCGTCACTCCCTCCTCTCCGTGCGCCGGGAAGCCCTGCGCGCCCAACAACACGTGTTGGCCAACCTCTCGCGGGAGGGTATCATCTCCACTCGCGTGGCCACGGACTTGATCGGCGAGCTAGAACAGGACCTGGAGCAGATCAACGAACAAGAGGCCGATTTGCCCCTCACGGGGTGATGGTGTTGGGGAGCGAGTTCTTTGGTGCCATTGGCAACTCACCTGAGCGTTCTCGGCCTCCTCGCCTTGGCGGCCCACCAGATCGGCCGGTTTTTGCAGCGCCTCCACCTGCCGGTGATCACTGGTTTGCTCCTGGTAGGCGTGGTGGCCGGTCCCTACGGCCTGGGCGTGTTGCCGGCCGAGGCCCAGGGGACCCTGCGCTACGTGGACATGGTAGCCCTGGCCTTCATCGCCATGGCCGCCGGCGGCGAACTCCACCTGCACGAGGTGCGCGCTCAGCTCAAGGGCATCCTTTCCATCATCGTGGGGCAGACTGTCGTCGTCCTGGTGGTGGGTGTGGTGGCCTTTCTCCTGCTGGCGCCGGCCATTCCCTTTGTGCGCGACATGCCGCCGGCCCACGTGGTGGCCGTGGGCATTCTGGCGGCCACCATCATGGTGGCCCGCTCCCCCTCGTCCGCCTACGCCATCATCAAGGAGCTGCGGGCCCACGGCCCCTTCACCCAAAAAGTCCTGGGCGTCACAGTGCTGAAGGACGCTTTGGTCATCGTTATCTTCGCCTTCGGCATCTCCGTGGCCTCCATCCTGTTAGAAGGCGGCTCCCTTGACGTCGTTTCCCTCCTGGTGGTCGCCCTGGAGGTGGGCCTGGACGTTGTCACGGGCATTGTCGTGGCCGGGCTGGTGGCCCTCCTGTTGGGCACTCGCCTGCCGGCCCCGGTGAAGGTGGGCGCGCTGTTGGCCTTGGGCTTCGGCGTCTTCGGCCTCTCGGCGTGGCTCAAGGAGGTGCGCGTGGGGCCCTTCCACCTCTTCGCCGAGCCGCTGCTCATCTGCATGGTGGCCGGCTTCACAGTGGCCAATTGGACGCCCCACCGCCAGGAATTTCTCGAACTGGTGGAGGGAGTGGCCCCGGCCATCTTCGCCCTCTTCTTCACCAGCGTGGGGGCCGCGCTGCGCGTGGACGTGTTGACGGCCACGTGGTCCATCGTGCTGGTGCTGGTGGCGGTGCGCGCCCTGGGCGTCTTCGCCGGCAGCTTTCTGGGCGGCCTGGTGACCGAGCCTTCCCTGTCCAGGAACCTTTTCCTGGGCATGACCTTCATCACCCAGGCCGGCGTCAGCGTGGGGCTGGCCGAGGAGGTCGGCGTCACCTTCGCGCCGTGGGGCGAGGCGTTCGCTGCCCTGACCATCGGCACTATCGTGGTCAACCAAATCATCGGCCCTCCCCTCTTCAAGTGGGCCATCCGGCTTGTGGGCGAGGCCCACGAGGAGGACGAGCTGGAGCCCGTCAACCGCCACGTGGTCTTGGTGGGCAACGGCCGGGAAGTGCTCACCCTGGCGCGCGACCTGGTGCGCCACCAGTGGCACGTGTACGCCCTCCTCTCCCGCCACGAGGTGCCCGCGGCCCGCAGCGAGTTGGGCCTGGACGATGTGAAGCTCGTGGCCGTGGAGGACGGCCGCTGGGAGACGGAATTGGCCGCATTGGGCCTCGAGCGCGTGGGCACGGTGGTGCTCATGCTCGGCGACGACGAGACGGCCTACCACCTCTGCCGCTACCTCTACCGGCACGCTCCCCAAGCCCGCTGCGTGGTCCGCGTGCAGAACACCAACGGCGTGGCCCGCTTCCAGGAGCTGGACGCCCTGGCCGTCCACCCGGCCTTGGCCTACTTACAGCTCCTGGCCGCGGTGGTGCGCTCTCCCTCGGTGGCGCGCGTCCTCCTGGGGGAGACGGTGGGGCGCGACATCGTGGAGGTGACCGTCTGCAACCCCGCCCTCGACGGCGTGCGGCTGCGGGAGCTGGCCCTGCCGCCCGGCGTGTTGGTCCTCTCCGTGCGGCGGGATGACCAATTGCTCGTCCCCCACGGCCACACCTGCCTCCAACTGGGCGACGACTTGGTGCTCTTCGGCGAGCCGGAGGACTTGGAGGCCGTCGAGGTGCTCCTGGTCGGCGGCGGGGTGGCCCAAGGGTTCGGTGAAGAGCACAACATGACATAAAAGACAGGTGTAGCCATCATGGAAAAGACCCTTGTCCTTACCTTGTCGGCGATAGTGGGCCTGGGCATAGCCTGCCAGTGGCTGGCGTGGCGCCTGCGCGTGCCGGCCATTCTGCCCCTCCTGGTGACCGGCTTCTTGGTTGGCCCGGTGACCGGCTTGCTTCACCCCCAGGAGCTGCTGGGAGAGCTCTTCTTCCCGGTCATCTCCCTTTCGGTGGCCGTCATCCTCTTCGAGGGATCGTTGACTCTGGAGTTTCGGGAAGTGCGCCGCCTGAGGCGCACCGTGCGCCGGCTCGTCTCCCTCGGCGCGCTGGTCACTTGGGTCGGCGGGGCCGTGGCCGCGCGGTGGCTCTTCGGCATGGGGTGGGCGTTGGCCTTCCTCTTCGGGGCCCTCATCGTGGTCACCGGCCCCACGGTGATCGGCCCGCTGCTGCGCAACGTGCGCCCGACATCCCAGGTGGCGTCGGTGCTCAAGTGGGAGAGCATCCTGATCGACCCCATCGGCGCCCTGCTGGCCGTGGTCATGTTCGACATCATGGTGGCCGAGGGGCCCTTCGGCGACTTCCGCCTCCAGGCGCTGATGACGTTCCTGCGCATCGTGGTGGTGGGGAGCGTGGTCGGCGTGGCCTCGGGGCTGCTCTTGCGGGAGGCCATCCGGCGCCACCTGGTGCCCGATTACCTGCGCGATCTCTTCGTGCTGGCGGCCGTGCTCGTGGCCTTCGCCATCTCGGACGCCTTCCAGTCCGAGTCGGGCTTGCTCTCGGTGACGGTGATGGGCATTCTGCTGGCCAACAGCCACCTCAAGCCCCTCCACGAGCTGTGGCATTTCAAGGAGCGCATCAGCGTGTTGCTCATCTCAGGGCTCTTCATCCTGCTGGCGGCCAACATTGAGCGCCAGGCCCTCGGGCTGATCAACGTGCGCAGCCTGGGGTTGCTGGCCATCGTCCTCTTCGTGCTGCGCCCCCTGAGCATTCTGGTGAGCACCTTGGGCAGCACGCTCACGCGCAACGAGCGGCTCTTCCTGGCCTGGATCGCCCCCCGGGGCATTGTGGCCGCCTCGGTCTCGTCCCTCTTCGGGGTGCGGCTCATGAACTTGGGCTTCGAGGGGGCCGAGCTGTTGGCCCCGCTCACGTTCCTGGTCATCGTGGGCACGGTGGTGGCTCACGGGAGCACGGCCAAGTGGCTGGCCTGCCGCCTTGGCGTGGCCGAGGCCGAGCCCCAGGGGTTCCTCTTCATGGGCGCCAACCCCTTCGCCCGGGCGCTGGCCCGTTCGCTCCAGCAGGAGGGCGGCTTCCGCGTCCTGCTGGTGGACACCAACTACCGCAACGTGAGCCAAGCCCGCCTCGACGGCCTCCAGGCCCACCACGGCAACGCCCTGGACGAGAACGTCCAGGAGGAGCTCGACTTCGGCGGGCTGGGCCGCCTCATGGCCCTCACCAGCAACGACGAGGCCAACGTGTTGGCCTGCCTGGAATACCGGTGGCTCTTCGGCTCCCAGGAGGTTTACCAGGTGGCCCCGGTGACGAGCGACGGGGGCCTGCCCTTCTCCAGGAGCAGCGCCGGCCGCCTGCTCTTCCACCCCGAGGCCACCTACCACGTACTGGCCGAGGCCCTGCGCGCCGGCGGCGCCGTCAAGGTCACGCTGCTGACGGAACAGTTCTCCTTCGACGACTTCTGTGCTCTGTGGCAGGAGCGCGCCCTGCCCCTGTTGGCCTTTCGGCAGGGCCAGGTCATGGTGGCCACGACTGATGCCCCCTTCCGCCCCGAAGCGGGGTGGCACCTGGTGGCCCTGGTTCACGAGACGGAGCCGGTGCTGGCCATCACCTCCGACAACCGAACACCACGGGAGGCAGCGAGGCGGGTATGACCCTGGCCGGAAAGCGCGCGTTCGTCATCGTGAACCCCTTTGCCGGCCGTGGCCGGGGCCGGCGCGTCTGGCACCGGGTTCGCCGCGCCTTCGAGGAGGCCGGCGTGGCCTGCCGGGTCCACTTCACCGAGGCGCCCCGTCACGCCACCGAGCTGGCCGCACAGGCGGCCGGCCAGGGGTGGAATGCTGTGGTGGCCGTCGGCGGGGACGGCACGGTCAACGAGGTGGTGAATGGGCTCCTGGCCGGAGCCCCCCAGGGCACTGCCCCGCCCCTGGGCATTGTGCCGGCCGGGAGCGGCAACGATTTCGTCAAGCTCCTGGACTTGCCCTACCGCCGCCCGCGCGACGTGGTGGGGCGGCTGCTGGCCGGCCGGGTGCGCGCGGTGGACGTGGGGCGGGCCAACGGGCGCTATTTTACCAACGGCGTGGGCTGGGGCTTCGACGGCCACGTGGCCCTGGAGGCGCAGCGGGTGCGCCGGCTGCGCGGGCTGGCCGTCTACGTCTGGGCGCTCATCAAGAGCCTGCGCCGCTACCGGAACGCCCACATGCGCGTCGAGGTGGACGGGGAGGTTCACGAGATGGTGGTCACCCTGGCGGCCGTGGCCAACGGGGCCTGTTACGGCGGGGGCTTTTGGCTCTGCCCCCACGCGGTGATCGACGACGGGTGGCTCGACGTTTGTGTGGGCGAGGCCATGTCGCCGGCGCGCATCCTCCGCATTGTGCCGCTGGTGATGCGGGGTGCCCACGTGGGCCAGCCGGACGTTCACTTCTTCAGGGGGCGGGCGGTGACCCTCTCCAGCGACGTGCCCCTGCCGGCCCAAGTGGACGGGGAGATCCTGGACACGGCGCTCACGCGCCTCCACGCCGAAGTGGTGCCGCGAGCCCTGCAGGTGTTGGTGTGACCATGTGGGCCATGGTCGTGCTCGCCGGAGCGTTGGGATACCTGTTGGGGGCATTGCCCTCGGGCCTGATCGTGGCCCGTGCCCTGGGCCGGCCGGACCCGCGCACCTACGGGAGCGGTCACCTGGGCGGGAGCAACGTGGCCCGCCGGGCCGGCCTGGCGCCGGCTTTGCTGGTCTTCCTGGCCGACGCGGCCAAGGGGATCGTGGCCGGCGCCGTGGGCGGATGGCTGGCCGGCCCGTGGGGCATCGTGGCGGCCGGCACGCTGGCCGTGGTGGGCCACTGCTGGTCCGTCTTCGCCGGGTGGCACGGCGGCATGGGGCTCTCCACGGCCGGGGCCCTGCTCGCCTGGCTCTCGCCGCCCGTCCTCATCATGGTCGTCTTCGTCTGGCTGGCCGCCTACCTCATCGTGCGGGAGCGCTACATGGCCGTCTTCATCACCCTCCCCTCGGTTCCCCTGCTCCTGCAGGCGGTGGACGCCCCCACCTGGGTCGTGGCCTTCGGCCTGCTCGTTGCTTTTCTGCTCTTCGCGCGCTTCGCCCTCGAGTTCCGTGCCCGCCGGCCGGGGGGCGGATGAGCGTCTCCCCGGGGCCCGTTTGTCCCCCTCGGCGAAGTGGTCTATCATTCCCCCGTCGAGGCGTGGGCGCCGGCGGGCGGAGCACGCCAGAGGGTACTGTGGGAGCCGAGCATGGCGGACGAAGTGGCACCGTCCACATCCCAATCCCAACTCGTGAGGCGCCGCCTCTTGGACCAAGTGGCCCGCCTCTTCCTGGCCATTAGCCTCTTGGTGCAGGTGGCGGGATGCCTCGCCTTTTGGAACGTCTGGCGCACGGCCCGTCTGGAGGAGCGGCGGGGTGAAGTTCGCGTGGTGATCACTTCGCCGGAGACGCCCACGGCCGAGGCCAGGGGAATCCGTCCCACACCCACGCCAGCCACGCCCACGCCAGCTCCCACGCCCACCCCCTCGGTCCCGCGCGTGGGGTTCATCGCCGGCCACTGGCAGAACGACAGCGGCGCCGTGTGCGAGGACACGGGCCTCCAGGAGGTGGATGTCACTTTGGATGTCACCCGGCGTGCCGTCCGACTGCTCCGCGAGCGGGGGTACTGGGTGGACATGTTCCCCGAGTTCGCGCCCGAGCTCTACGGCTACCGGGCCGACGCTTTCCTCTCCGTCCACGCCGATTCCTGTGTGGACTGGGAGGGAACGACGGGGTTCAAGGCCGCGCGGGCGGTCAACAGCGCCATTCCCGAGGTAGAGGACCAATTCCTGGCCTGTCTCTACGACCGGTACGCCGCCGTCACCGGCCTGACGCCCCACGACGGGAGCATCACCCACAACATGCGCGGCTACCACGCCTTCTACAAGGTGGACCCGAGCACGCCGGCCCTCATCGTGGAGATCGGGTTCCTCTACCACGACCGCGAGGTCTTGACCGAACGCCCGGAGCGCATCGCCCGGGGGCTGGCCGAGAGCGTCGAGTGTTTCCTGGCGACCCAAGGGCGGGCGCTTCCCTAGGCAGCAGGAGGTGTGCGGCCATGTCCAACGCATCAGGCGACAGGCGTCCTGACACGCCCACCCGGCCCGACGGGGATGATGCCCGCCGCCGGCGAGCCCGCCTGGCCGCCCGCCGCGCCGAGGACGAGGTGTGCTGGCTCTGTGGCGGCGAGGTGCTCAAGCGGCACTGCAAGATCATCTGCCGGCGGTGTGGCTTCACCCGCGATTGCAGCGACCCGTGACGTGAGGCCGAATTGGCACGAGTGAGGGGATTTTCATGGCATCACTTTCCGAGCTTCCACCCATGACGCCCGAGGCCTTTCGCGAATGCGCTCTGGCCATCGAACGCGAGGTGGGGCGCGTCATCGTGGGCCAGCGCGAGCTGGTTCGTCTCACCCTCGTCACCCTCTTGGCCGGGGGCAACGCCCTGCTGGAGGGCGTGCCGGGCCTGGGCAAGACCGTGCTGGTCAACACCCTGGCCCGCGTGATCGACGTCACCTTTCGCCGCATCCAGTTCACGCCCGACCTGATGCCGGCCGACATCACCGGCACGAACGTGATCGTCGAGGACGAGGCAGGCCGGCGCACCTTCCGCTTCGAGCCGGGCCCCATCTTCGCCAACCTGGTGTTGGCCGACGAGATCAACCGCGCCACGCCCAAGACCCAGTCGGCCCTGCTCGAGGCCATGCAGGAGCGCACCGTCACCGTGGCCGGAACCATCCACCCCCTGCCGGAGCCCTTTTTCGTCCTGGCCACCCAGAACCCCCTGGAAATGGAGGGCACCTACCCCCTGCCCGAGGCCCAACTGGACCGTTTCTTCTTCAAAATCGACGTGCCCTACCCCTCAGAGGAAGAGCTGGTGGAGATCGCCCTGCGCACCACGGGCGTCGAATCCCCTGCGCCCCGCACCGTGGCCGACGGTCCCACCATCCTGGCCATGCAGCGGCTGGCGCGGGAGGTGCCCATCGCCTCGCCCGTGCTGGCCTACGCCGCCCGCCTGGTGCGCTCCACGCACCCGGACGCCCCCCACGCGCCCGAGGCCGTGCGCCGCTACGTGCGCTACGGCGCCTCGCCGCGCGGCCTCCAGGCGTTGGTGGTGGCGGCCAAGATCGTGGCCCTGCTCGACGGCCGCTACAACGTGGCCTTCGAGGACATCCGGCACGTGGCCAAGCCGGCCCTGCGCCACCGCCTCATCCTCGGCTTCGAGGCCCTGGCCGAGGGCCTTGAAGCCGACCGCGTGTTGGACGAGCTGTTGGAGAGCGAGGAGCTGCTGCCGGCGTGAACGGCGCCCGCGGTGCGCCGGCAAGAGGGCTCACCCCCGATACTTCCGCCAGTAGCGCCACAACCCGTCGGCGGACATGGCCGTGGGCATGACGGCCTCGTGTTCCGCCCACACGCGGGCCGGGAAGCCGGCCGCCAGCACGCGCTCCCGCGTGTGGGCCACGAGCCGGCGGCGCAGCTCGTCCACGTCGGGCTCCCCGTCGGACAGCTCCGCTTCCATCCACGCCTCCACGTCGTCCAGGGCCTCTGTGACCGCGGCCAGGTGGGCGTCGGGGTCGTCGAAGATGCCGAAGTGGGTGGGCGCCACGTGGGTGACGGCGTGTTCCCGGAAGCTCGCCTCCAGCCGGCGCACGCTCTCGCGCCAGCGCTCCAGGTGAAACTCGGGCGGCGGCGTGGGCAGGCGCACCACGCCCGTGCCCGGCAACCGGATGCCGCCGATGTCGCCCAGGAAACAGAGGCCGTCCAGGAGGAAGACCATGTGGTGGTTGGCGTGGCCCGGCGTGTCCAGGGCCCGAAAGCGGAGGGGGCCAACGGTGACCTCGTCGCCGTCGTGGAGGGGGGTGAGCCGTTCGGCCGGCACGGGCAGGAACTCCCCCCACAGGCGGTCCATCTCGTCGCCGTAGATGCGCCGGGCGCTTGCCAAGAGCTTTTCAGGGTTGAGCATGTGGGGCGCGCCCACGTGGTGGACGTAAACGTGGGCGCCGAGCCGTGCCAGCCGGCCGGCCGCGCCGGCGTGGTCCAGGTGAATGTGGGTGAGGAGCAGGTGGGTGACGGCCTCCAGCCCGTATCCCAGGCGGGCGAGGCCGGCCTCCAGCGCGCTCAAGGTGGAGCCGGGCCCACATTCCACGAGCACCACACCCTCCGGGTGGGGGAGGGCGTAGGCGGCGATGGTGCGGGCAACGCCCTGGAAGTTCAGGTCCAGCGTGTGGACGGCGTGGCCGGAACGGGTGGTGTGGGCAGGGGTCATGGTCGTCCTCCTCCTGTGGGGTGTGGAAGTTGGGGCGGGGCCCAGCACGTGGAGGGATGCCGGGCCCCGCCGAAGGTGGCGCCGTGTTCGGCGGCTACAGCTCCTTCAGAATCTGGCGCAGCACCGTGTGCAGGATGCCGCCGTTGCGGTAGTACTCGACCTCCACGGGCGTGTCCAGCCGCGCGATGACGGTGAAGGTCGTCTCGCGGCCGTCCGCAGCCCGGGCGCGCACGGTCAGCTCCTGGCGGGGCTGGAGCTCGTTGTCGATGCCCAGGATGTCGTACACCTCCTCCCCGGTGAGCCCCAGGGTCTGGGCGTTTTCGCCGGGCTTGAACTGGAGGGGCAAGACGCCCATGCCCACCAGGTTGCTCCGGTGAATGCGCTCGAAGGACTCGGCCAGCACGGCCCGCACGCCCAGCAGGTACGTCCCCTTGGCCGCCCAGTCCCGCGAGCTGCCGGTCCCGTACTCCTTGCCGGCGATTACCAACAGGGGCGTGCCCTCTTCCTTGTAGCGCATGGCCGCGTCGTAGATGGAGAGGACCTCGCCCGAGGGGAAGTGGACCGTCCAGCCCCCCTCCTTGTCGGGCACCAGCTTGTTGCGCAGCCGGATGTTGCCGAAGGTCCCCCGCATCATCACCTCGTGGTTGCCGCGGCGCGCCCCGAAGGTGTTGAAGTCCTTGGGCTCCACGCCCAGGGAGATCAGGTATTGCCCGGCTGGGCTGTCCACGGGGATGGCGCCCGCCGGCGAGATGTGGTCGGTGGTCACCGTGTCGCCCAACAAGGCCAGGACGCGGGCGCCCCGGATCTCCTCCAGGTCGGGCACTTCCAGGGGGAAGTCCTGGAAGAAGGGCGGCTCCTGGATGTATGTGGAGCTGGGGTCCCACTCGTAGCTGCGGCTCTCGGGCACCTCGAGCTGGTTCCACAGCTCGTTGCCCTTGAACACGTCGGCGTACTGCTCGCGGAACATGGCCGGCTGCAAGGAGCGGCGAATCTGGCGCTGAATCTCCTCCTGGGTGGGCCAGATGTCCCGCAGGTAGACGGGGCGGCCGTTGGGGTCGTGGCCGAGGGGCTCGGTGGCGAAGTCGATGTCCACCGTGCCGGCCAGGGCGAAGGCGATCACCAGCGGGGGCGAGGCCAGGTAGTTGGCCCGCACGTGGGGGTTGATGCGCCCCTCGAAGTTGCGGTTGCCGCTCAGGACCGCAGCCACCACCAGGTCGTGCTCGTTCACCGCGCGGGCAATGGGCTCGGGCAGGGGGCCGCTGTTGCCGATGCAGGTGGTGCAGCCGTAGCCCACCACGTGGAAGCGCAGGGCTTCCAGGTAGGGCATCAGGCCCGACGCCTCCAGGTACTTGGTCACCACGCGGGAGCCGGGGGCCATGCTCGTCTTGACATAAGGCTTCACCGTGAGGCCCCGCTCGACGGCCTTCTTGGCCAGGAGCCCGGCGCCGATCATCACCGAGGGGTTCGAGGTGTTGGTGCAGGAGGTGATGGCCGCGATCACCGTGGCCCCGTGGGTGAGGGGCACCTCCAAGCCGTCGTCGAGCTCCACCTCCACGGCCTCGGCCGCGTAGAGGTCGCGCCGCTCGGGTTGGGGCTCCGTGTTGGCCTCGCCGGCCTCCAGCTTGCGGATGTAGTCGGCGTTGCCGTCGGGGGCGATGCTCCGGCCGAAGGTGTCGCGCATGGTAAGCCAGAAGGCGCGCTTGAGCTCCCTGACGGGCACGCGGTCCTGGGGGCGTTTGGGGCCGGCCACGCTGGGCTCCACAGTGCCCATGTCCAGCTCCAGGGTCTCGCTGTAGTCGGGGTCCGGGGCGTCGTCGGTGCGGAAGAGGCCCTGCTCCTTGGTGTAGCGCTCCACCAGCTCCACCAGCTCCTCGCTGCGCCCCGTGCCGATGAGGTAGCGGAGGGTCTCCTCGTCCACGGGGAAGAAGCCCATCGTGGCACCGTACTCGGGAGCCATGTTGGCGATGGTGGCCCGGTCGGGCAGGCTCAGCTTGCTCACGCCGGGGCCGTAGAACTCGACGAACTTGCCCACCACGCCGTGCCGGCGGAGCATTTCGGTGACGGTGAGCACCAGGTCCGTGGCCGTGGCGCCCTCGGGCAGCTCGCCGTAGAGCTTGAAGCCCACCACCTCGGGCATGAGCATGTAGAGGGGCTGGCCCAACATGTTGGCCTCGGCCTCGATGCCGCCCACGCCCCATCCCAGCACGCCCAGGGCGTTGATCATGGTGGTGTGGGAGTCGGTGCCCACCAGAGTGTCGGGGTAGGCCACCTGTTCGCCGTCGAGCTCCCGGAGTTGGACGACCTTGGCCAGGTACTCCAGGTTCACCTGGTGGACGATGCCCGTGTCGGGCGGCACCACGCGGAAGTTGTCGAAGGCCGCCTGGGCCCACCGGAGGAAGGCGTACCGCTCGCGGTTGCGCTCGAACTCCCGCTCGGCGTTGTAGATGAAGGCGTAGGCCGAGCCGAAGTAGTCCACCTGCACCGAGTGGTCGATGACCAGGTCGGCCGGGATGAGGGGGTTGATGCGGCTGGGGTCGCCGCCGAAGCGCTCCACGGCCGAGCGCATGGCCGCCAAGTCCACCACGGCCGGCACGCCCGTGAAGTCCTGGAGGATGACCCGGGCGGGCATGAAGGGGATTTCCCGCTCGGCCACGTGGCGCGGGTCCCACGTGGCCAGGGCCTCCACGTCCTCCGGGGTGATGCGGTAGCCGTCCACCTGGCGCAGGACGGCCTCCAGGAGCACTTTGATGGAGTAGGGCAGGCGGGAGACGGCGCCAACGCCCTGCTCCTCCAGCCGGCTGAGGCGGTAGAGAACGGCCGGCCCGCTGCCGGTCTCGAATGTGTCCCGTGCGCCAAAGGGGTCCAATCGTGCCATGATCGCTCCTCCACGCGGAAGTGATACCGGTGATACCAGTCTGAGCCGTGAACGGCGTGCGCGTTTCTCGGCCTACGGGGGAAGAGGGAGAAGGCCGTTCCAGGACGCTGCTCCCCCTGGTGAGATTATAGCAGAGGTTGCACGCGGTGGCGAGAAGGGGGATTGCTCAATTCGATGAAGCCCCTATAATACCTGCGAGTTGACACACGTCCCCGTGGGAGCACGTGCGCCATGAGCTTCGACTTGAACGACGACTTTTCCTTCGAGGGGGTGCCCCCCCGCCAACCTGATGAAGGCGGGCGTGTCGGCGTGTTGGTCCGCCTGCTCCTCTCCCTCTTCGTGATTGGCCTGGCCGCGCTGGTGGTGCTGGTGGCGGTGCGAAACCGGAGCGGCGGGGAGGCGCCCGAGGTGCCCCCCGAGACGCCCTCCCTCATGGAAGCCCGCCTCACGCCGGTGATTCCCACCTTCACGCCGGGCCCCACGGCCACGCCCCTCGACGCGCCTCCCGTGGTCACGGCCACGCCCACGCCGGCCCAAGCGCCCGCGGCCCTGGCCGTGGGCGTGACGGCCGAGGTGAGCGCCGGGGGCGCCGGCCTGAACTTGCGCGAGGGCCCTGGGCTCACGTTCCAGGTGGTGGAGCTGTTGCCCGAAGGCACCCGCGTGGAGGTGGTGGACGGCCCCCAGGAGGTGGACGGCTACACCTGGTGGCGGGTGCGCCGCCTCGACACGGGCCGAGAGGGGTGGGCGGCCGGCGAATTTCTCCGGCCTGTGGCCCCCTGACGCGGAGGGACGACATGGATCGCCGCGACGACGCCCTGACTGTGACGCTGGTGGCCGCGCTCCTCGTGGCGCTGGGCCTCTGGGCCGGCGTCTTGGCCGGCCGAGCGGGGCTCGGCCAACCGCTGCTCTCGGCGGCACAGAGCCCGGAGCCCGACGACACGCCTCCTCCCGGGCGCCGCGTCGCCCTGGCCGCACAGGGCGAGCAGGGGCCGGCGCGCTCCGGCCGGCCAGGGGAGGTGGCCCCCACGCCCACGCCGTCACCCGTGCCCACGGCCACGCCCACTTCCACGCCGAGCCCCACGGCGACGGCCACGCCACCCCCCACGGCCACGCCCGCGCCCTCGCCAACCCCCTCGCCGACGCCGGGCTCCGGCCAGGTGGGCCTTCCTCCGCCCGACGCCGCCCACTTCTGGCTGGAGCGCCCCATCGCCGAGGGAGGCGTGAACACCGTGGCCCGCTTCTACCCCTACGCCTCCACCGGCGAGGGCATGTACGCGGTCCACCACGGCGTGGAGTTCGTCAACCCGGAGGGCACGCCCGTGCTGGCCGTGGCGCCGGGCCGGGTGGTCTTCGCCGGCCGGGACGCGGAGGAGGCCGTGGGGCCGTGGACGGACTTCTACGGCCTGGTGGTGGTGCAGGAGCTGGACCGGCAGTGGCGCGGCCAACCCGTCTACGTTGTCTACGGCCACATGTCCGCCGTCAGCGTGGAGGTGGGCGAGCGCGTGGCGCCGGGCGACCAAGTGGGCCTGGTGGGCATGACGGGCATCGCCATCGGCCCCCACTTGCACCTGGAGGTGCGCGTGGGCGGCCGCACCTACGACGACGTGCGCAACCCCGAGCTCTGGCTGAAGCCCCTGCCGGGCCACGGCGTCATCGTGGGGCGGGTCGTGGACGGCGACGGCCGACCGGCAAGCGAGGCCCTGGTGACTCTCCAAGACCCCTCGGACGGCGATCTCCTGCTCTACACTTACTCTTACGCCGGCGACGAAGTCTCCGCGGACGAGGCGTGGCAGGAGAACTTGGTCATCGGCGACGTGCCGGCCGGACGGTGGCGCCTGGCCGCGCGCGTGGGCGGGCGCACGGTGATTCAGGACGTGGAGGTGCCGGACGGCGAGGCCGTGTTCGTCGTTCTGCAGCCCCACGCACAGGAGACCCCCCGCGCGGATGGGGGAGGGGAATGATGGGGGCAGCCGGAGACAAGCGGGCGGCGCTGGAGGCCCTGCGCGCGGAGGCGGTGCGGGCCCTTTCCCCCCTGCTGACGGCAGACCAGACGCAAGTGGTCTTCGGGGCCGGTGACCCCGCCTCGCCCCTGGCGCTGGTGGGCGAGGCGCCCGGCCCCCAGGAGGACCGGGCGGGCGTGCCCTTCGTGGGGCCCAGCGGGGAGCTGTTGGAGCGCGTGCTGCGGGAGTTGGGCATCGCCCGCGACCAAGTCTGGATTACCAACGTGGTCAAGGTCTGGCCCACGCGGCGCCAAGGGCGCTCCCGCCGCACCCGCCCCCCCAACGCGGCCGAACGGCGGGCCAGCCGGCCCTTCTTCGAGCGGGAGATGGCCATCGTGCGCCCCCGTGTCCTGGTGCTGCTGGGGGGCACGGCCGCCCAAGAGGTCTTGGGTCGCCGCCTGAAGGTCAACGAGGCGCGCGGGCGCTGGTTCGAGACGCACCTCGGCGCGCCGGCCCTGGTCACGTTCCACCCGTCGTACATCCGCCGGCTCCAGGGCATGGACCCGGCACGGGGGGACCGGGCACTGGCCGCGTTCCGGGACGATCTCCGCGAGGCCGCGCGGCGAGCAGGATTGGTGGGCGAGGGGTAAATGGACATCTGGATCGTCGGCGAACGGTATCGCGTCGAGCGGCGCGTGGCCCGGTGGCCGCTGGTGGAAGTCTACGTGGCCCGCGACGTGGAGACGGACGACGAGGTGCGGGTGAAGTGCTTCGCGCCCCGCCTGGCCGAGGACATCGCCTTCGTGGAGGTGTGGCGCGATCAGGTGGCGGCCGTCCAAGCGCTGGAGGTGCCCTGCGTGGTCCCCATCCTGGCCTCGGGGGAGCTCCCCGACGGAGGGCTCTACCAGGTGGAGGCCATGCCGGCGGGGGTGAGGCTGGCCACGTGGGCCCACCAGATCGCCGGGGGCGACCCGCTCCAGGCCGTGCGGCTCGTCGAGCTGGTTGCCCGGCACATCGGCGATGTCCACGAGCAGGGGGTGGCCCACGGCGCGCTCCACCCCGGTGCCATTTTCCTGAGCGAAAGCCCCGACGGCGAGATCGTGCCCCGCTTCGCCGACTGGGAACTGCGCGCCCTGGCCGAGGCCGGGGTGGTGGTGCCCGCTGTGGCCGGGTACCTGGCCCCCGAACCGGCCCCGGACCCGGAACAGCCCCATTCGCCGGCGGCCGATGTCTACGCCCTGGGCCTCATCCTGTACGAGCTGCTGACGGGAGAATCACCCTATCCCGAGATGACCCACGAGCCAATGGCCCGCCGGCAGATGGCCCTGGTGCCCCCGAGGCGCTACAACCCCGCCGTGCCGCCGGCCGTGGAGCGCGTGGTAATGTTGGCCCTCAGCGCGGACCCCGCGCGCCGTCCGCCCCACGGCCGCGCAATGGCCCGCGCGCTGCAGGAGGCCATGAGCGCGCCGCCAAGCGCGGCCGCCGTCTCCTCCGCCCCGAACGACG
>JALSKA010000087.1 GCA_026989095.1 Ardenticatenaceae bacterium
GTGGGTTCTGCACCTACCGCGCGGCCGGCATCTGGCACACCCTCCGCCGGCCGCCGATCGCCGAGACGAACGTTGCCCTGCGCGATTTTCTGCAGGAGCGCTGGAAGGGGCTTGTCTCCGTGCTCCAGGGCCAACAGCTCCGCCAGGAGCGGTTGGACGAGCTCATCTACCTGAGCGTGCTCAACGTGGACCATCTGCCGGGACCGACGGCTTCACGCTTGGCGCCGGTCATGTACGCGCCGCCGGCCGAGGCTCCCACCTAGCGGGCGGCCATGCGCTTCGATGTCCAGGACGGGAAGCGTTCGTGCACAGTGTTGTACGGAAGCCCCTCCTGTGCGCGACCGCTTCCCGTTGCCCTCCACGTGTGAGGGTGGGGAGGAAGGTGATCAGGTGAGCCACAACGGCACGGTCACATACACAGGGCCTGCGGTGGACGTGCTCATCATGGGGGCCGGCTTGGCCGGGCTCGTGGCCGCCTGGCAGGCTGCGGCCGGCGGATGCCGGGTGCGGGTCGTGGCCAGGGGGCCGGGCACCCTCTTCTGGCACGCCGGCTGTGTGGACCTCCTTGGGTACGAGGCGTCTGGGGCCGGGGAGCCGATCGCGGCCCCGGCAGACGCCCTGCGCCGGCTGATCCAGGACGAGCCGAGTCACCCCTACGCGCGCGTTGGCCTCGAGGGGGTGGAGGCGGCCCTGCGCGCCCTCCAGGAGCTCTGTGAGGCGGCCGGCTACCCCCTTCGCGGGGACGTGAACCGCAATTGGCTCCTGCCCTCGGCCGCGGGGGCCTTCCGGCCCACCTGTCTGGCGCCCGAGACCATGGTGGCCGGCGACCTTGCCCGCCGCGATCCGCTGTTGATCGTGGGCTTCGAGGGCATGCTCGACTTCTACCCGGAGTTGGTGGCCGACAACTTGGCCGAACAGGAGAGGCCGGCCCGCAGCGTGCGGCTCGACCTGCCCGCCCTGCGGGAGCGCCGCCTGCTCACCCCGGTGACGCTGGCCCGCCTCTTCGAGAGGGCCGACTTCCGCCGCGATGTGGCCGAAGCCCTGCGGCCCAAGCTCGGCCGGGCGGCACGGGTGGGGTTCCCGGCCGTGCTCGGCCTCGACCGCGCCCTTGAAGTCAAGCGGGACTTGGAGACTCGCTTGGGCCGGGAGGTGTTCGAGATCCCGGCCTTGCCCCCGTCGGTGCCGGGAATGCGCCTGCACGCCATCCTCGTGGAGGCCATACGGCGGGCGGGGGGTGAGGTCCTCACCGGCATGGAGGTCGTCCGGGCCGACGTGGCCGACGGTCGCGTGGAGGCGGTCTTCACCGAGGCGGCCGCCCGTTTGAAGCCCCACCGGGCGCACGCCTTCGTGCTCGCCACCGGCGGGCTCCTTGGCGGGGGCATCGTGGCCGACGCCGAGGGGCGGCTGCGCGAGGTGGTCCTGGACTTGCCGGTGCAGGGGCCCGAGGAGCGACTGCAGTGGTTCCGACAAGACTTCCTGGCGCCGGAGGGCCATCCCGTCTACGCGGCCGGCCTGGCCGTGGACGGTCATTTCAGGCCCGTGGACGCCGGGGGAGCGCCCATCTACGCCAACCTCTTCGCCGCCGGCACGATCTTGGCCGGCGAAGATTACCTCCGCCGGCGCTCCCTCGACGGCGTGGCACTGGCCACGGGATACGCCGTGGGCCGGCGGGTGGCTCACATCGTCCGGGAGGCAGCGGCATGAACACGTGGCCGGTCGAGCTGACGCTCGACAACTGCATCAAGTGTACCATTTGCGTTACCGCCTGCCCTGTGGCCGCGGTGACCGACCGTTTTCCCGGCCCCAAGTACGAGGGGCCCCAAGGGGCTCGCTTTCGCCACGCCGGGCAACCGGCGCCCGACCTCTCGGTGGACTACTGTAGCGGGTGCCGTGTCTGCAACATGGTCTGTCCGACGGGCGTCAAGATCGCGGAGATCAACGCCCGCGCACGTGCCTTCATGGTCGAACGGGGGAGATTCTCCCGGCGCACGCGGCTGCGCAACAACCTGCTGGCCCGCCCGGAGACTTTGGGGCGCTGGGGCCACCGTGTGGCCCCGCTCGCCAACGCCCTGTTGCACAACAGGTGGGCTCGCCTGGTGGCCCACGTGGTGTTGGGCATCGACCGCCGCGCCCCGCTCCCCACCTTGGCCGGGGAGCGCTTCACGGCCTGGTTCCGGGGGCGTGCTGCCCCGCTGCCGGCCGGGGAACGGCGTGTGGTCTACTTCCACGGCTGCTCCACCGAATACTACGAGCCGCGCGTGGGCCGGGCGGCCGTGCGCGTCCTGGAGGCCAACGGCTTCGAGGTGATCGTGCCGCCCCAAGGCTGCTGCGGGCTGCCGCTCCTCTCCAACGGCGAATTCGGGGCAGCTCGCGCCTACTACCGGGAGAACGTGCGCCGGCTGGTGGAATACGCCCGCCAAGGCTACGCCATCGTGGGCACCTCCACCAGTTGTACGCTCACGCTCAAGGAGGAGGCGCCCGAGTTGCTGGACATCCACGACGACGATGCTCGTCTGCTGGCCGCACACACGTTCGACCTAAGCGAGTTCCTCCTGGCCCTGGACGACCGGGGAGAGCTGCGCGCCGACATGGGGCCGGTGCCCGGCACCGTCCTCTACCACGCGCCGTGCCAGTACCGGGCTCACCGGCTGGGGGCGCCGTCCCTGGAGCTCCTGCGACGAATTCCAGAGCTCGACGTGATTGAGAGCCGTGCCGATTGCTGCGG
The DNA here is from genome assembly GCA_026989095.1 of Ardenticatenaceae bacterium. Taxonomy (GTDB): domain Bacteria; phylum Chloroflexota; class Anaerolineae; order Ardenticatenales; family Ardenticatenaceae; genus WFWG01. The sequence continues at coordinate 2,726 of JALSKA010000087.1, forward strand.
CATTGCCGGGACCTACGGGTTCAAGCGCGAGAAGTACGAGATCGCCATGCGCGTGGGCCGCCCCCTCTTCGACCACGTGCGCGAGTCCGGGGTGAGCCTCGTCGCCTGTGACAGCGAGACGTGCCGGTGGCAAATTGTCCACGCCACAGGGGTGCAGGCTGTTCACCCTGTGGAACTCTTGGCCAAAGCGTATGGTGTGGAGTGAAGGCAGACGTGTCGCCGTGTGGACACGTTCTTTGGCGGCATGAACGCACTCGACAGCGAGTCCTGACCCCTCCCCCTTTACGAGATTACCACGAACATGGGGTGAAACCTATGGTGAGTTTGGTGATCGTGGCGCACAGCCTCCGGTTGGCCGAAGGTGTCAAGGAGATGGCCGACCAAATGGTCCAGGGCAAAGTGCCCATCGCCGTCGCCGGCGGCATCGAGGACCCGGACAACCCCCTGGGCACAGATGCGGAGCGGGTTCGCCGGGCCATCGAGGCCGTCTACAGCGACGACGGCGTTGTCATCTTCGTGGACTTGGGCAGCGCCATCATGAGTGCCGAAGTGGCCATCGAAATGCTGGCGCCGGAGCAGCGTGCGCACGTCTACCTGAGCGACGCCCCTCTTGTGGAGGGCGTGTTGAGCGCGGCCGTACAGGCGGCGGCCGGCAGCCCTGTCGAGGCCGTGCTGGCCGAGGCCCGCGCCGCCCTGGCGGCCAAGGAGCGGCAAATGCCCGCATCGGCCGGCAGGAAGGTGTCGCCCCAGGCTGTGGCCGAGGGCGAGCAGGAGGGCGACGCGCTCTCCGCGCGCGTGATCGTGCGGAACCGCTTGGGCCTCCACGCCCGCCCGGCGGCCCGCTTTGTGACCACGGCGGCCCGCTTCGATGCCACTATCACCGTGCAGAACCTCACGCGGGCCACACCGCCCGTCAACGCCAAGAGCATCAACCAGGTGACCACACTGGGTGTCCAACAGGGACATGAACTCCTCATCGTGGCCCAAGGGCCAGAGGCGGAAGAGGCCCTGGCCGCCCTGGTTCGCCTCGTCGAACAGGAGCTGGTGGAACCGCAGGAGGTGACCGCTCCCGACACGCCCTCGTCGGCGCCGGAGAGTGGCCCC
>JALSKA010000088.1 GCA_026989095.1 Ardenticatenaceae bacterium
GCCCTGGCCGACCTGCCCGACGGCTTCCCGGCGGTCGGCGCCCACAGCCTGGGCCAGATCAAGAGCGACGAGCACATGGCCGCCCTGCTGGAGGAGCACGGCGACGCCCGCATGATCGTCGTCCGCCTGCTGGGCGGCATCGACAGCGTGCCGGGCCTGCGCGACCTGGTGGCCCGCGCCCACGCCGCCGGCCAGCACCTCCTCCTGGTGAGCGGCACCGGCGCCCTGGACCCGGAGCTGGCGGCCGCCTCGACGGTCCCGCCGGCCGTGGTCCACGACGTGATGGCCTACCTCCAGGCCGGCGGGCGGGCTAACCTGGCCCAGATGCTCCGCTTCCTGGCCGACCACCTGCTCATGACCGGCTTCGGCTACGGGCCGCCCGTCGAACAGCCCCGACACGGCATCTACCACCCCGACCTGCCCGAGGGCGCCACCCTGGACGACTGGCTCGCCCGGCGGGACCCGGCCAGGCCCACCGTGGGCCTCCTCTTCTACCGCGCCCACTGGATGAGCGGCAACCTGGCCTTCGTGGACGCCCTGGTGCGCGAGGTCGAGGCCCGCGGCGCCAACGCCCTGCCCGTCTTCACCGCCTCCCTGCGCGAGCGCGCGGGCGACCGGGCGGCCGCCTTCGCCCTCTTCCTGGACCCGGAGACCGGTCGCCCCCTGGTGGACGTGGTCATCTCCACCCTGGCCTTCGCCGTGGGCGACGGCTCCGCGGAGGGGGGAGAGCCGGCCGCGCCCACGGTGGGCGACGTGCCCGTGCTCCAGGCCATCCCCAGCGGCATGACCCGCTGGCAGTGGGAAGTCGCCCCCCGGGGGCTCACCCCCCTGGACACGGCCATGCACGTGGCCCTGCCCGAGTTCGACGGCCGGCTCATCACCGTGCCCATCTCCTTCAAGGAACGGCATGATGAGGGCTTCGAGGTGGTCCGCTACGCCCCCCTGCCCGATCGCGCGGCCCGCGTCGTGGGGCTGGCCCTGCGGCTGGCCGCCCTGCGCCGCACGCCCAACGCCGAAAAGCGGGTGGCCTTCGTGCTCACCAACTCCTCCAACAAGTCGGAGAAGGTGGGCAACGCCGTGGGGCTGGACGCGCCGGCCTCCCTGGTGCGCCTCTTCGCGGCCATGCGCGCCGCGGGCTACCGCGTCGAAGGCACCCCTGAAGACGGCGACACCCTCATCCACACCCTGCTGGAGCGCGGCTCCTACGACCACACCTTCCTCACCGAGGAGCAGCTCGCCCGCGCCCACATCCGCGTGCCCGTGGAGACCTACCGCCGCTGGTTCGACGAGCTGCCCGAGGCCGCCCGCCGGCGCATGATGGAGCAGTGGGGGGAGCCGCCCGGCAACGCCTACGTCTACAACGGCCACATCTGCATGCCCGCCCTGGAGCTGGGCCACGTCATCGTGTTGCTCCAGCCCCCGCGCGGCTACGACATGGACCCCGACGCCATCTACCACCAGCCCGACCTGCCCCCGCCCCACTTCTACTACGCCCTCTACCGCTGGCTCGACGAGGTGTGGGGCGCCGACGCCATCGTCCACGTGGGCAAGCACGGCACGCTGGAGTGGCTGCCCGGCAAGGGCGTGGGCCTCTCGGCCGAGTGTTACCCCGACATCTTCCTGGGCGACCTGCCCCTCGTCTACCCCTTCATCCTCAACGACCCCGGCGAGGGCACCCAGGCCAAGCGCCGCGCCCACGCGGCCATCGTGGACCACCTGACGCCTCCCATGACCACGGCCGGCGTCTACGGCGAGCTGGCCCAACTCATGCAGCTCGTGGACGAGTACTACCAGGTGGAACAGCTCGACCCGACCAAACTGCCCCTCCTCCAGCAACAGATCTGGGACCTGATCAAGCGGGCGCACCTGGACGCCGACCTGAAGGCCATCCTGCGCCGCGACCACGGCGACCACGTCCACGAGTGGGACGACGAGATGACCCCCGAGGGCACCCCCGTCACCCTGGCGGAGATGCGCGGCCGCGACGTGGCCCACCTCATCGAGGACATCGACGCCTACCTGTGCGAGCTCAACGCCGCCCAGATCCGCGGCGGGCTTCACGTCCTGGGCCGCGTGCCCGAGGGGGACGACCTGGTGGACACCCTCCTCGCCCTCACGCGGCTGCCCAACCTGGACGTGCCCAGCCTGCGGGCCAGCGTCGCCGCCTGCTTCGGCCTGAACCTGGACGAACTCCTGGCCGCCCCGGGACGGCGGTTGACCTCTCCCCCACCCCCCGGCCTGGCGGCCACCCCCCTCGTGGGGGATGGGGGGAGGGGGCGAGGTCCTGTGACCTACAGCGACGCCCTGGAGGCCGTGGACGAGCTCTGCCACCACCTGCTGGCCGTGTTGGCGGAGCGGGACTTCGACGCCCGCGCCGTGCCCGACGTGGTGCGCCTGGTGTTGGGGGAGGAGGCGCAGGCGGCGCCGGCGCGCGCCGACCTGGAGCGCGTCCTGGGCTTCGTGTGCGACCGCCTGGTGCCCGTGCTGCGCCGCACCGAGGACGAGATCCACAACTTGCTGGCCGCCCTGGAGGGCCGCCACGTGCCCCCGGGCCCCAGCGGCGCCCCCACGCGGGGCAACGCCCACGTGTTGCCCACGGGGCGCAACTTCTACAGCCTCGACCCGCGCACCGTGCCCTCGGTGGCCGCCTGGCAGGTGGGCCAGGCCCTGGCCCGCGAGACCCTCGAGCGCTACCGCCGCGAGACGGGCACCTTCCCCGAGAGCGTGGCCATCAGCATGTGGGGCACCAGCGCCATGCGCACCCACGGCGACGACATCGCCCAGGTCCTGGCCCTCATGGGCGTGCGCCCCCGCTGGCAGCCGGAGAACCGGCGCCTGCTGGGCGTGGAGCCCATCCCCCTCGAGGAACTGGGCCGGCCGCGCGTGGACGTGACCGTGCGCATCAGCGGCTTCTTCCGCGATGCCTTCCCCCACCTGATCCGCCTGCTGGACGAGGCCGTGTGCGTCGTCGTGGGGCTGGACGAACCCCTCGACCAGAACTTCGTGCGCAAACACTACCTGGCCGACCTGGCAGCCCTGCTGGCCCAGGGTCTGCCCCAGGAGGAGGCCGAGCGCCGCGCCCGCTACCGCATCTTCGGCTCCAAGCCGGGCACCTACGGCGCCGGCCTGCTGGCCCTCGTCGAGCAGCGCAACTGGGAGACCGACGCCGACATCGCCGAGGTCTACGTCAACTGGGGCGGCTACGCCTACACGGCCGAGGAGCCGGGCGTGGACGCCCGCGACGTGTTCCGCCGCCGCCTGGAAGGCGTGCAGGTGGCCCTCCACAACCAGGACAACCGGGAGCACGACATCTTCGACAGCGACGACTACTTCCAGTTCCACGGCGGCCTCATCGCCACCATCCGCGCCCTCTCGGGCCGCCAGCCCGCCCACTACTTCGGCGACACCCAGGACCCCGCCCGCCCCCGCGTGCGCGACCTGCAGGAGGAGGTCTACCGCGTCTTCCGCACGCGGGTGGTCAACCCCAAGTGGCTGGAGCGCATCACCCAGCACGGCTACAAGGGCGGGCTGGAGCTGGCCGCCACCGTGGACTACCTCTTCGGCTTCGACGCCACCGCGCGCGTGGTGGACGACTGGATGTACGACCGCGTGGCCCAGGAGTACGCCCTCAACCCGGAGATGCAGCGCTTCTTTCGCCGGAGCAACCCCTGGGCCCTGCGGGCCATCGCCGAGCGCCTGCTGGAGGCGGCCCAGCGCGGCCTCTGGGCCGCGCCCGAGGAGGAGACGCTGGAGGCGCTGCGCCAGGTCTACCTGGAGGCGGAGACGTGGCTGGAGGAGCGGGGGGAGG
>JALSKA010000089.1 GCA_026989095.1 Ardenticatenaceae bacterium
CCCTTTCAACTCCCTGTGCCCGGCCTCTCCGCGTGAGGGCAGGGTGTTCAAGTAGGAAGAAAGTACTACTTGGCGGCAGGTCGCCCGTGCGTTTATTCCCGGTAAAGGGTGAGATAGCCTGCTCACTCCCTGTGGCTATTCATGGTCCATTTCCTGTGAACGTCCTTGGTTACGCAACGTCTCGTGAACATGATGGAGGTATTCGACCAGCTCCTGGAGATCGGCAAAGCCAACCCGCTGGCCGGTCACCGGGTCTTCGAGAAGGATGTACAGGCTTCCTGCTTGGCTGTCCTGGCGACACCAGAGTCGGAGCAGAAACGAGCGATAAGGGATTTTGAAGCTCATGATTCGCGCCACCCCCAAGGTTGTCTTCCAGTATAGGGACAAAACGTCAGGAAAACGTCAGGAAAGGGTGAGGGAAGGCAGAACACCGTCCGGTTGACAACATGCTCTTCTGGGGAGAGGCGGAACACCGAAATGTGGAGGAGCATGATGACCCCCAAGGAGCCTGCGAACACTGACCGTGATATGTGGCGCCTCTACGTGCTCGGCACATATGATCTTCGGCGCGGAGATGAGTCGGCTGTGAGTTTTGAGTCCAACAAGGTGCGTGCCCTTTTGGCCTACCTTGTCGTCGAGCCGGAGGTGCGCCACAGCCGGGATACGCTGGCGACGCTCCTCTGGCCCGATGTGCCCGATGCCGTGGCCCGCAAGAACTTGCGACAGGCTCTTTCCAATTTGCGCAAGGTTTTGGGTGATGTGCGAGCGGGCTCCCCCTATCTCCTGGTGAACCGCCACACCGTGACCCTCAACCCAGAGCGCCCTCTCTGGTCGGATGTGGGCGAGTTCATGAGGCTGTGGCGGGCCGTGGAGCACCACTCCCACCGTGCGATGGAGCGGTGTCCTGCCTGTGCGCAGCGGCTCCAAAAGGCCGTGGACCTCTACCGCGGGGATTTCTTGGCCGGCTTCGCCGTGAAGCACAGCAATCCCTTCGACGATTGGCTTATCCTCACGAGGGAACGCTTCCACCACCAGGTGGTGCGTGCTCTGGAAATATTGCTCCATTACTACGAGCTGGCAGGAGAGCTGGAGGCGGCCCAACAGTGTGCAGAGCACCTTGTGCGCCTCGACCCGTGGCGGGAGGAAGTCTACGCGGAACTGATCCGCGTGCTGGCAGCCCGGGGGCGGCGCAGCGAAGCCCTGCGAGTCTTCAAACAGTGTGAGGAGATGCTCCAGCAGGAATTGAACGTCTCCCCGTCGGAATCGACCCGTCTCCTGGTAAAGCGCATTCAAGTTGGAACGCCCCCCTTTGACGTCTCCCCCGCGCCCACGAACTTGCCCCCGGAATTCACCCTCTTCTTCGGCCGCGAGGCCGAGCTGTTGGAGTTGACCGACTATCTGGTGCGCCCTGAGACACGCCTGATCACCATCACCGGCCCCGGCGGCGTGGGGAAGACACGTCTGGCCCTCCAAGTGGGAAGTTCGGTGAGGGCCGGCTTTGCCCACGGAGTCTTCTTCGTCCCCCTTGTCGGCGTCGAAGGGGATGTGGACCTGATCTCGGCCATTGCTCACGCCTTGAACCTCTCCCTGCGTCAGTTCCCGGATCCCCTGGACGAATTGGTCCGTCTCCTGGCCGACCGTGAAGTGCTGCTCATCCTTGACAACTACGATCACTTGATGGAGACCCGGGAGAGCTTGGCCACACTGCTCCGAAAGACGAGGGCTGTGGTGGCCCTGGTGACCTCACGCCGCCCCCTCGACCTCCAGGTTGAACGGGTCTTTCCCCTGTACGGCTTGCCGTACCCGTCGGCCGACGGCGAAGGTCAGGGCGAGCGCTGTGAAGCTGTGCGCCTCTTCGTGGAGCGGGCTCAGCGGGTCAAGCCCGCCTTCCGATACGCGGGCGAGGACCGACACCACGTGGATCGCATCTGCCGCCTCGCCGAGGGGTTGCCCCTGGCCATCGAGCTGGCGGCTGCCAGTGTGCGCCAGGCCTCGTGTGCCCAAGTGGCCGAGCAGATGGCACAGGGCTTGGACGGGTTGCAGGTGGATTGGATCGACGTGGACCCCAGACACCGCAGCCTGCGCCGGGCCTTCGAGCAGTCCTGGCGCCTGTTGTCGTCCGAGGAACAGGCGCTCTTCGCCCGTCTGGCCGTCTTTCGGGGGGCGTTCAGCGCCGATGCTGCTGCCCATGTGGTTGGGGCAACTCAGGAACTGCTGGCTGCGCTCGAGTTGGCCTCGCTCATCACTCCGGTTGACGATGACATGTACCGTGTCCACGAGCTGTTGCGCCAGTTCGCGGCCGAAAAGCTGGCACCAGACGAGGCTCACCTCCTCCAACGGCGCCACTGTGCCCATTACGCGGCGTTCTTGCGCGAACAAGGGGAACTGATCCTCAGTGACCGGCAGCTTGACGCCCTCCACCGCATTGAACGAGAGTTTGACAATGTGCGCCTGGCCTGGAAGTGGGCGACTGAAGGAGCCTGCCTGGAGGAGCTGGAGCACATGGAGCACCCCTTGTACCTCTTCCTGGAGGCCAAGGGCCGCTACATCGAGGGGATGGCCCTCTTCCAGCACACCCGCGAACACCTTGAGCGCCTTGAGGCCCATGTGCCGGCCCTCCTCTTGTGGCGTGTGCGCCTTCGTCTGGCCACTTTCCTCTATCGGACGGGCGACTACAGCGGAGCTGAGGCCTTGCTACAGGAGTGTTGTCGGGCCTTTCACGACTATGGGTGGGTGAAGGAGGAACAGATCGCCTGGCAGACGCTGAGCAACGTGGCTCATTTACAGGGGAAGTACCAGGTGAGCAACGAGATGGCCCGAAAGGCCCTGCAGTTGGCCATGCGAGTCGAAGAAGGGTACGCCGTCAGCATGGCCCTGAACACGCTGGGATTGGGTGCCTTCATGCAGGGGAATTACGAGGAGGCTCTGGCTCTCTTCCGGCAAAGCCAGGAACACGTCCATGACCCCTGGAGTCTGGCAGTTCGCCTGACCAACCAAGGGCTGGTGGCCTACGCCTTGGGCCGTTACGCCGAGGCGAGAAGCTTGTACGAGCAAGCCCTGGCCCACTGGCAGGAGGTCGGCAGTGCCTACGGTCAGGCAATGTGCTACAACAATTTGGGGCTTGTCGCCGAGGCCCAACGCCGGTGGGAGGAGGCGGACCTCCATTACCGCAGGAGCATCGCCATCTGTGAGCGCTTGGGTGTCCAAGAGGGGGTGGCCGCGGGCCTCAATAACCTCGGCAACGTCCTCGTTCAATTGGGCGACTTGGAGAACGCCAGACAATGCTACGAGCGCGCCCAAGATATCCGCAAGCAACTGGACGATCGCCGGGGGCTCATCAGCGTGGCCAACAACTTGGCCGCACTGGCCCGTCGCCAGGGCCATCCCGCCGAGGCCCGGAGCAAATGGGTCCACGTGCTTCGGGAGGCGCTCCGGCACAACGTCACCCCCTTGGCCCTCGACAGCCTCTACGGCCTGGCCACGCTGTTGGCCGATGAGGGAAGATACCAAGAAGCAGCTCTGCTTCTCCACCTCGTCCAGGGCCACCCATCCGCCGTGCAGGCGACACGTGATATGGCCGCTGAGCTGTTGGATCAAATCGAAGCGCATGTGTCCGACGAGCAGCGGGAGGAGGCGCGGCGCAGGGCAGCTTCGTTGACGTTGGACCAGGCCGAGCAGTTGGTGCGCTCCTTCTGGCCCACATCACCTTCGGGTGGGGACACCGGCGGTGATGCCACCCTTGCCTCCACACCCCCATCGAACACCCTGCGCTCCGCT
>JALSKA010000090.1 GCA_026989095.1 Ardenticatenaceae bacterium
CACACAGGCCATGTTTTCTCGTCCACTCAAAGGCCGGTATAATTAGGCGAGCTGCCGCAGGGGTGGTCAACGGATGTTTCAGTGCTGTGTGGACGCCCGGTGGCTACCCCAGAAGTCCCCAATTACGGCGCGCAAAGCGCCCAAGGAGAAAGGAGAACGTTATGGCCACACTCGAAGACATTTTCCTCGCCATGCCGGAGCACGCCGTGACAGAGAAGCTCCAGAACGTCAACACCACCGTGCAGTTCATCATCACGGGCGACGAGCCCGGCGAGTACGTGCTGCGCATTGCCAACGGCAACGTCACCGTCGAAAAGGGCCGTGCCGAGGAGGCCAACCTCACGATTACCTCGCCCAGTGACGTGTGGAAGGGCATTGTCACCGGCGACATCAACGGGGCCATGGCCTTCATGACGGGCAAGTTCAAGGCCAGCGGTGACCTGAACGTGCTCATGCAGATGCAGAGCTGGTTCAGGACCCCCAAGTCGTGAGGGAGTGCCATTTTCGGCCAGCCCGAGGGCATCCGTGGCACTCACATCCGCCACGGATGCCCGTCCTCACAGGGGCACGTTATTGCGCATGAGTTCGCTCACGGAAATGCCGTAGTGAATGCGGTTCAACACCTCCCCTAACAGGGGCGCCAGGGTGACCACTTCGAAGACGGGGGGCAGCGCCGGCGTCTCGATGGTATCGGTCACCAAAATGCGCTCGATGGGTGTCTCCGCCAGGCGATTGGCCGCTCCCTCGACGAGCACCGGGTGGGTCACAGCCGCCAGAATGCGCGTGGCGCCGTGGTGCTGCACGATGTCCGCCGCGGCAATCAGCGTCCCGCCGGTGGAGATGATGTCGTCCACCAAGATGGCCGTCTTGCCCTCCACGTCGCCCACGAGCCCCACCACGTTCACTTCGTCCGGCCGCGGGCGGTCTTTGAAGATGACCGCAAGGGGCACATCCCGGTGGAAATAGCGCCTGAAGCGGTCCACTCGGCGCACGGCTCCCTCGTCGGCAGCCACCAACACGATCTCCTCGTCCACACGGCACAGCCGTTTCACCCGGGCGGCCAGGAGCTTTGCGGCCGAGAGGTGGTCCACGGGAATGTCAAAAAAACCTTCGATGGCGGGGTTCGTCAAGTCCACGACGAGAACGCGATTGGCGCCGGCCACGGTGAGCAGGTTGGCCACCAGCCGCGCCGTGATGGGCTCCCGTCCTTGGGCCTTTTTCTCCTGGCGGGAGTAGCCGTAGTAGGGCATCACGGCCGTGATGCGTCCGGCCGAAGCGCGCCGGGCCGCGTCCACGAGGATGAGGAGCTCCATCAAATTCTCGTTGACGGGGGGAGCTGTGGGCTGCACGATAAAGACATCGGCGTCCCGGATGTCATCTTCAATGAGGACTTGGGTTTCACCGTCCCGGAAGCGGGACACCACCACCCGGGCCAGAGGGCGCCGCACAGCTTGGGCAATGTGGTGGGCCAGAGTACGGTTGGCGTTTCCGGCCATCAGGATCATTCGCTCATACGCGGGCATGGCCTGCTCTACCTCCTTCGCCTCCGAATAGCCTCAAGAGCCAATTCCACAGCTTCCTTGGGGGAGCGAGCCACTTGGATGTCGGCGGGCGTGCCGCTGGGCCTGCGCAGGTCCCACGTGAGCAGGCCAACAACGGGCTTGCCCACCTTGCGGGCAAACGCGATCTCCGAGAGGGTTCCCCACTCCCCTCCCACAGCGATGACGGCATCGGCGTTGTGGATGATGATGAGATTGCGCCCTTCACCTAAGCCGGTGGCAATGGCCAGGGCGATGTAGGGATTGGCCATCGTGCGGTCCGTGCCCGGCAAAATGCCGATCGTCATGCCGCCGGCTGCTTGGGCGCCCCGGCTCGCCGCCTCCATCACGCCGCCCAATCCCCCGCAGATGAGCCAAGCGCCTGCCAGGGCGATCTCCTGGCCCACGGCCTCGGCCAGCTCAGCCGTCTTGGTGTCGGCGTGTCCGGCGCCGACAACGGCAATAACGGGCGGCAACTTCATGCTCATCCGTTACCCTCCAGAACGGTGCGCCACGCGGCCCAAGGGATGTCGGGAGAGGGGCGTGTAGATCGGACCTTGTGGGGTGAGCACAGAGCGCATGAGCACGACGTGGTCCACGGCAAGGTGATGCCCGGTAGGCACTTCTATCCGGCCCACCAAGTCTCCCAGCGCCTTCCGCTCGGCCGCCGTTGCGCGACGGTGAACCCGCCCTACCGTCACGTGAGGCACGAAGGGGCCCCGCTGTTCGGGCGCAAAGCCCAGAGCAACGAGGGCGCGGTCAACAGCGCGGGCCAAGCGTCTGAAGGCGCCGTTCTCGTCGGAAACCCCCAACCACAACACGCGGGGGCGGACGATGTTGGGAAAGACACCCAGTTCCCCCAAGGTAGCGTCAAAGGGCTGGTTCGAGCGGGCCACTTCAGCGAGCGCCTGAGTGACGGCAGGCAGACGTCCCACCTCCACGTCGCCCAGGAATTTGACCGTGATGTGGCCGAGGCGCGGGTCCACCCACCGCACAATGGCCGTGGCCGGCTGCCGGCGCAGGCGCTGTTGCACGTCGGCCACATGGGCCTTGACCGATTCCGGCACCTCCACGGCCACGAAGACGCGAACGGTATCGGCGTCCATCACCATCACTTCTCCCCTCCCGGGTTACGGCTCCAACGCCGTTCCACATACAGGACACCAGGCGGAGCGTGCCGGGCCGCGTGGCCCCGAAGCCGCTCGCCAAGCGCGAGGGCGTCGCCGTAGAGCACGGGGATCTGGGTCTGGTAGTAGAGGGCCGCCCGAATTTTGGCGGCCATGTCACCTTCCCGGAGGGGCACGTGGCACGGATGCCACCCTTCCACAGGCCCGTGCGCGAAGGATTCGGGCTCTTCGGCGTAGGGCAACTCCTCGTAGAGCACGAGGCGAGCCCCTAAGGCCTCCACGTGCTCGGCGGCCCGGCGCACGATCTGGTGGTCCACATGACGGCCCACACCGGCGGGGGCCACCAGCAGGACATCCTGTCCGCCAACGTAGGGAGTCAGCGCATCGGCCACATGCCGGCTCAGCCCCCGATCGGCCGGGTGAAGGGCACCGAAGATGGCCTCGTCGGACGAGTAGAGGGGGTGCCCATCCCGAGTGTGGCGGTAGACGGCGTCGGGAAAATCGAGGTGAATCACCCGTTCCGGGAGCACGCCAAGGCGCACGCAGGCAGTCACGTCCTCGGCACGGCGCAATTCAACGGGCAGAGGTGGAGTGCCCCACAGGCGATGTTGGTAGCGGGCAAAGGGAAAGGCCTCCGCGCCTGTCTCGGGCAGGCCGGCAAAGACGGTAATCACCCAGGGCTTTTGGCCCCGGCGCGTGAGCTGCCAAATTTGTCCCCCACACGAGAGCACAACATCGTCGAGGTGGGGGGCGAGAAAAACGTGCTCCATGCCACGCTCCAACCCCGGAGGACCCTCGGTCGGCCCGATTCCCTCGTTCCTCGTGTTTTCAGTTTCGGGCACGTTCAACGCCGATGTCCCCTCTACGAATAATATCACATCCGGTGGAGAATGAAAGTGAGCCGTTGTTCCCAGCAGCGCGGGATTCGCGGACATTCACCTTGGTCGGTCTGCCAGCGGTTTAAGGAGCAAGGCCAGCCGCAGTGTGAAGGCATCGTCCGGGGCCAGGGGGTCGAGCCCGCAGATCTCGCGGATGCGTTCGACCCGGTAGATGAGTGAGTTGCGGTGGACGTGGAGTTCTTGGGCCGCG
>JALSKA010000091.1 GCA_026989095.1 Ardenticatenaceae bacterium
TGGTCCCCGTCCGGTGCAGCCCTCGGGGCCTTCCCTCCTGGTGGGCGGCATGAGCGACCAGACTTTCGCGCGCGTGGCCCGCTACGCCGACGGCTACATGCACGGCGGGGGGCCGCCCCGTGCTTTCGCGCGCGCGGCCCAAAAGGCGCGAGCGGCTTGGGAGGATGCCGGCCGCCCCGGTGCGCCCTTGCTCTGGGGCATGGCCTACTTCGCCTTCGGCGAAGAGGCTGTGGAAGCGTCGCGCCAGTACCTCCTCGACTACTACGCCTTCACAGGCCCCTTCGCCCGCCGGATCGCCGAGGGCCTCCTGACGACGCCCCAAGCCGTTCGACAGTTCATCCGGGGCTACGCCGATGCCGGGTGTGATGAGCTTATCCTCTTCCCCGGCGTTTCCGATCCTGAGCAGCTCGACCGATTGGCCGACATCCTGTAGGGCGAGGTGGAACCGTGCGTGTGACCGTCATTGGCGGGGGGCCGGGCGGACTCTACGCCGCCCTGTTGCTCAAGAAACGCTACCGCGATTGGGAGATCACCGTCTACGAGCGCAACCCGGCCGGCGCGACATATGGGTGGGGTGTCGTCTTCTCGGACCGCACGCTGGCCGAGCTCCGCGAGGCCGATTACAAGAGTTACACCGACATCACCGACAACTTCGTCATCTGGGATACCATTGACGTCTGGTACCAAGGTTCCCTGACCCGCTGTCGCGGTCACGTCTTCGCCGGCATTGCCCGCCGCAAGCTGCTGGCCATTCTCCAGGAGCGCTGCCGCGAGCTGGGCGTCGTGCTCCACTTCGAGGCCGAGGTGGAGGACCCGGCCCACTTGGCCGCCTCGGCCGATGTGCTCATCGCGGCCGACGGCGTGAACAGCGTGGTGCGGCACACGTTCGCCGACATTTTCCGGCCCTCGCTGGAACTGGGCAAGGCCCGGTACATCTGGTTGGGCACCGACAAAGTGCTCGACGCCTTTACTTTCATTTTCCGGGAAACGGAGCACGGCCTCTTCCAAGTCCACGCCTACCCCTTCGACGGCACCACAAGCACGTTCATCGTGGAGTGCGCCGAGGAGACGTGGAGGCGGGCCGGCCTCGACCGGGCCGATGAGGCTGAAAGCTTGGCCTTCTGCCAGCGGCTCTTTGCCGACCACGTGGGCGAACACCGGCTGCTCTCGAACCGGTCCCGTTGGATTCGTTTCGTCACCGTGAGGAACCGGACGTGGCACCACGGCAACGTCGTGCTCTTGGGGGATGCGGCCCACACCGCCCACTTCTCCATCGGCTCGGGCACGAAGTTGGCCATGGAGGATGCCATCGCCCTGGCCAACGCCTTCGAGGAACACGGCGATGATTTGGAAGCCGCCTTCGACGAGTACGAGTCCCTGCGCAAACCCAAGGTGGAGGCGTTCCAGCAGGCGGCCGTTGAAAGCCAGACCTACTTCGAGCACGTGAGCCGCTATCTCCACATGGAGCCCGTGCAGTTTACCTTCCACCTGTTGACCCGCAGTGGGCGCATGAGCTTCGACAACTTGAGGCTCCGCGATCCGGCGTTCATCAACGCCGTGGAGCACCGCTGTGCGGCCGTGGACGGCGAGCCGTCCCAAGCCCTCTTCGTCACACCTCCCCTGCTGACTCCCGTGCGTGTGGGCCCGGTTCAGTTGCCCAACCGCCTGGTGTTGGCCCTCTCCCCCGACGTGGGAGCCCGAGAAGGGGTGCTGCCCGAGACTTTCGTCCACCATGCTCTCGAGCGAGCCCGCCGGCGTCCGGCCCTGCTCCTGCCCCCACCGGTGGCCGTCTCACCTGAGGGGCGCATCACGCCAGAATGTCCGGGGCTCTACCGCCCGGAGCACCGTGATGCGTGGGCCAAGTTGGTGGAACAGGTCCATGCCTCTACGCCTGTCCGTGTGGTCGCTCACCTTTCCCACGCCGGGCGGCGCGGGGCCACTCGTCCGCGCCGGCATGGGCTGGACATACCCCTCCCGCCTGAGGAACGGTGGCCACTGGTGGCTCCCTCCCCGTTGCCCTACACGCCTGCAAGCCCGGTTCCACAGGCCATGGGACAGGAGGAGTTGGAACAGGTGAAGGAGGCCTTCGTCAGCGCCGCTTGCTTGGCCGCCGAGGCCGGCTTCGACGTGCTCCAGCTCAACATGGCCCACGGATACTTGTTGGCTTCCTTCCTCTCTCCCCTCACGAACCGCCGGGAGGACGAGTACGGCGGCCCTCTGGAGAACCGAATGCGCTTTCCCCTGGAGGTGTTCGAGGCCGTGCGTGCTGTTTGGCCTGAGGACCGGCCGTTGGGCGTCACGTTGACGGTGAGCGACTGGGAGCCCAAGGGGTTCGCCGAAGACGAGGCCGTCGCGGTGGCCGGGGCGCTGAAGGCGCGAGGGTGTGATTTCATCCACGTGGCTGTGGGCCAGACGAGCCCCTACACCCGTCCGGCTTACGGCCCCGCCTTCCTCAAGGCGTACAGCGATCTCATCCGCAATGAGGTTCACGTGCCCACCCTGTGTGGCGGCCACTTGACCACGGCCGACCACGTGAACACGCTGGTGGCCGCTGGCCGCGCCGATCTCTGTATCATCACGGAGGAGACCCATGAGTGAACGTCCCCTGAACGGCCGCCGGGCCTTGGTCACCGGCGCCAGCCGGGGCATCGGGCGGGCCATTGCCCTGGCGTTGGCGGAGGCCGGCGCCGATGTGGTTGTCTCGGCCCGCAGCGTGGCTCCCTTGGAGGAGCTGGCTGCCCACATCGGCAGGATGGGGCGGAAGAGCTTGGCTCTGCCCTGTGACGTGGCTGACCCGCGACAGGTGGCCGAGTTGGCCTCGGCTGTGATGGACGCCTGGGGCGGAGTGGATGTTTTGGTGAACAACGCGGGCGTGGCCGGCAGCCACAAGTTCCTGAACCATCCTGACGAGCTCTGGCATCAGATGCTGGCCGTCAATCTCACCGGCGTCTATTACGTCACCAAGGCGTTCCTGCCCCCCATGGTGGCCCAGAAGTGGGGACGCATTATCACCATTGCCTCCATTGCCGGCAAGACCGGCGCGCGCTACATTGCTGCCTACAGCGCCTCCAAGCACGGCGTGTTGGGCCTCACCCGCTCGCTGGCCATGGAGCTCGTGGAACACCACATCACGGTGAACGCCATCTGCCCCGGATACGTGGACACCCCCATGACGGACACCAACATTGCCAATATCTCGGCCCGCACCGGCATGAGCCCCGAGGAAGTGCGCCACACCTTGGCCCGCATGAGCCCCCAAGGGCGGCTGATCACGCCTGAGGAGGTGGCTGCCCTCACGGTCTACTTGGCCCGCGAGGAGGCTCGGGGCATCACGGGCCAGGCCATCAACGTGGACGGTGGCACGGTCCAATGGTAGCCGCCCGGTGCCCTTGAGTCCCCGAGGGCATCGCCGAGAACAGATCGTCGGTCGAGAGTGTCTTGGAGGTCTTCCATGAGTTACGATTTCCGGTACGAAGTCCAAGACGGCATTGCCACCGTGACGTTCAACAGGCCGGAGGTGTTGAACGCCTTGACCTTTGAGGTCTACGCCCAGTTCCGAGACCTTCTGGAGGAGTTGCGCTACGATAACGACGTCAAGGTTCTGGTGCTTACCGGCGAGGGAAAGGGGTTCTGCTCTGGGGGTGACGTGCACAAGATCATCGGCGAACTCCTGAAAATGGACGTGAAGGGGCACTTGGACTTCACCCGCATGACAGGACAGGTGGTGGCCAACATGCGCCTGCTCGACAAGCCGATTATCGCCGCGCTGAACGGCACGACAGCCGGTGCCGGCGCTGTGATCGCCCTGGCTTCGGACCTTCGGATCGCCTCGGAGCGGGCCAAGATCACGTTTCTCTTCACTAAGGTGGGCCTCACCGGAGCCGACATGGGCGCTGCGTATCTGCTCCCCCGCATTGTGGGACTCGGCCGCGCGCTGGAATTGCTCCTCTTCGGCGACGCCGTTGATCCCCACACGGCCGAGCGCTACGGCCTCGTCAACCGCGTGGTCCCCCACGAGGAACTGCTTCCCACGGCCTATCAGTGGGCCCGCCGGCTGGCCGACGGTCCCACGCTGGCCCTTTCCATGACCAAGCGCATGGTGAACAACGAGCTCAACATGGACCTGATCTCGGCCTTGGAGGCCGAAGCTCAAGCCCAAGCACTCATGCTCATGGGGGAGGACCACCGAATTTTCTACGAGGCCTTCAAGCGGAAAGCTGAACCCAAATTCATCGGGCGATAGGCTGACACGCTGGACCCTTTATCCCGCTTTGGAGTTGGGGGCGGACTGCAATTGGTTTCTCCCCCACTCCCGCGATTGACGTCCCATCGGCTGGTTTATACAATAGAGACCAGAAGGCTTACCTTCTTCGCAAGTCTTTTCCTCTGTTGACCGGATGAGAGTCATTTCCGAGGAGCACACGTGGCACCCCTGATCACAGTTCCACACGCACTCCGCGAAAGATTGGGCGAGGAGGGCGCCACCGCCCTGGTGGAGTTGCTCAACCAGCTCCAGAGCGACTGGAAGAACGACGTGCTCACCTTCGTGGGGGAGAAATTCGAGCGTCGCCTCGCCGAAGAGATCGGCCAATTGCGCACGGAGATCGCGCAGGAGTTCGCCCGCCTGCGCGAGGAGATAGCCCGCCTGCGCGAGGAGATGGCCCAAAACGACGCCGCCCTGCGCGAGGAGATGGCCAGGAACGACGCCGCCCTGCGCGAGGAGATGGTCCAGAGCATCGCCGCCCTGCGCGAGGAGATGGCCAGGAACGACGCCGCCCTGCGCGAGGAGATGGCCCGGATTGAGGCTCGATTGGGCGACAGGATCGCTCGAACCGAGGCGACACTTCGAGTCGAAATAGAGCAGATGCGGTTGGATCTCGAACGGAAGTTTACGATATATTTTCTGGTGCTCCTGTTCGCCATCGTGGTGATGAACCAAAATGCTCTCCAATTCATCGCGAAGTTGTTGGGGCTTGTCAAGTAGAGAAGGGGAACACTCATGAGAAAAGAGCTCATCAATCCGCCCACGTTGCCCCCGCCGAGGGGCTACAATCACGCCATCCTGGTAGAAGGCGGTCGCTTGCTTTTCCTGGCCGGCCAAGATGCCAGCGACGCTGAGGGGCGCATCGTGGCCCCCGGTGACCTGGTGGGCCAGTTTGAGCAAGTCCTGCGCAACTTTCAGGCCGTGCTCGAGGCCGCCGGAGGGTCCATGCAGGACATCGTGAAGCTCAACATCTTCGTGCGCGACCGGGAGGCGTACAAGGCCAACCTGAAACCCTTGGGCGAGGTGTTCCGCCGCTACTTCGGCGCCTACTACCCCGCCATGGCCCTTTTCGAGGTCTCGGGCTTCTTCAACGATGAGGCCCTTATCGAACTGGAGGGATTTGCCGTGTTGCCGCCTCGGCCGGACGGCGATGGCGGAGGATGAGAGGAATGTCCTTTCCTGTTGTCTCCTCCGGGCGCGTGGCCTTGTGCCCGCAGGATACACAGTTTGCCGCGAGGTCGTTTTGTCCTATGATTGGGCTCGCTGCCGACACGGAGGGATAACTTCTGGGGCAATCGGTGCCCTAAACGAGGAGGAAGCCAATGGCCCGCAAGAAACGACGCCGTGCCCGCACTCAACCCCCCCGGGTGCCCTACAGCCGGCCCGAGGGTGTGCCCCGTCCTGCTCCCAAGGGCCAGGGCGCACCTGTGGAGCGCGTGAACACAGCGGTCGCAGAGGTTGCCCCGCCGTCAGCGGAGGACGAGTTCGCCCACGTGCGCCATGACCTGGTGCGCATCACTGTGTTGGCCGTGCTCATCTTTGGGGTTCAATTTGCGCTCAAGCTGTGGTGGGGGTGAAAACCACCTCTCCACACAGCACTCATGGCGATGCGCTTATGAAAATGTCCACCACGGCTGTCATGCCCCAGCGCAGGCCGGCCGGCACCTCGTCAAGCCCCACGATGACCGTGTAGGTCGTTTCCCCCCGCTGTTCCTCGGCAACTTGGCGCACGGCCAGCACGCGGCCGGGCACCCGCACGTCGGGCAGGGCGTCGAACGTCACCTCGGCCGGCTGCCCCTCCCGCACGCTGATCACGTCGAGCTCGCCCAAGTCGTTCGTCTCCACCTGGAGGGTGCTCACGTCGCCGAAGAGCGCCACGGGCTGGTTGGGCACCACGGCTTCTCCTGGGCGGATCAGCCACTGGGCAACTGTGCCGTCGAACGGGGCCACCAGGCGCGTGAAGGCTTCGAGTGCCCGCGCTTGCTCCAGGGCCACTTCGGCTTGGCGCACGCGGCTTCGGAGAACGTCCAATTCCTCCTCAGGAGCACCTTGGCGGAGGCGGTCCAGCCGGGCTTGGGCTTGTTCGACAGATGCCTCGGCCGCCCGCACGCCGGCCTCGGCCGCGGCCACGCCGGCCTCGGCCCGTTGGACGGCAGCCCTGAGCTGGTTGAGCTCTTCCTCAGTGGCGCCCCGGAGCAGCCGGTCGTACTCGGCTTGGGCGATCTCCACGGCCAGCGTGGCCTCCTCCAGGGCGCGGCTCTGGGGCAAGGCGGCGATGTCGGCCCGGTGGGCCACTTGGTCATAGGCGGCCTGGGCTTGTTTGAGAGCTGCTTGGGCCTGTCGGAGGCGAGCTAGGGCGATACGGCGCTCCTCTTCGGTGGGACCCCGCTCGGCCTGTTGGAGTCGTGCACGCGCCTCCGCAAGGGCCGCGCGAGCTTGGGCCTCTTGGGCTCGGGCAGCGTCCAGTTGAGCTTGAGCCGCGCGCAGCGCTGCCTCGGCCGCGGCGATCTCCTCGGGGCGAGCGCCCGCTTCGGCTTGGGCGAGCTGGGCGCGGGCCACGGCCAAGGCTGCTTCGGCGCTGTCAACTTGGCCCACGAATTGCGGTGAGGTGAGCCGGGCCAACAGTGTGCCGGCCGAGGCTTCCTTGCCCTCCTCCACCAAGCGTTCCTCCAGCACTCCTCCCACAGCAAATGCCAGGCGCGCCCGCCGTGCGGGCACGACCACGCCCTCGGCCGTCACCACGTTGGGGGCATTTCCGGCCACGGTGGGAACCGGCGTCGCCGGACGGGGCGTGGCGGTGTTCGCACGGCCTTGCCAGTACCACAGGCCCCCCAGGGCCAAGGCCAGCAGCAAGGCCATGGCGGCGAAAAGCCGTCGCAGCGTCATCGTTTTCCTCCAAGGTGCAGGTTTGGTCTTCCGGGCATGCCCTGGCCGTGGTTACTCGTGCTTGATGGCTTCCACGACGTTGACGCGGGCGGCCCGGCGTGCGGGGTAGAGGGCGGCCACTTGGGAGAGCGCCAGGGCCAACACGAGGCCCAAGAGGACGGGCAGGGGAGTGAAGTGGTAGACCAGGCGGTAGCCGCCCGCGATGTTGAGCCCCTGCACCATGAAGCGGGCCAACATGAGCCCCAGCACCAGGCCGAGGAGACCGCCGGTGATGCCCATCGTGGCGCTTTCGGCCAACACCATCTTGACGATTTGCCCGCGCGTGGCGCCCAAGCTGCGCAACATGCCGATTTCGCGCGTGCGCTCGAAGATGTTCATCAACAGGGTGTTGATCAGGCCAAAGGAAGAAATGAGCACGGCAATGGCCACGAGGGTGTTCAACAGGGCGAAGCTCTGGTTCATGAGGCGGATGATTCGTTCGCGGAATTCCTCGCTGGATTCCACCGTGATGCGCCCTCCCTTGCCGAAACGATCTTCAATGGCCTGGCGAACCTGTTCGACATCGGCCCCGGGGAGCACGTCCACGGTGAACGTGGTCACACGCCGCTCGCCGAAGTACCGGTAGAGCGCGCGGCGGGAGAGGGTCACTGTGTTGCCTTGAGCCGTGAAGTCCACGATCACGGCGGCCACGCGGAACTCACGGCGGCCGCGGCGTGTCTCCAACACGATGGTGTCCCCCTGTTGGAGGTCGTACCGGTCGGCCAGAGTGGTGGAGATGAAGAGCGCGTCCTCCTCCGCGAGCTCGCGCACGCGGGCTGTCACGTCAACCTGTTGGTCGGCGAATTTGAAGCTGGCCACCTGGAGGTAGCTGGCCGGATCGATGGCAATGCCCACGACAGTGTTTGGCTCCTCCTCGTCAGGGGCCCACATGCGCACGCGGAAGAAGTTCACGGGTGAGGCCGCCTCGACCCCGGGCACGGCGAGGAGCCGGCGTCCCAGCTCGGGGCGCATGGGCGTAGTGCTGCGCACGTAGAGGTCTCCGCCGATGGCCGTCTCCACCCAGGCGAGGATGTCCTGCCGGAAGCTGTTGCTCATCTCGCCCAAGGCGATGATCATGGTCACGCCCACCATGAGGGCGGCCACCGTGAGGGCGGTGCGCAGGGGGGAGCGCTCCACGTTGCGACTTCCCAACTGCCCTTCAGGGCCGTACAGGAGAGCCAAGCCCCCGCGAAGCGGAGGCTCCACGAGGCCGAGCACAGGGGGCACCAGCAGGGCTGCGCCCAAGAGCAGGCCGAAGACGCTCATGATGCCCACTTGGATCTTGAACGCCGGCGGGATGAGGTCTTCCGCGAAGAAGAGCAGCGTGCATCCTATGAAGAGCACCGCCCCAATCCCGTGAACCCATTTGCCCCAGAGGCCGGACTGCGTGGGACGGCCGTAGACGCGCAACGCTTCCAGGGGAACCACGCGGCCGGCTTGGAACGCCGGCACCAGGGACGAGGCCAATGTGACGCCCACACCCACGGCCAAGCTCTTGACGAGGCTGAACGGGGAGAGGGCAAAGGTTTCCAGTTCGGTGCCCAGCAGGCCGGTCATCGTCTGGATGAGCCCTCGGGCCAGCCCCAGGCCGCCCACGACTCCCAGGAATGAGCCCAAGAGGGCCAGCACCAGGCTCTCGGCCAGAATGAGGCCCACAATCTGGCGGCGCGTGGCGCCTATGGAGCGCAACATGCCGATCTCGCGGGTGCGCTCCAACACGGTCATGGAGAAGGTGTTGTAGATCAGGAAGCCCCCCACGAAGATGGCCACAGCTCCGAAGAAACTCAGCCCGAGCTGATAGGTCTTGAGCATTTGGCTGATGAGCTTGCCCCGGGCCGCAGGGTAACTCACGTTGACATCGCGCGGCAGGCGGGCCTCCATGTACGCCTTGAGCTGCTCCAGGCGCTCCGGGTCCTCGGCCATCTCCCGGCTGACGACGATGTCAACTTGGGAGAGTTGGCCTCGCATCAGGAAGAGGTCCTGGGCCGTGGGCAGTGGCACAATAACCACGCGGCCGTCGTTCGTGCGGCCGATGCCTTCCTTGTCGATAATACCTACAATCTCCAGGAGCGCTGTGCCGTCAGGCGTGACGATCTCCACCTCATCGCCGACGTGGCGTTCCAAGTCATCGGCCAGCGAGGAGGTGATGAGCGCTGCGCGCCGGTCCTCCGGCAGGAGCAGGCGCCCCTCGAGCAGGCGGTAGATGTGGACCTGCGGGTCCACCGTGGGGTCCACGCCGAGCACGCGCAGGGGGACGGAGATGCTCGCGTCGAAGGCGTGGAGTGCGCCTGTGGGGTTGCCCGAGGCCAGGGCGGCCCGGACGGAGATCATGGGCGCCGCGGCCTCAACGCCCTCCACACGCCGCACGGCCTCGACGACATTTTCGTCGAATCCTTGGCCGGCGCCGGCGGACGATTCGATCAAGAGGCTGGCCCGCCCCGAGGTCTCGTCGAAGAGATTGCGAATGGAGGCCAACGTCGTGGCGTTGGTCACGTCCACGGCCAGGATGACGGCCACGCCGATCACAATGCCCAAGGCCGTGAGAAGGGTGCGCGTGAGACGGGTGGCCATGTTGCGCAGGGCCAGGTCGTAGAAGGAGGAGAGACGAACACCTCCTCTTGGAGGCGAGGTCGCCGTGACTGGTGAGAGCTCCCGCGTTTTAGCCAGGGACATGTCCTTCCTCCAAAGCCGCAAAGCGGCGCAGGATCAGCCTGGTATCACCAGAAGCGTCGCCGTGCAACTCGTCCACGATGCGCCCGTCCTTGAGGAATACCACCCGGTCGGCGTAACTGGCCGCCTTTGGATCGTGCGTGACCATCACGATCGTCTGGCCAAGCTCGTCACAGGAACGGCGCATGAGGTCGAGGATGCCGGTGCCCGATTTGCTGTCCAAGTTGCCGGTGGGCTCGTCGGCCAGGAGAATGGCCGGTTCCATGACGAGAGCCCGGGCGATGGAGACGCGCTGCTGTTGGCCGCCCGAGAGCTGGTCGGGCTTGTGGTCACGCCTGTCGGCAAGCCCGACCAGCTCCAACAGGCTCACAATGCGGTCGCGGTGCCGGCGCAGGTCCTGGCCGTCGATGAGCAGTGGCAGGGCCACGTTCTCCTCGGCCGTGAGGGTGGGCACCAGGTTGAAGAACTGGAAGATGAATCCCACCCGCCGGCGGCGCAAGAGGGTGATGGCGTCATCGTCGAGGCGGGAGAGAGATTGGCCGTCGAGGACGATGTCGCCGTCGGTGGGGCGATCAAGTCCTCCTAGCAGGTAGAGCAGGGTGCTCTTGCCCGAGCCGCTGGGCCCCATGACGGCCACGAACTCGCCCCTGCGGACGAAGAAATCCACGCGGCGCAGCGCGTGGACGGTGATGGTTCCCATCTGATAGAGCTTGCTCACCTGGTGAGCGGCCAGTACGACGTCACCGTTGGGTGCGCTCATGCTTCGGCCTCGGCCCTGCGAATTTCGTCATCGGCGTTCACATAGGGCTGGTGGAGGTTGGGAATTTTGTTCTTCAGGTTAAAGATTTGAATTCGCGCGTTGATGGCCTCCACGCGCTCGCGAAAAGCCTCCACGCTGGCATACCAGCCGTCCCACGCCTCGCGGTGGAGGCGGGGAATCTCGTGAATGGGCGCGCGCCGGAGCTGGGCCAACAGCCGCTGTCGGCGGCGGACTGCTGCCCGAATGAAGGCGCGCATGTCGGCCAATTCCGCCAAGATCTCCCGCCGCATGAGCAGGAACTCGGGGGCCAGGCCGGCGTTGGCCAGCAGGCGGTAGGCCAAGTCGTGTTCGCCCGCGTAGTAGTCGCCGTGGTCTGGGGGGAGCCGCTGGCCCACTCCGCTCAGGCCGTCGAACTCTCCCGCCTCGACAGCCCGCACGATGGCCTTCTCCACCTCCTCACTCCACTTGTCCGACATGGGCGCTCCTCTTCCCAGAGCATTGGGCCAGATGTGGGCGACGCATTTTCCGGTGTGGAAGTATAGCGCAAAGGAGACCGACGTCCAAGGGAGCCGGGAACGCGGGAAGAGCCCTCCTGAAAGGCATTGCCCCCTCTCAAGCCCTGTGCTACAATGTACGCCAGCAGGTGTCGAGGTCATCTCAACTCTGAGAGGAACTCAGAAGGGGGGTCACATGGCCACAAGACGGACTCCGGGAAAAATTCCCCACCCGTGGGAGCTGTTGCGCACGGCCAGTTTGGCGTGGCGCTTGTTCCGGGACCGCCGTGTGCCCCTGGTGCTGAAACTCATCCCTGTCGCGGCGGTGCTCTACGCCTTGGCTCCTGTGGACATTGTGCCCGACCTGGTGCCCGTGGCGGGACAGATGGACGACTTGGCGATCCTCCTCTCGGGCCTTCAACTCTTCATCAGGCTCTGTCCCTCCGACGTTGTGGCCCGGCACCAAGGCCAGGACAAGGTGACGTGGAACCAGGATCGGGCCGATGTCATTGACGGGGAGTGGCGCTACGTGGACGAGGACTGAGGCCGATGAAGCGCATTGGACAGGTCTCGGCCGAACTGGACATCCCGCCCCAGACGGTGCGTCGCTGGACAGAACGCTTCGCGCCTTTCCTGAGCGAAGAGGCCAACCGCGCTCACCGCTACACAGAGGCGGACGTGGCGCTGCTGCGCCGCATTCGGGCGCTCCACGCGCGGGGCATGGAGGAGGAGGAAATCGAGCGCGCTCTGCGCGAGCAGGGCGAGGATGGCGAGCACTCCACCCTCCTCGCCCTGGCCGAGGAGGACACAGCCGCCCTGGCCGAAGCCAATGGCGCTGCGGAAGCCATTCTCCACCTGTTGCGGAACGTGGATGAAGCCCAGCAGACCATTCTCTCCACCCAATTGGCCACGCGCGACCTCTTGGGCCTCATTGTCCAGGACAACTTTCACCTGAAGGAGGAGAACGCCCGCCTGCGGAAACGCCTACGGGCGCTGGAGCGGGAGGTGGCCCGCCTGAAGGAGGAGGACTGGAACCACCGGCTGGCCTTGGAGGAGCAACTGAACGCCCTTCGGCGAGAGATTGAGAGACGCCAGCCGTGGTGGAGACGTCTGTTTGGGAGGTGAGCGCCCGCTAACTGCGCTTTCGGCTTATTTGGCCGCTGCCGTGGAGCCGTTTTCCCCGTTTCCCTTGGCGTTGGCGGCCGCGGACTGAGCCATGCCCATCCGCAACACGGCCGCCCGTCCGGTGGCCTCGTGGCCCAAGTTCATGGGCAGGCGCACGGTAAACGTCGTGCCGTGTTCGCCGCTTTCCACCGAGATCTCACCGCCGTGTGCTTGGACGATCTCACGGGTAATGGCCAATCCGAGGCCCACGCTTCCAGAGGGGTGAGAAATGTCGCCCCGGTAAAAGCGGTCGAAGATGTGGGGCAAGTCCTCGGCGCTGATGCCGGGGCCGTTGTCCTTCACGATGACCTCGATCCACCACCGCCCCAAGTCGCCGCCCCCTTGGGATGAGCCCACCCCGCGCACCCCGCCTAGCTTGCCGATAAGCTGCACCCGAGGCCGGCCCGAGTTGCCCATGCGGGCGTAGTGAAAGGCATTGTCGAGCAAATTGGTGAGCACTTGCTCCAAGCGGGCTGCGTCTCCGATCATGGGGAGCGACTTTCGCGGCCGGCGCACCACGAACTCGATGCCCTGGGCTTCGGCCAAGGCTTGATACCGCTCCTGCACTTGGGCGAGCATGGCGTTCAAGTCCACGTCGTCGTGGGCCATGGCGAATCGCCCCGACTCGATTCGGGCCAAGTCGAGCAGCTGTTGTACCAGGCGCGACAACCGGCTGGCCTCGTCGTGGATGATTTTCGCCACCCGCTGCCGTTGCTCGTCCGTGCGGACGGTGCCGTCGATCAGCGCTTGGGAGAAGCCCTGGATGCTGGTCAGGGGGGTGCGCAGGTCGTGGCTCACGCTGGCCAGGAAGTTGCGTTGGGTCTTGCGGGCCGTTTTTGTCTCCTCGGCCATGGTGTTGAAGGCTGCGCAG
This sequence comes from Ardenticatenaceae bacterium, assembly GCA_026989095.1. Classification (GTDB taxonomy): domain Bacteria; phylum Chloroflexota; class Anaerolineae; order Ardenticatenales; family Ardenticatenaceae; genus WFWG01. The sequence goes on from JALSKA010000091.1 coordinate 13,149, forward strand.
AGCTCGGCCAGCTCGTCGCCGTCCTCCACGGTGACCTGCACGTCGTAGTCGCCCTTGGCCATGCGGCGTGCCGCCTCGGTCATTTCCACCAGCGGGCGGCTGATGCGGCGCGCCATGTACCAGGCCACGCCGGCGGCCACGGCCAGGGCGATGAGAGCAGCTATCACGAGGGGAGGAAGGAGTTGGAACCAAGTGCCCAACAGCGACGCGGCCGGCACAGCTAACAGGATGAGGGCTGGCTCGTTGCTCAGTTGGGGGCGGAGTCGGGGAGGCACGGGCAGCGGGGCCACCAGCAGGTCTTCATCCCCCACCCGCAGGCGTGCCGTGCGGGGTTGTCCCCCGCGGTCGCCCGGCCTGTCGAGCAGCCGAGCGACGCCGGATATCCGTTCGCCGACTAGGCGGTCCTCGCTGTCGTGCAGGATGGCGCCGTTGGGGCCCACCACCAAGAGGCGCACGCCCTCTTGGGCGGCGAAGCGGCGCAGGAGCTGGCTTGGGTTTTCGCCCTCCCGGGCGGCCAAACGGTAGCGAGCGGCCACGTTCTGGGCCAGGAGGGCCAAGGAGCGCTCGGCTGCGCGCACTTGCTGGTTGCGGAGCAGCACTGCCGCGGCCATGCTGGCCAGGATCAGGGCCACCAAGGCCACCAGAACTGAGCTCAGGACCATTTTGGTGTGCAGCCTGGACTTCATGAGGTTTCGGACTCCACGAGTTTGTACCCGTATCCCCACACTGTTTCGATGTGGACGCCACTTCCCTTCAGCTTTTCGCGCAGGCCGGCCACGTGGACATCCACCGTGCGGGTGTCGCCCGCGTATGTGTAACCCCAGACGCGGTCCAGCAACTGGTCGCGGCTCCAGGCGCGGCCGGGATGTTCCAAGAACGCCTGGAGCAAGTCGAATTCCTTCGGGCGCACGTTGATTCGCTTGGAGCCGACCCAGACCTCCCGCCGCTCCACGTCGAGGCGCACATCGCCGGCGCAGTAGACCTGCTTGGCCGGCCCCCTGGACGCGGTGCGGCGCAACACAGCCTTCACCCGGGCGACGAGCTCCCTGGGGTTGAAGGGTTTGGTGATGTAATCGTCGGCGCCCAGCTCGAGCCCCAGGATTTTGTCCACATCGTCGTCCTTGGCCGTCAACATGATGATGGGAACCGGGTTGCCGGCCTGCCGTACTTCCTTGCACACGCTCCACCCGTCCCGGCCGGGGAGCATGATGTCCAAGATTACCAAGTCGGGGCGTTCGTGGTGGATGTGCCGCAGGGCCTGGTCCCCGTCGGGCGCGTAGGTGACGGTGAAGCCTTCCTGCTCCAAGTACAGGCGGGCGAGTTCGAAGATATTTCGCTCGTCGTCCACGAAGAGCACACGGGTCATGCCGATTGGCTCTCCGGCTCCTGGAGCACCGAGAGGGGTGCTGTCTGCCCGCGCGGGGCCGAGAGGAGGCGATGGATGTCGTCCACGTAACGCTGGGCGGCCTCGTAGCCGCGTTGGACGAACTCTTCCCAGCGGTCGTATTCCATGCCGCCCAGATCGGCCACGTCGGGTTGGATGAGCACGTCCACGTGGGTCATGCGGCTTTCGACGATGCCGGCTTCCATGATCTCCTGGGCGCCCAAGACGATGCCCAAGATGCTGGGAAGCCGGCCGCTTTTCATCAGGGCTTTGCGGTGGGCGCGGTCGGCCAAGCTCACAATCACGCTGGAGGCCACCACAATGTTGGCTTTGTCGGTGACCACGCTGACGGGCACAGGGTTAACGGTGCCGCCGTCGATCAAGTAGCGGCCGTTCACGTGGGCCGGCTGGAAGACGCCCATGATGCTGATGCTGGCCCGCACGGCGTCGGCAATGGGCCCGCTGTCGAAAACCACTTCCTCGCCCGTGACGACATCGGCGGCCACCACGTAGAGGGGGGTGTCCAAGTCTTCGAACGACTTGTGGGCAAACCACCGTTCGGCCAAGTACCGGCGGGCCTTTTCCCCCTTGATGATGCCGCTGCGGGGGGGAAGCTGAAGGTCCCACAGCCCGCTGAGGAAGCTGGTTAGGCGCGGAAGCTGGGCGGCGAACTCCTCCAAGGTGTCGATGGAGTGGCCGACGGCGTAGAGGGCACCAATGAGCGACCCCATGCTCGTGCCGGCAATCACGTCCACGGGCACGTTGGCCTCCTCCAACACGCGCAGGACGCCGATGTGGGCCAAGCCGCGAGCGTTTCCGGCGCTCAGGGCCAGGCCGACCAGCTTGCGGGCAATGCGGCGGGCCATGCGGTCCACACGCCGCCAATCCCCTGGGGTGAACCAGTAGTTCTCCCGGCCGAAGCGTTTGAGCCAGGGAGTGCTCCGCTTGCCGATCTCCACCACAACCTCGGCCAGCTCGGCGGCCTTGCGCGTCAGGGGGGATTCGTGCGGGGTGATGGCCATCACAATGCGGCCGTACTCGTCCACGTGCTCGCCCAAATACTCGGCCAGCTCCTCTGGGGAGCTCTCCGCCAGTTCCTGGACTACGTCAACACCTTCGGGCAGATCGGGATGTTCGGGCCGCAGCCCTCCCAAGTCCACGACCAAAAGGTGTTCGCCTGTGGCGGCTTGGAGGCGCTCGACGAAGAGGGGAATCTGATCGCCAACCACGGCGATCAGGTTGATCTCGTCCCCTTCCGCGAGCTGGTGGATGGTGCGGCTCAGCCGCCGGCTGAGCTCGCGGCTGATGGTGAGGGCGATGTGGGGATGTTCGCGCAGGAGCTCGTCCAAGTCGTTCTTGTGGAGCTCCCACAATTCGGCGTCAATCACCACGCGCACCGTGGCCGAACGCCGGTCACCCGTGAGCAGGGCCATCTCCCCGAAGAAGAAGCCGGGGCCCAAGTGAGCGAGCACCGTCCCCGGCTGCCCCCCTTTTCCCTCGGCGACGATCTGCACTTGCCCTGATTCGATAATGTACATCGAGTCCGCGGGGGCGCCTTCGACAAAGACCACGTCCCCTTTCTTGTAGCGGCGCAGTTTCATGCGGGCTTGAATGGCCTGGAGCACCTCGTCCGAGAGGCCCTGGAAAAACGGAATGCGTCGGAGGTTCTGGTTCATGGGTTTTTCCATTTGCTCCCCCACTGTTCGCTCCCCCAAGTGATCATGAGCTGACGGCCCGTTCGCGTTCGCCACAGCTTTGCCCAGTTCAGCTCCGTTCCACATTATAACACCGGTCTGGTGCCCCCTGCAAGTTCCCCGGGAGCACGGCAGTGTATTTCAAAGGACATACAAACGGCCGCCGGGAATGTGGGGTCCGTTTGTTATCTTACTTTGCCTGCGGAAGCACGGACAATGGGAGTTTGGTCCTCTTTTGTTTCAACAAATTCATGTGTTGTTTTGGGGCGGAGGAGTTGACCGGAGCCCCTGTTCTCGCTAAGATGAAGACCGGTCTCCGAGGGAAAGTGATCCTGGGCACGCCTATCAAACTGAGGGAGGACCACGTGGACAAAGTGCGCCTGACCCAACTGGTGGCCTGCGCCGGTTGAGCCAGCAAGGTCAGCTTGGCTGACCTGGTGCAGGTGCTGCACCGGCTGCCTCCAACTGAAGACCCAAATGTGATTGTCGGCACGCAAGTGCCCGCCGACGCTGGGGTGTACCGTCTCCGCGACGACCTGGCCTTGGTCCAGAGCGTGGACGTGTTCACCCCTGTGGTGGACGATCCCCACGACTACGGACGGATTGCGGCCGCCAACAGCTTGAGTGATGTCTACGCCATGGGCGCCACTCCCCTGACGGCGCTCAACGTGGTCAGCGTGCCCAAGGCCCTTTCCCTGGACGTGGTGGCGGACATCCTGCGCGGCGGCTCCGAGGTGGCCGCCCAAGGGGGCGTGGCCATTTTGGGAGGGCACACGGTGCAGGGGCCGGAGCCTTTGTATGGGTTGGCCGTCACCGGCGTAGTTCACCCCGAAAAGTTGGTGGACAACCGTGGCGCCCGGCCGGGCGACCTCCTGGTGTTGACCAAGCCCTTGGGCACGGGCATCATCACCACGGCGCACAAACGGGGCGTGGCCTCGGAACACGCTGTCCAACGGGCTGTTGAGGTGATGGTCGAGCTCAACCGGGCCGCCTCCGAGGCGATGGTGGCCGCCGGCGTTCACGCGGCCACGGACATCACCGGCTACGGCCTCTTGGGACACCTGCACGAGATGCTCGTGGCCAGCCAAGTCGCGGCCGAAGTCACTTTCGACGCCGTGCCGATTTTGCCCGAGGTGTGGCCCTACGTGGCCGAGGAGATCGTGCCGGGAGGAAGCCTGAACAACTACACGTACCTGACGGAGAGCCAACGGGCCGTCACGTGGGACCCAACGTTGACATGGGCCCAGCAGATCGTGCTCTGTGACGCGCAGACCTCGGGCGGACTGCTCATCGCCGTGCCGGAGAGCCGGCTCGACCTCCTGCTGGAGGAGCTGGCCCACAGACACGTCTCCACGCGGGCGGTGATTGGCCGCGTGGTGGAGGGCCCGGCCGGACACATCAGAGTCAAAGGGCGTTGAGGCGATGGGATTGGGGCCTTGCCGGGGTTTTGCCCGGTTCATGGGGGGCTTTTCGACAGCATCGCATGTGAAAGCACACGCCGAACACGAATGTGCGGACTTTTGGGCTATTGGCCGAGAAATAGCTGGGGTGATATAATGTGAAAGGCCGCCTGTGCGAAGAGTACCTCTGTGGCCGAACGCGGACGTTGAACACCTCCCCACCTTCATTTGGGCCGTGGATCCTGCTCCGCATGGTTCCGGGGGGAGTTGGCGATAGGGTGTGTGGACACACATGGCCGTTGTTGAAGCCGTACAGCTCACCAAACGATTTGGCACCGTCACTGCCGTGGAGGATGTCTCCTTCCAAGTGCGCGAGGGCGAAGTGCTCGCCCTCTTGGGCCCCAACGGGGCCGGTAAGACCACGACAGTGCGTTGCTTGGCGGCCATCCTGCGACCTACGTCGGGCTACGCGCGCGTGGCCGGCCACGATACGCGCGTGGCCCCACGTCGTGTCCGCCACCTCGTTGGCCTGCTCACCGAGTTTCCCGGCCTTTACGGCCGCATGAAGCCCCTCGACTACTTGGACTTCTTCGGCGCCATGCAGGGACTGGACGCCCCCACTCGGCGTGCCCGGGCCGAGGCGCTGCTCAAACAGTTCAACCTGTGGGATGCCCGACACCAGCGGCTGGGGCAGTTCAGCAAGGGGATGCGCCAGAAGATGGCCCTCGTGCGGGCCCTCCTCCACGGCCCGCGAGTGCTCTTCCTGGACGAGCCCACGGCCGCCTTGGACCCCGAGGGCGCGTATCAGGTTCGCCAGGCCATCGCCGACCTGCGCCGACGGGGACACACGATCCTGCTCTGTACCCACAACCTCGTCGAGGCCGAGATGTTGGCCGACCGCCTGATCATCATTCACCGTGGTCGCATTCTCGCCAGGGGCACCATCGAGGAGCTCAAGGACCAGGTGCTGGGCGACCCGGCCTTCCGCGTGCAGCTCGCCACCCCACTCGAAGGGCTGCCCGACTTGCTCCGAGATGTGGTGGCACCCCTGGAGTGGGGAGCTGACTGGATCCGGTATCGCACGCGCGCGCCGGCCCAGACCAACCCGGCGGTCATCGCCCGCCTCCAGGCGGCCGGCGGGCGCATTGTCACCGTGGTCGAGGAACCACGTCGGCTGGAGGATGTCTACTTGCGACTGATGGGAGCTGTCTCATGAATGCGACCGCCTCCTGGCGCTCCACGATCGCCCACGGCGTCAGCAGCGCTGGGGCACTTGTGGCCCTGACGTGGCCCCTGCCCTACGGCCTCCTGCGCTGGCATTTGGTGCCCTTGGATGAACCCACCGCGACCGTGATGCGCTTCGTGCTCTCCCGGTGGGTCCTGCCGACAGCCCTCTCGCTCCTCATGGTCGGCTACCTGCTCCAACCGCGCCGCCAGCCGTTCCTGCGCACGCGCCTCTACCCGGTGGTGCGCGTGGGCGTGGCCCTCGTGCTCTGGACGGTGGGGCTCTTCTTCCTGCTCACCCCGGTGGGCGTGGCCATTTGGGAGGGTGTTCGGCTGGTGGCCTCAGCCTCCTCCTCGGCGTCCTGGCGGCCCACTGTGGTGGCCGCCTATCTGGTCAACGTGGCTTTCTTCCCCACAGGCGTGCTCTTTCTGTTGGCCGCCCGCAAGTGGGTGGTGGAAACCGGAGTGGTGGTATGAGCGAACGCACCCTCGAGCTCACGGCCCTGCCCGAGGTGACGCCGGCGAGGTCGGGCATCGACTGGCACATCGTGTGGACGCTGGTGCGGCGGGAAGTGCGGGACAGCCTGCGCGACTGGCGCATTGTCATTCCCATTGGCCTGCTCACCTTGCTCTTCCCCCTGGTCATGAATGTCATGGCGGACGTGGTCTTCGACTTCTTGGAGCGATATGACGCCACGATCATTGGCGAACGCTTCATTCCCTTTGGCCTGTTGGCCGTGGGCTTCTTTCCCATGAGCTTCTCCTTGGTCATCGCCCTGGAGAGTTTCGTGGGCGAGCGGGAACGCAACAGCCTCGAAGCCCTGCTGGCCACTCCGGCCGGCGACGTGGAGCTCTACGTGGGCAAGTTGTTGGCCTCGTTGTTGCTTCCCCTGGTGGCCAGCTACGTGGGCATCGCCATATACGGGATCAGCGTGGTGTGGGGCCGGCTGTGGAACTTGCCCTTCACTCTCTTTCTCCAGATTCTTGCCCTGACCACAGCAGAGGGGCTGGTCATGGTCACTGCGGCCGTCATCGTGAGCAGCCACACCACGAGCGTGCGCGCAGCCAACTTGTTGGCCAGCTTCATTATCGTGCCGATGGCCTTCCTCGTTCAGGTGGAGAGCCTGATCATCTTCTGGGGCCAAGAGGAGGCCCTGTGGTGGGTTGTGGTGGGCCTGTTGGTGTTGGACGTGGCGTTAATACGGGCGGGCATCCGCACCTTCAACCGCGAGGCCATTCTGGCCCGGGAAATCGACTTCTTGAACATTGAGCGGGCCGCACGCCTCTTCTGGTCGTTCCTGAAGGCGCCGCCGGAGGCGGCACCCCTCGTCCGCCAGCAGCAACGTGAGGAGGTGCCCGGCTTCGACCTCGTCCGCATCTACACGCACGACCTGCCCCGCCTGGTGGCCGCCAACCGGTGGGCCGTGGTGACAGCGTGTGTCACAGTGGTGGTGGGCTTTCTGCTGGGATGGGGCTTAATTGGGTGGTGGGACCTTCCGACCAACTTCTTCAGCCTGGAGCAGTTCGACGCGCGGGCCTTTCGCTCGGCCTTGGCCGCGGGGACACCGGGCACGGCCCTGTTGCCCTCGTTTAACATGGGCACCATTTTCGTTCACAACGTGCGCGTGCTTGTGGGCGGGGCCTTCTTGAGCCTCTTCTCCTTTGGCGTGGTCGCTCTGCTCCTTCTCCTGGCCCCGTTTACCATTGTGGGGTTCTTGGCCGGCGCCTTGGCCGCCCAAGGGCAGAGTTGGCTCCAGTTCCTGGCCGCCTTCATCCTGCCCCACGGCTCCTTGGAGATACCGGCCGTGCTCCTCAGCACGGCCTTTGCCGTGCGCCTGGGGGCCATCATGCTCGACCCACCCCAGGACTTCTCGGCGGGCGAGGCCATCCTGCTGGCCCTTGCCGATTACGTGAAGGTGTTGCTCTTCGCCGTCGTTCCCCTTCTGTTGGTGGCCGCGTTGGTGGAAGTGTACGTGACTCCCCAGATCGTCGTGTGGCTCTACACATGATGCGCGTTTACCTGCTCGGCACAGGAGCCTCCTTCAACCTCACGGGCCGCTTGACGACGGCCCTCGCCGTTCTCGCCGAAGATGACCTCACCCTGGTGGACTGCGGCAGCAATGTGGTGGCCGCCCTGGTGCGGGCCCACGTGGACCCCAAGGCCATCAGCCGCCTGATCCTCACCCACGAGCACCCCGACCACACGGCCGGCTTTCCTCTGCTGGTCCAACAACTCTGGCTGGCCGGACGGAAGGCCCCTCTGCCGGTCTACGGTCCCCGCCCGGCCATCGGCGTGGTCGCCCGCCTCTTGGCCCAGTACGAAACTTCGCGCTGGGAGGGGCTCTTCCAACTCCACTTTCACGCCATTGAGCCGGAGAAGCACGTCGAAATCGCCCAAGCCGCGTGGGGACGCATTGTGGCCGCGCCGGCACGCCACAGCGTGCCCACCGTGGCCCTGCGCTTCGAGGCCCACGGCGGGCCGTCGCTCGTCTACAGCGCCGACACGGCCCCGAGCAACGACATCGTGCGCCTGGCCGCCGGCGCCGACGTGCTCATCCACGAGGCCACAGGCCCCTATCCCGGCGTCCACACCGACGGCGCCGAGGCCGGGCGCATCGCCCGGGACGCCGGCGTGCGCCACTTGGTGTTGGTCCACCTGCCGGCCGACGAGGCGGCCGTGCGGCGCATCGTGGCCGACGCCCGCGCCATCTTCGGCCCCAACGTGGTGGCCGGGCAAGATGGCATGATGGTCCGCCCAGACGTGGGGCAAGGAGGGGGCCGATGAACCCACGTGCGGAACGGGCGTCGGGCCTGCTCCTGCACCCCTCGTCGCTGCCCGGGCCACATGGCATCGGCGACTTGGGCCCCTCCGCCTACCGGTGGGTGGACGTGCTCGTCGAGGCCCGCCAGCGCGTCTGGCAGGTGCTCCCCTTAGGGCCCACCGGCTACGGGGATTCGCCGTACCAGACGCACTCGGCCTTCGGGGGTAACCCGCTTTTTCTCGACCTGCAGGAATTGGCACGCCGTGGGTACGTCGCCCGTGAGGCTCTGGACGACCTTTCCGCCTTCCCCGTCGGCCGGGTGGACTACGGCCTGGTCATTGGTCGGAAGATGCCCCTCCTCCTCAGTGCCTATGAGCACTTCGAGCGCCTGGCCACCCCGGAGGAGAACAGGGCCTTCGAGACCTTCTGTGCCACACACGATGCCGTCTGGCTCCACGACTATGCCCTCTTCATGGCCCTCAAGGACCACTTCGGGGGAGCGCCGTGGAGCCAATGGCCCGCCGACATCCGCCGGCGCGAGTTTCGCGCCCTGGCCCACTGGAGCGTGCGGCTGGCGCCTCGCGTCATGGCCTACAAGTTCATCCAGTTTCTCTTCTTCCAACAGTGGGGCGCCCTGAAGCGCTATGCCAACGAGCGCGGTATCCTCATCTTGGGCGACGTGCCCATCTACGTGGCCTACGACAGTGCCGATGTCTGGGCTCACCAGCACCTCTTTCACTTGGACGAGGAGGGGCACCCGACGGTCGTGGCCGGCGTGCCCCCCGATTACTTCAGCGCCACGGGCCAACTGTGGGGGAACCCCCTCTACCGCTGGGACCGCATGGCAGACGAGGGCTATCGCTGGTGGGTGGAGCGCTTCCGCGCCGTGC
>JALSKA010000092.1 GCA_026989095.1 Ardenticatenaceae bacterium
GGCCGAGTACAGCGTCATCAAGACGTACCTGGACTGGCTGCTCGACATCCCCTGGGTCGAGGTCACCCCGGACAACTTGGACATCGACCACGCCAAGCGCGTGCTCGACGAGGATCACTACGATCTCGAGGAGATCAAGGAGCGCATCATCGAGTACTTGGCCGTCCGCAAGCTGGCCCACGAGCGCCGACGCCGTGCCGAGGCCGAAGAAGAAGCCGCGCGCCAGCTCGCCGCCCGGCGGGAGGGAGACGAGGCCGAACAGGAACCACAGCCCGACGAGAAGGCGGCCTCCCAGGCCGAAGAGCCCGACGTGCTCAGCAGCGCCGACTTGGACGAGCCCGAGAGCCAGGGCGCCATCCTCTGCTTCGTGGGCCCGCCGGGCGTGGGCAAGACGAGCCTGGGCCAAAGCATCGCCCGCGCCCTGGGGCGCAAGTTCACCCGCATGAGCTTGGGCGGCGTGCGCGACGAGGCCGAGATCCGCGGCCACCGCCGCACCTACATCGGCGCCATGCCGGGCCGCATCATCCAGGCCCTCAAGCGGGTGGGCGTCAAGAACCCCGTCTTCATGTTGGACGAAGTGGACAAGATCGGGCGCGACTTCCGGGGAGACCCCACCTCCGCCCTGCTGGAAGTGCTCGACCCGGCCCAAAATCACGCCTTCCGCGACCACTACCTGGACGTGGACTTCGACCTCTCCAAGGTGCTCTTCATTGCCACGGCCAACCTGACCGAGACCATTCCCCCGCCCCTGCTGGACCGCATGGAAGTCATTCGGCTGGACGGCTACACGGAGATGGAGAAGGTCCACATTGCCAAGGGCTACCTGATCCCCCGCCAACTGGAATCTCACTACCTGCGGCCCGACGAGATCGAGATCACCGACGACGCCATCCGGCGCATCATCCGCGAGTACACCCGCGAGGCCGGCGTGCGCAACTTGGAGCGGGAGATCGCCCGCATCATGCGCAAAGTGGCCGCCCGCATTGCGGCCGGCGAGGTGACCGAGAAGGTGACTGTGACGCCCGAGAGTGTGCCCGACTTCTTGGGCAAGCCGCGCTTCTACGAGGAAGTGGCCGAGCGCACTGCCCAGTCGGGCGTGGCCACGGGCCTCTTCGTCACCGCCTCGGGCGGCGGCATCCTCTTCATCGAGGCCACGCGGATGCCCGGCCAAAAGGGGCTCACCCTCACCGGCCAGCTCGGCGACGTGATGCGCGAGTCGGCCAAGATCGCCCTCAGCTACGTGCGGGCCAACGCCGAGCGGCTGGGCATCGACCCGCGCTTCTTCGACACCAGCGACATCCACATCCACGTGCCCGAGGGCGCCATCCCCAAGGACGGCCCCAGCGCGGGCGTGACCATGGTCACGGCCATCGTCTCCCTCCTGACCGGCCGGCCCGTGAGGAGCAACGTGGGCATGACCGGCGAAATCACCCTTCGGGGACGGGTGTTGCCCGTTGGGGGCATCAAGCAAAAGGTGCTGGCCGCCCACCGGGCAGGCCTCGACACCGTGATCCTGCCCAAGCGCAACGAGCCCGACCTGGACGAGCTGCCCGACGAGGTGCGCGACTCCATGCGCTTCGTGCTGGTAGACCACGTGGACGACGTGTTGCAAGAGGCCTTGGTGGAGGGCGATGCCCTGGCCGACGCCGACGAGGCCGACGAGGGGGACCACGCCGCCGAAGAGCCCGCGCCCGAGCTCTCCCCCGATCGGGTTCAAACAGCTTGAGGGAGGAACGGCGCATGAACCGACGTGTGGTTGCCCTCACGCTCCTGGCCGCCCTGGCAGGCGGGATGTCATCCCTCTACAACCGGCTCTTCTGGCAGCCCAGGCCCCAACTCGGCGGCACGGTGCGCCTCCCCGGCCTCCAGAAGCCGGTGCAGATCATCCGGGACCGCTGGGGCATTCCCCACATCTTCGCCCACACCGACCGTGATCTCTTCTTCGCCCAAGGGTTCGTCCACGCCCAGGACCGCCTCTGGCAAATGGAATACTGGCGACGGGCGGCCGCCGGCCGCCTGGCCGAAGTGCTGGGGCCCGACGCCCTGCCCGTGGACCGCTGGATGCGCGTGCTGCGCCTCTACGCCTCGGCCGAAGAGGCGTGGCCCTACCACAACGACGAAGCCCGCTCGGCCGCCGTGGCCTACGCCGAGGGGGTCAACGCCTTCCTCGAACGCTACGAGGGGCAGTGGCCGCCGGAGTTCCGCCTGCTGCGCTTCGAGCCCCAGCGGTGGACGCCCGTGGACAGCGTGGCCATTCTCAGGCTCATGGCCCTGACTTTCTCCGGCGACTTCCAGCTCGAGCTGTTGCGCGAGCGGCTCATGGCCCTGGTGGGCGAGGAGACCTTCCAGGAGCTGTGGCCCGCGTACCCCACGTCCAACCCGCTCATCGCCCGCCCCGGCCTGGAGGCTCTGGGCACCCTCTCCGCCGGCGCCGGCAGCAATGCGTGGGTGGTGGGTCCCGGCCGCAGCGCCAACGGCGCCCCCCTGCTGGCCAACGACCCCCACATGTTGCTCACCTCGCCGCCGGCGTGGTACGAAATTCACCTCCACAGCCCCACCTACGCGGTCATCGGTGCCAGTTTGGCAGGGGTGCCGGGCATCATCATCGGCCACAACGCCCACGTGGCCTGGGGCGTCACCAACAGCCTCGCCGATTGTCAAGACCTCTACGTCGAACGGCGCCACCCAGAGCACCCACACCTCTTCCAGCACGGCGAGGAGTGGATTCCCGCCCGCGCCTACGAGGAGCGCATCTTCGTGCGGGGAGCCGCCCGGCCGGAGCGCCTCGAAGTCATCGTCACCCACCACGGCCCCCTCATCAGCCCCCTCCTGCCCGGAGAAACCCGCGATTTGGCCCTCCGTTGGACGCTCTACGAGCCCGACAACGCCATCGGCACTATCCTCCAACTCAACCGGGCCACCACGTGGGAGGAGTTTCGCCTGGCCGTGGCCGCCTTCAGCGCGGCGCCCCTCAACTTCTGCTACGCCGACGTGGAGGGCCACATCGGCTGGACCCTCGGCGGACGCATCCCCGTGCGCGCCAACCACCGCGGCCTGGTGCCGGTGGACGGGGCCAGCGGCGACTACGAGTGGCAGGGCTTCCTCTCCGCCGACCAGTTGCCCAGTGTCTTCGACCCGCCGGCCGACTACGTCGTCCACGCCAACAACAAGCCCGTGGACGACGAGTACCCTCACTGGCTCGGCCAGGACTATTTTCCCGGCTTCCGCGCCCGCCGCATCGCCGAGGCCATCGAGGAGCGGATGCAGCACGACCTGGACACCTTCGCCGCCATTCAGGGCGACACCCGCTCGATTCCCGAATACCGGCTGGCACGGTGGGTGGCCACCCTCCCCGACGTGCGCCCGGACTTGCGCTCTCTCCAAGCCCAGCTCTCCCGGTGGGACGGCCACATGGTGGCCGACAGCGTGGAGGCCACGGTGGCCTTCTTCACTCTTCTGCGCCTGCGCCACCGCCTGATCGGCGACAAACTGGCCCAGTGGACGGCCGCCTTTGAGGGCCGCCCCTTCGTGCTGTCGGAGTTCGTGTTGATGACGCCGTTGGCGTGCCAGAGCATCGCCTGGCTCCTTCAGCGGCTGGAGGAGCCACAGGGCCGTTGGTGGCAGGAGGCCGGGCGGGAACCGCCCCCCTCGCCCGACCAGGTGGTGCGGGAGGTCTTCGAGGAGGTGGTGGACTGGCTCACCACACGG
>JALSKA010000093.1 GCA_026989095.1 Ardenticatenaceae bacterium
CGCCGGCCCACAATGACCCACTGGTGCCGCGCTGAGTGGACCACCTCGATTTCCTCGCCGGGAACGTTCCCCAACCTCATCGTCCCCGCCTGCAGGTGCCACTGAGCCCGCAGCTTCCCGTCCTCACGGCTGAGCTCCAAGGTCAGGGAAAGGGGGGCGGGAAGCCACGTGAGGCGGTACTGAAAAGGCTGGTCGGGCGTGCCCCCGTAGAGCGGAACTTCAGGAGCCTGGCTGAGCAGGAGGAAGCACGTTTCCACAAACTGATCCTTGACGAACCCGTAGAAAAAATAGTCCTGTCCCCAAGTGATGAGCAGTTGGACGACCATGATCACGATATCGGGCGTGTGGGGAGCAAGAGCAGGGATGTCCCGGCGTCTGAGAACCTTCACGTGCGACCACAGATCATAGGCGGCGAGGACCTCGTGTACGATGTCGGGCTGGCGGAGGGCATCGTCGCCGAACCCCGAGTCCGTCAGCCTCTTCTTCAGAGTGCCCAGCGGCACCCCATATGGGGTGAGCGACCACGGGGTGAACGTTCCGTACGATGCCCCTTCATCCCGGGCGAGGCTGAAGACAGGCCACAGGGGCACGTGGTGTTTGGAGGGCCGGCGGGCGGGAACGAGGCGGCGGAGGATATCCACCCACTGCCGGCGCAGTGCTCCGGGCGTCGAGGCGAGTTGCGCGCGGAGGTGGTCGTGGAGGGCGTAGAACGCAGCCACAATGTGAGGGCAGATCTCGCGCTCCACCAACGCCTGCTTACAATGACAGCGCACGTTGATCCCGTTGTCGGAGTCACTCACCAAGTGGACGGAATACTCGCGGGAGCCGTCCTTCACGATGGCCTTGGCCTTCTGCGGCTCCACGCTGACCAAGCGCACCATCTTGCGCACGTACAGGTGGCGCCCTTGGCGGAGCACGCTGACAGGCGCGAACTCCCCGCGCAACAACTGGTGGACGAGGAAAGCGCTCAACTCTGCCATGCGAATTTCACCTTCCCCACCGGTTGGGCTCGAATGCTGGACTTCTCGTAACCTCCCGGCTGCCAAAGCCGGCATACAAGTACCGGACAACAGCTAAACCCTACAAAGAGATACTCATCGGACAAGTATACCTGAACTTGGCCTCAACGGAAAAAAGCGCCCAGCGTGTGAGTTCACAGGAGAATCACCAGGAGCCCCACATCCCGCGCGGCGGATTGACGCCTTGGGGCACACAGGTATAATCCCCTGGGCACTATTGGGCGAAAACAGCACGCCGACAGGTGACGTTGCCGCATGATTGAGAAAGTCGAACGCATCGTCGAACGCTATCACCACTTGCAGGGGCTCATGGCCCGGCCGGACGTGGCCACCGACCCCCACAAGCTCCGGGAGTACGCCCGGGAGGTGGCCGAGCTCGAGCCGTTAGTCTCCCTCTACAACGAGTACCAACAGGTCGAACAGGAGTTGGAAAGCGCTCAGGCCCTGGTCGAAGACGAGGACCCCGAGCTGGCCGCACTGGCGCGGGAGGAGGTGGCCGCGCTGGAGGAGCGCCGACAGGCGCTGTTGGGCGCGATGAAGCGCCACCTTCTTCCCAAGGACCCGAACGACGAGAAGGATGTCATCGTGGAAATCCGGGCCGGTGCCGGCGGGGAGGAAGCCGCCCTCTTCGCCGCCGACCTCTTCCGCATGTACACCCGCTACGCCGAGTCCAAGGGGTGGAAGGTGGAACTGATCAGCGCCAACGAAACCGGCATTGGCGGGTTCAAGGAGGTCATCTTCGCCGTCAAGGGAAGGGGCGCCTACTCCCGCCTGAAGTACGAGAGCGGCGTCCACCGCGTCCAGCGGGTGCCGGTCACCGAGTCAGGAGGGCGCATCCACACGTCCACGGCCACGGTGGCCGTGTTGCCCGAAATGGACGAGATCGACGTGGAGATCGACCCCAACGACCTGCGCATCGATGTCTTCCGCGCCGGGGGACACGGCGGCCAACACGTCAACACCACCGACTCGGCCGTGCGCATCACCCACATTCCCACGGGCCTCGTGGTCACCTCCCAGGACGAGCGCTCGCAGCACCAGAACAAGCAGCGCGCCCTCCGCGTGCTGCGCGCGCGGCTCTACGAGCTGGAACGGCAACGGCGCGCCCAAGAAGTGGGCGAGGCTCGCCGCAGCCAGATCGGCACCGGGGACCGCAGCGAGAAAATCCGCACGTACAACTTCCCCCAGAACCGCGTCACGGACCACCGCATTGGGCTGACCCTCTACCGGCTCGACCACGTGCTCGACGGCCACTTGGACGAATTCATCGACGAACTGGCCACCACGGAACAGGCCCAGAAGCTGGCCGAGTTGGAGGCCGATTAGGCTGAACGAGGCACAGGCACATGTGCTCCGCTCACACGCCGACGACAGTCGGCTGGCTGCTCCGGTGGGGAACCGATCAACTGCGCGCCGCCGGCGTGGAGGCGCCCCGCTTGGACGCCGAGGTGCTCCTGGCCGACGTGCTGGGCTGGACGAGGGCTCAACTGCTTGCCAGGGAGGAGCTCCCCATGCCCCCCTGTCGAGAGGCCCTCTACCGAGAACACGTGGCGCGCCGGGCGCGCGGGGAGCCGGTGGCCTACATTTTAGGGCGGCGGGAGTTCTACGGGCGGGAGTTCACGGTCAACCGGCACGTCCTGATTCCCCGCCCGGAGACGGAGCTGCTGGTCGAGCTGGCATTGGCCCACCTCGCCGGCCGGCCCGGCGCCCTGGCGGCCGACATCGGCACGGGAAGCGGTGCCATTGCCGTCACCCTGGCGGCAGAATGCCCGGACGTGCGGGTGATCGCCACGGACATCAGCGCCGACGCCCTCGACGTTGCCCGCCGCAACGCCGTGCGCCACGGCGTGGCCGACAGAGTCCAATTTCGGCTCGGCCACCTGCTGGCTCCCCTCGACGTGCCGGTGTACGTCCTCTGCGCCAACCTCCCCTACGTGGGCACAGACGAAGCCCCCCTCCTGCCCCGCGACGTGATTGCCTACGAACCCCACACAGCCCTCTTCGCCGGCCGGGAAGGCTTCACCCTCATCCACGAGCTCATCACGTCCCTCACCCCCGATCACGTGGAACGAGGCGGCACTGTGCTCCTCGAAGTGGGCTACGGCCACGGCCGGCGCGTCGCCGAGCTCGCCTCCCGCCGGTGGCCCCGGGCAACTGTGCGACTCCACAAGGACTTGGCCGGCCACGACCGGGTGGTGGAAATCGCGGGCCTGTGGGAAGAAGGCCCCGGTTGACCTCAAACCTGTCCCCCATCACGTGCTGGCCGGCTCCTGCCAGCCGCAACTTGCACGCTTGTCCCCAAGCACCTTCAGTGAAGCCCCCCTTCCCGGCAACCGGCATTCGACAACCGGCCCGTTGGGCACGCTCTGCCGCCTTGGGGTTCCCTCGTGCCATGACCTCGTGCGGCCAGGACTTCCGGGGGGTTGACATCACACGACTTTTAGGTTAGAATAAAAACAGATTTTAGGTTAGCCTAAAACAGCTCCGGGGGAGAAGAGACCGAAGCAGGAGAGGAGGCAACAGATGTCACCTGGCATGGTGCTCGTGGGGATGGTGGTGCTCGCTCTCGTGGCGGTGCCGGCGTTCATGTGGCTGAGGGAGCAGTACCGCCTGCGCCGGCGGGAGACAGTGGAAGATGCCCTCAAAGTGCTCCTGGAGCTGGGCGAGGGGCCGGG
>JALSKA010000094.1 GCA_026989095.1 Ardenticatenaceae bacterium
CTACGGCCGCACAGCCCAGCCCACGCCCAACGCCCTGAGCATCCTCGTGCGGGAGCCGGTGGGCGTGGTGGGCATCATCACCCCCTGGAACATGCCCTTGGCCCTGCTCCTTCGCCCCCTGGCGCCAGCCCTGGCAGCCGGGTGCGCTGTGGTGCTCAAGCCGGCCGAGCAGACGTCGGGCGTGACGGCCGAGTTGGTGAAGGTGATCGAGGAAATCGAGGAGATTCCTCCGGGCATCGTCAACCTGGTGACGGGCGTGGGCGAAAGCGTCGGCGCCCACTTGGCCGGCCACGACGACGTGGACATGATCAGCTTCACAGGCGGCACCGAGACGGGGCGGGAGATCGTGCGCCTCTCGGCCGGCAATTTGAAGAAAGTCTCCCTCGAACTGGGCGGCAAGAGCCCCAACATCATCTTCGCCGACGCCGACTTCGAGGCAGCGGTCAAGGGCGCGCTCGCCGGCGCCGCCTTTTGGAATGCCGGCCAAGTCTGCACGGCCGGCACACGGCTGCTTGTGGAGGAGAGCATCCACGACACCTTCGTGGAGCGCTTGCGCCAAGCCGTGCCCAAGCTCAAGGTGGGGCCGGGCACCCAGCGCGTCCACGTGGGGCCGGTGGTCAGCGAGGAGCAGTTGAACCGCGTGCTCCACTACATCGAGGTGGGCAAACAGGTGGCCGATCTCGTCGTCGGCGGGCGGCGCCTCACCGAGGGCGAGCTGGCCAAGGGCTACTTCGTCGAGCCCACGGTCTTCGACCGTCCGCCGCTCGACTCCCCCATTGCCCAGGACGAGATCTTCGGGCCGGTGGTCACCGTCATCCCCTTCAAGGACGTGGACGAGGCCGTGGAGATTGCCAACGCCACCCGCTACGGCCTTGTCGCCGCGGTGTGGACCCAAGACATCAACAGGGCGTTCTCCGTGGCCCGCCGGGTCAAGGCCGGCACAGTCTGGATCAACGCCTACGGCGTGCTCTTCCAGAACGTGGAGTTCGGCGGCGTCAAGCAGAGCGGCCACAGCCGCCACTACGGCCTGGAGGGCCTTCACGAGTACACCGAGCTCAAGCACATCTACGTGCAGCTCCGGTAACAGCAACGCCGTGGTGAGCAAATTCAAGAGGTGGAGAGAGGGAAGGCCATGAGCGAACGTGTGGTGACCGTGGAAAAGTCGGGACCGATTGGCTACTTGGTGCTCAACCGGCCGCCGGCCAACAGCTACAACCAGGGCTTCATGGAGGACCTGAACGCGGCCATCGAGGAGATTCGCCACGACGATGAGATCAAGGTCGTGATCACCCGCAGCGCGCTGGACCGCTTCTTCTCCGCGGGGGCGGACATCAAAGCCTTCGCGAGCGGCACGCCGGAGAGCAACGCCCGCATGGTGGCCTACGCCCACGAGGTGCTCTTCAAGATCCAGCGCACGCCCAAGATCTTCATCGCCGCCATTGCCGGCCACGCCCTCGGGGGGGGATTGGAGATCGCGCTGGCCCACGACTTGCGGTTCGGCGCCGAAGGCGAGTACAAACTGGGGCTCCCAGAAGTGACGTTGGGGCTCCTGCCCGGCAATGGCGGCACCCAACGCCTGCCCCGCCTCATCGGGCGCAGCAAAGCCCTCGATCTGATGATCACCGGGCGCACGCTCAGCCCCCAGGAGGCGTATGAGCTGGGCATCCTCGACCGCCTCTACCCCGCCGACGAGCTGCTCTCCAAGGCCGAGGAGTACGCCCGCGCCCTGGCCGCCGGCGCCACCAAGGCCATCGGGCTGATCAAGCTGGCCGTCAACGAGGGCGTGGAGGTCTCCTTGGACAGCGGCATGGTCTTGGAGCGGCAGGGCATCAACCAGCTCTTCGCCAGCGAGGACGCCCAAGAGGGCTTCCGCGCCTTCATGGAGAAACGGAAGCCCCAGTTCAAGGGGCGCTGATGCCGGGAAGGGAACTCGCCCCCCTCGGGCCGCCGAGGGGGGCGGCTCGTCTGGGAGCTGTGCATGTCCACATTTCAAACTTTGGAGTACACGGTCGAGCAGGGCGTGGCCCGTGTGACCCTCAACCGCCCTGATGTGCTCAACGCCATCGACGAGACCATGCGCCAGGAGCTTGCCGCGCTCCCCCCGTTGCTGGCGGCCCCGGAGGTGCGCGCCGTAGTCTTCACGGGCGCGGGCCGGGCCTTCTGCGCCGGCGGCGACGTGGAGCTCTTCGAGCGCCCCTGGCGCACGCCCGACTTCCGCGCCCACAGCCGTATCCTAACCGACTTCTTCGACGCCTTGGAGCGGCTGGAGAAGCCCGTCATCGCCGCCATCAACGGCGTGGCCACCGGAGCGGGGCTTCAACTGGCCCTCTCCTGCGATCTGCGCTTCATGGCCGCTTCGGCCCGCGTGGGGTTTCGTGAGAACTTCCTGGGCCTCATCCCCGGCGTGGGGGGCATCACCCGGCTGGTGCGCCTCGTGGGGCCGGCCACAGCCAAGGAGCTCATCTTCTCCGCGGAGCTGATCGGCGCAGAGGAGGCACTGACCAAGGGGCTCGTCAACCGGGTCTACCCCGACGAGGAGCTCTGGCCCGAGACGTGGGCCTTTGCCCAGCGCCTCACACGGCGGGCTCCCCAAGCCCTCGGTTTGGCCAAGCTGCTCGTCAACGAGGCCCAGAACGTGGACCTGCACACCGGGCGCACGCTCGAGGCCCTGGCCCAGAGCATTCTCCTCAAGACGGAGGATCACCGCGAAGGGGTGCGGGCCTTCCGCGAGAAGCGGAGGCCATCGTTCACCGGCACGTGAGCCGGAAGGCGGCTGCCATCACGAGCTCGTGACAGGGAGGTGGGGACGGTGGCGTTGCTTTTGGAGTTCAACGGGAAACGGCCCCGCGTGGCCGACGGCGTTTTCCTGGCGCCCACGGCCGTGCTCATCGGCGACGTGGTGGTCGAGGAGGGAACCAGCATCTGGTTCGGCGCCGTCCTGCGGGGGGACTTCGGCTCCATCGTGGTGGGGCCGGGATGTAGCATCCAGGACAACGCCGTGATCCACTCGATGGCCGAGGTGCCCACCTTGGTCGGAGCCCGCGTGACGGTGGGCCACTGTGCGGTGCTGGAGGGCTGTCGGATCGACGAGGGCACCATCGTGGGCATGAACGCCGTCGTGCTCCCCCGGGCCACAGTGGGCCGGGAGGCCGTCATCGCGGCCGGCAGCGTAGTGGCCGAAGGGGCCCACATCCCCGACCGCGTCTTGGCCGCTGGCGCGCCGGCCCGCGTCAAAAAGGCACTGTCCGGCCGTTCGCTCGACTGGGTGCGGCGGGCGCCGGCCGAATATCGCGAGATCGCCCGCGCATACCGTCACCAGGGCATAGGCAACGGGCAGGGTGAACGCCATGAACAAGCGCATGACACTGAGGGAGGCCGTTGAGCAGTTCGTCCCCGACGGCGCCAGCGTGGCCTTGGGGCTCTGCTTGGAGTCCCTGATTCCCTTCGCAGCCGGCCACGAGCTGATCCGCCAGGGGCGGCGCCACCTCACGCTGATCGGCCCCATCTCCGACATGCTCTTCGACCAGCTCATCGGGGCCGGGTGCGTGGACTGCGTCATGGCCGCCTGGGTGGGCAACGTGAGCGCCGGGCTGGCCCACTGCTTCCGGCGGGCCGTGGAACAGGGACTCCCCCACCCGATCGAAGTGCGCGATCACAGCAACTTCACCATGAGCCTGGCGTTGCTGGCCGCAGCTCTTGGTGCCCCCTTCATCCCCACGCGCACAGTGTTGGGCACCGATCTGCCCAACACCAACCCGGACTTGATCGAGAGCACCAACCCGCTGACCGAGGCCGGCGAGCCCATCATCCTCGTGCGGGCCGTCCAACCTGATGTGGCCATCCTCCACGTCCAGCGGGCCGACGAGGAGGGGCACGCCCACATGTGGGGCAACTTGGGCATCAGCGTGGAAGCCGCCTTGGCGGCCAAGGCCGTGATTGTCGTGGCCGAGGAGGTGGTGGAGCGGGACGTGCTGCTCAGTGACCCCAACCGCATCATCGTGCCGGCCCACAAAGTGGTGGCCGTCGTGGAGGAGCCGGGCGGCGCCCATCCCTCGCCCGTGCAGGGCTACTACGGGCGAGACCACGATGTCTACCACGAGTACCACCGGCGCACGCGCACGCCCGAGGGCTTTCAGGCGTGGCTGGAGGAGTGGGTGTTGGGCGTGCCCGACCGCACGGCCTACCTGGCACGCTTGGGCGCCGAGCGGTGGCAGCGCCTTCAGCGCCGTCGGTCTGCCCCCAGCGTGCCGGTGGACTACGGGTATTGAACAAAGTCGCTGGCGCAGAGCCCTTTGGGCTCCTCGTTCCCCGGAGCGAATCACGCGAGAGGCGGAGGTGGGAAAATGGCCCAGATGATCATCAACGGCGAACAGGTGGACTCGGTCTCGGGCGAGACCATGCCGGTGCACAACCCGGCCACGGGCGAGGTGGTTGACGTCGTGCCCAAGGGCACGCGCGAGGACGTGGACCGCGCGGCCCAGGCCGCGGCCGCGGCCTTCGAGGGGTGGTGGGCCACGCCGGCGGCCAAGCGGGGCGAGATCCTCTACCGGGCCATCCGCCTGCTGGAGGAGCGGGAAGACGAGCTGGCCCACCTGCTCACGAGCGAACAGGGCAAGCCCGTGCGCGAGGCCCGGCTCGAGCTGCGCCGATTCATGCACACGCTGGAGCACTACGCCGGCCTGGCCAAGAACTTGCGGGGAGGCTACGTCCCCTCCTTGGACGACCGCCGCTTTGGCCTCATTCTCAAGCGGCCCATCGGCGTGGTGGGGGCCATTGTGCCCTGGAACTTTCCCGTCTCCCTCATGGGCAACAAGATCGCGCCCGCCCTGGTGGCCGGCAACACGGTCATTGTCAAGCCGGCCAACACCACACCCCTGACGGACATCCGCGTCGTCGAGACCCTCAACGAGGCCGGGCTGCCGCCGGGCGTGCTCAACGTGGTCACGGGCACGGGCTCCGAGGTGGGCGAGGCCATGGTGGAACACCCGCTGATTCGCAAGATCGGCTTCACCGGCTCGACTCCCGTTGGCCGGCGCGTGATGGCCAAGGCCGCCGAGCAGATCAAGCGCGTGACCCTGGAGCTGGGCGGCTCCGACCCGATGATCGTCTGTGACGACGCCGACATCGACGCGGCCGTCAGCGCCGCCAGCGTGGGCCGGTTCTTCAACTGCGGCCAAGCCTGCCTGGCCATCAAGCGCGTCTACGTCTTCGAGGCCGTCTACGAGGAATTTCTGGACAAGCTCAAGGCAAAGGTGGAACGCCTGCGCGTTGGGCCGGGCTGGGAGAAGGGCACCATCATCGGCCCCATGCACACGGCCGGCCAGCGTGCCGAGATCGAAGAACAGGTGGCCGACGCCCTGGAGCGCGGGGCCAAGGTGGTGGTGGGCGGCCGCCGGCCGGAAGGCGAAACGTACGCGCGGGGCAACTATTACTTGCCCACCGTGCTCGTCGAGGCCCCTCACGACAGCCGCGTGGCCACCGAGGAGACCTTCGGCCCTGTGCTGCCCGTCTGGCGGGTGAGCACGCTGGACGAGGCCATCCGCCTGGCCAACAGCTCCATCTTCGGGCTTGGCTCCTCCATCTGGACGCGCGACCTGAGCCGCGCCATGTACGCGGCCGAACGCATCGAGGCCGGCTACACTTGGATCAACGCGCCCCAGAAGATCTACGACGAGCTGCCCTTTGGCGGCCTGAAGCAGAGTGGCATCGGCAAAGAACACGGCCTGGAGGCGCTGGAGTATTACATGGAAACCAAAGCTGTGGTCATCGGCACGTCGCAGCCACAGTGAGGGAACGCGACCCGTGTGCCCGCGCAGCAACATCCGGCCGGGGAGGAGGTGACCGTGGACTATACGCCCCAGGAATTGATGGTGGCCGCCGCGGCCCGCGAGATCAAGGACGGCGAAGTGGTCTTCGTGGGGATGCGCCTGCCGCTCATCGCCTTCGTGGTGGCCAAGCGCACCCACGCCCCCACCGCCGTGGGCTATTTCGAGTGCGGCATCGTGCGGGAGACCCCCTCGCCAGAGCTGCTCTACACCATGGCCGATCCCCCTAACGTAGTGGGAGCGGCATGGGCCACACAGCTCCCTTATCTGATGGGCCTCATGGCCTCGGGGTGGGTGGACGTGGGCTTCATTGGCGGGGCCCAAGTGGACAAGCACGGCAACCTCAACACCTCCTACATTGGCTCCTTCAAGGCGCCGGACGTGCGCTTGCCCGGCAGCGGCGGCGCGGCCGACATCGCCTCCCTGGCGCGGCGCCTGCTCATCATCATGGCCCACGAGCGGCGCCGCTTCGTGGAACAGGTGGACTACATCACCTCGCCCGGCTACGGTGAAGGGGGCGAGTGGCGCCAGATGGTCGGATTGCCACGGGGCGGCCCCTCGGCCATCATCACCACCTTGGGCATCCTCCGCTTCGACGAACGGGGCGAGGCTTACCTGGCCAGCTATCACCCCTTCACCACCGTGGACGAAGTGCGCGCCAACACGGGGTGGGCGCTCAACGTGGCGCCGGATGTCCACCCCACACCGCCCCCCACAGAGGAGGAGCTGCGCATCATCCGCGAGTACGACCCGCACGGCTTCTGGACACGCTGAGGAGGGAGGTGTCCTGTGATCCCCCCGTATCCAACCGTTGACGCCCACATCCACATCCAGCCGTGGGAGATGATCCACCCCCATGCCCTGGAAGCCCTCAAACAGGGGCGCGACGCCGAGCGCACCCTCGCCATGATGCGCGACCCGGACGAGCTGGTGCGCTACATGGACGAACACAACATCGAGAAGGTCTGCATCATCAACTACGTGGCACCCGAGGTCATGGGCTTTCGGGAGGAGGGCGTCAACGAGTTCTCGGCCCGCTACGCGGCCGCCCACCCGGACCGCATCATCCCCTTCGGGGGCGTGGACGCCCACAATCCGGTTGACATCGAGCGCCGTGTGGACTACATTATCCACGAGTTGGGCCTGCGCGGGATCAAGATCCATCCGCCCCATCAATTGCTGATGCCCAACGCCTACCGTGACGGCGGAACGTTGGAGACACTGGCCGTGATCTACGAAAAGGCCCAAGCCGCCGGCATTCCGGTCATGATTCACACCGGCACCAGCGTCTTTCCCGGAGCGCGCAACAAGTACGCCGACCCTATGGCCATTGACGACATTGCCGTTGACTTCCCCGAGCTCACCATCATCTTGGCCCACGGCGGGCGTCCCATCTGGATGGACACGGCCTATTTCCTCCTGCGGCGCCACCGCAACGTCTGGTTCGACATCTCCAGCGTGCCGCCCAAGCGGTTGCTCCACTATTTTCCTTGGCTGGAGCGCGTGGCCCACAAGACGATCTTCGGGTCCGACTGGCCGGGGCCAGGTGTGCCCTCCATGGCCGCTAACATCGAAGCTTTCTACGAGCTGCCCTTAGACGAGGAGATCAAACGCCTGATCCTGCGCGACAACGCCCTCCGGCTCTTCGCCACAGAGTGAAGG
This sequence comes from Ardenticatenaceae bacterium, assembly GCA_026989095.1. GTDB lineage: Bacteria > Chloroflexota > Anaerolineae > Ardenticatenales > Ardenticatenaceae > WFWG01. The sequence goes on from JALSKA010000094.1 coordinate 7,488, forward strand.
ACAGTCACGTGGATTCGCGGGGAAGATTGCCAAAACGGTATACTTGTGATATATTTGTGAAAGAAGGCACAGCTCCGCCCGGGGTGCTGTCATCGTTACAAGGACCGGGACGACCGACACCGGACATGGCGGCCCTCTTCTCAACCGAGATCGGACGAGCGTGTGTTCCGTCCCCCGCGTTGAGCTGCAACGGGATACCAAGCTGATGGCACTGGTGCCGCCGGCCTCAACGGGGCGAGGAGGAAAGAGATGATCGAGTTCCCCGACCGCATGAACGCCGCCGAGTACTTCGTGGACCGCCACGTGCGCGAAGGGCGCGGGGACAAGGTGGCCATCGTGGACACGGCCGACGGCCGCGAGTACACGTACCGCGACGTGCTCGACATGGTCAACCGCTTTGGCAACGTGCTGCGCCAAGCGTTGGGCACGCGCCTCGAAGAGCGGGTCATGATGATCACCCTCGACTCCCCCGCCTTCGTGGCCAGCTTCTTCGGCAGCATCAAGGTGGGCGCCGTGCCCATCCCCACCAACACGCTCCTCAAGCCCCCTGACTACGAGTATCTGCTCAACGACAGCCGCGCGCGCGTGTTGCTCATCAGCGCGCCCTTGGTCCCCCAAGTGGCTCCGATCCTGGAGCGCCTGCGCTACTTGAGACACATCGTCGTGGTGGGCGAGGCCGACGTGGGGCGCCCGCCCCGGCGCATTGCCGTCCACCGGTACGAGGAGTTGATGGCCAGCGCGCCCAACGAACGGGACCCGGAGATGATGAGCAAGGACGACGCCTGCTTCTGGCTCTACAGCTCCGGCACCACCGGCTTCCCCAAGGGGGCCGTTCACCTCCAACACGACATGCTCTACTGTGCCCACTTCTACGCCCAGCAGGTGTTGGGCATCAACGAACAGGACCGCACCTTCTCCGTGGCCAAGCTCTTCTTCGCCTACGGCTTGGGCAACGGCCTCTATTTCCCCTTCTCCGTGGGGGCCACCACCATCCTCTACCCCGGCAAGCCGGACCCCCACACCTTCTACCGCATCATCACCGAGCACAAACCCACCCTCTTCTTCTCGGTGCCCACGGCCTACGCCGCCATGTTGAGCGTCGAAGACACCTCCGCCTACGACATGAGCAGCGTGCGGCTCTGCGTCTCCGCCGGCGAGGCCCTGCCGCCCGCGCTCTACGAGCGCTGGAAGGAGCGCTTTGGCGTCGAGATTTTGGACGGCATCGGCTCCACCGAAGTGCTCCACATCTTCATCTCCAACCGGCCCGGCGAGGTCAGGCCGGGCTCCTCGGGCAAGCTGGTGCCCGGCTACGAGGCCAAGATCCTCGACGAGGAGGGGCACCCCGTGCCCGTTGGCGAGATCGGCGACCTCTACATCAAGGGCGACTCCACCTGCGCGTACTACTGGAACAAGCACGAGAAGACCAAGGACACCATCCAGGGGCATTGGATTCGCACAGGCGACAAGTACTCCGTGGACGAAGAGGGCTACTTCTACTACCACGGCCGCTCCGACGACATGATCAAGGCCGGCGGCATCTGGGTCTCCCCCGTGGAAGTCGAAAATGCCCTGATGGAACACCCGGCCGTGTTGGAGTGTGGGGTCGTTGGAGCTCCTGACGACGAGGGGTTGCTGAAGCCCAAGGCCTATGTGGTGCTCCAACCCGGCTACGAGCCGTCCGACGCGCTCGCCGATGAGCTCATCGCCTTTGTCAAGGAACGCATCGCCAAGTACAAGTATCCCCGCTGGATCGTGTTCGTGGACGAGCTTCCCAAGACGGCCACCGGCAAGATTCAACGGTACAAGCTCAGGCAACAGGGATAACTTTCCCCTGGGGGCTATCGGAAGACACAATTTCAGGTGGAGGACGACGCGCGGAAGGTGCTATGCCCGTCGGCCGGGTGAGCCGGCCACACCTCGGGACAAGGGTCTGTGCCGGGCGCTTTCGCGGGGTGAGCGCCCACAGCCCACACTCACGTCCCGGGTGGCTCTCCGCGAGGCTGCCGGCCGGTCTGCCGACCGGTTTCGGAAGCTGTCGGACCATTGGGTCAACCTGTAACTCAAAGGAGGAGGGCCATGTTACGGAAAGCTGTGCTGCTCTTTTTGGTTGTCGGACTGCTTCTCGCCGTGGCGGCCTGTCAGCAACAGGCCCAGACGCCGGCTCCAGAGCCCACTGAAGCCCCTGCCCAGGCCGAAGCCCCCACGGAGGCTCCCGAACCCCAGGAAGGTGAGCCCTACAAGCTGGGCGTTGTCGTTTCGGTGACCGGGCCGGCTTCCGCCCTGGGAGTGCCCGAGCGGGACACGGCCCTGATGCTCATGGAGAAGATCAACGCGGCCGGCGGCATCAAGGGGCCAGATGGCCTGATGCACAAGTTGGAAGTCATCGTGGAGGACGACGCCACCGACACCGGCCAAGCCGTGTTGGCCGCCAAGAAGCTCATCGAGCAGGACCAAGTCCACGTGCTCATCGGCTCCAGCGGCTCGCCGGCCAGCATCGCCATGGCCCCGGTGGCCTCCGAGGCCCAGATCCCCATGATCTCCCTGGCCTCGTCCACGGCCATCGTCCACCCGCTGTTGAACGACTTCGAGGGCCAAACCATCGAAATTCCCGGCAAGGGCGAGCACACCATTGGGCCCGGCGAGACGGTGATCTACCTCTCCCGCCTCTACGATGTGGACCCCAAGGCCATCTTGGAGGCCAACCCCGACTTGCCGCAGGAGCTGGTGCGCCCGTGGGTCTTCAAGACACCCCAGGAGAACTACCCTGTGGCCCAAGTCCAGGCTGACTACTGGAAGGCCAAGGGCGTGACAAAAGTGGGCTCCTTGGGCGTCAACAACGCCTTCGGGTTGGACTCGCGCCTGGCCATGAAGGCCGTCTACCCCAAGGCCGGCATCGAGATCGTGGCCGACGAGCTCTTCCAGCCCAAGGACAAGGATTTCCGCGCCCAGTTGACCAAGATCAAGGGGCTGGACCCCGAGGGCGTGGTGGTCCACGCCACGCCGGGCGAGGGAGCGCCCATCACCGTCCAGTTCCGCGAGCTGGGCTTCGACGTGCCCCTCATGCAGAACCACGGCATCGGCTCCAAGGCGTTCATCGACTTGGCCGGCGAGGCGGCCGAGGGCGTGGTCTTCCCCATCGGCAAGCTCCTGGTGGCCGAGGGGCTGCCCGACTCGGACCCGCAGAAGGAGGTGCTGCTCCAGTACATCAAGGACTACGACGAGTACACCAACGGCGCCCCGCGCAGCACCTTCGGCGGCCACGCCTGGGACGCGGTGATGATCGCGGTGCGCTGTCTGGAGAAGGTGGGCCCCGAGGCCGACGCCCTGCGCGGGTGCTTCGAGAACGACATCAAGGACTTCGTGGGCATCACCGGCATCTTCACGTGGAGCCCAGTTGATCACGTGGGTATCTCCAAGGAGTCCCTGGTACTGGTGCAGATCAAGAACGGCACGTGGGAGTACGTCCCGCCCGAGCAGTACGCGAACGTGCCGTGAGCGTCGAATGATGAAGGAGCCCGCCGGACAGGGGGCTGGCGGGCTCCGCCCCCCACACGAACTGGAGGAGCGGAGGGAGCGAGGTTTTATGTCCTTGGAAAGCCAGTTGTTGCAATATCTCTTCGCCGGCCTGACGTTGGGCAGCATCTACGCCCTGATCGCCCTGGGCTTCGTCACCATCTACAACGTGACGGGCATCGTCAACTTCGCCCAAGGCGACTTCGCCATGTTGGGTGCCCTCATCACCGTGACTCTCTACCAGCGCACGGGCCTCTTCAACCGGGTCATCACTGTGGACCTGCAGCTTCCCCTGCCCCTGGCCATTGTGGTGGCCGTGATTCTGACCACGCTTATCGGCGTGGTGCTCTACGTGCTGGCCATTCGGCCGGCACGGGGGGCTTCGGTCATTTCGCTGATCATCATCACCATCGGCCTCTCCATCGCGCTCCGGGGGCTGGGGCTGATCATCTGGTGGACCGACCCCTACCCCCTGCCGGTCTTCACCCCCGGCCCGCCCATCGAGATCGCGGGCGCCGTGCTCACCCGGCAGAATGTGTGGGTCATTGGCACTATGTTGGCCATCGTGATTGGCCTGTACCTCTTCTTCGAGCACACGCTGCTGGGCAAGGCCCTGCGGGCGTGTGCGGTGAACCGGGACGCAGCCCGCCTCATGGGCATCAAGGCCGACCAGATGGCCCTCTTCTCGTTCGCGCTGGGGGCTGCCGTGAGCGCCATTGCCGGCATCGTGATCACCCCCTCCACCTTCATGGCCTACGACTCCGGCACCCTGTTGAGCTTGAAAGGTTTCGTGGCCGCCATCATGGGCGGGCTCACCAACGCGCCCCTCGCCGTGGTGGGCGGCCTGCTTCTGGGATTGGTGGAAGCCTTTGGGGCCGGGTTGCTCTCCTCGGCCTACAAAGATGCGTTTGCCTTCTTGACCATGTTCGTGCTCCTGTTGGTGTGGGCCAGTGGCCTCTTCGGCCGGCGCCTGGTCGAGGCGTAGACAGCAACGGGCTTGGCGCGTAGCAGCTCTGTGGAAAGGGGAAGGATGAGCACGGTGAACAGGAAAACAGGTCTCCCCGGGCGCTTTCAGCTTGCCGATTGGATCACCCACCACCAGAACCTGGCAGCCTTCCTAGCCCTGGCGGCCATGTTGGCCATCCTGCCCCTGTGGGTGACCAACAACTACCAGCGCAGCATCTTGGTCTTCATCGGCTTCAACACCATGCTCACCGTGGGCCTCTCCCTGCTCATGGGCTACACAGGGCAGATTTCCCTCGGACACGCGGTCTTCTTCGGCTGTGGGGCCTACATCACGGGCCTGCTCACGGCCCGCTACAACTGGTCCCCTTGGCCGGCCATCGTGGCCGCCGCCGTGCTCACGGGCCTGTTGGCCTACCTGGTGGGCGTCCCCATCTTCAAGCTGCGCGGCCACTACCTGGCCATGGCCACCTTGGGGCTGAACATCATCTTTGAAACGGTGGTCGTCACGGAAACGGGGTGGACAGGGGGCTCCAACGGGCTGTTGGGCATTCCACGGTTGAGCATCGGCCCCTGGGTCCTGAAGAGCGAGCTGAGCTACTACTACGTGACGTGGGCCATGACCCTGGCTATCCTGGCCGTCTCCCTCAACATCGTGAATTCTCGCGTGGGGCGTGCCCTGCGGGCCATTCACGCCAGCGAGCTGGCCGCCGGCACCATGGGCGTGGAGGTGGACGCCTTCAAGCTGAAAGTGCTCACCCTCAGCGCCGTCTACGCCAGCTTGGCCGGCAGCCTCTTCGCCTTCTACTTGCAAATCGTGACGCCCAGCTCCTTCAGCTTCATTTTCTCCATCGAGCTCGTCGTCATGGTGGCCGTGGGCGGGCTCTCCAGCATCTGGGGCGCCATCTTCGGCGCCGCCTCGGTCACCCTGCTGGGCGAGGCGCTGCGCAACATCATGCCCCGCCTCGTGCGCGGGGCCTCGGCCGAGGCCGAGCTCCTGGCCTTCGGCCTCATCCTGGTGATCATCATGATCTTCATGCCCGACGGCCTGACGGCCGGCGTGGCCAAGCGGCTGCGCGCCCGGCGCCAGGCACGGCGTGAAGCGCCCGGGCGGACGGAGCAGTCGGCCGACGCCATGCCCTGAGCCGGAACAAGAGCCTGTGGAGGAGGTGCGGTGAGCGTACAAGCGGCAGTGGCCCCCCGAACGGCACAGAAGTCGGCCCAAGTGGTGCTGGAGGCCCGGCGAATTCACAAGGTCTTCGGCGGCCTCGTGGCCGTGAACAACTTGAGCTTCACCGTCTACGAGGGGGAGATTCTGGCCATCATCGGCCCCAACGGCGCCGGCAAGACCACCGTCTTCAACCTCCTGACCGGCGTGCTCCCCCTGGACGGGGGCGAGATCATCTTCAGGGGCCACCGCCTGAACGGCCTGCCCCCCCACGCCATCGCCCGCTTGGGCATGGCCCGCACGTTCCAGAACGTCCACCTCTTCGACAACATGACCGTGCTGGAGAACGTGATGGTGGGACGCCACCCGCGCAGCCGCTACGGCTTCCTGGAGGCGGCCCTCCGGGTGCCGTGGGCCCGCCGGGAGGAGCAGGAAATCCGCGAGCACTCCACGGCCTGCTTGGAGCTCGTCGGCATGGCCGACTTGGCCGACGAGCTGGCCGGCAACTTGCCCTTCGGCCAGCAGCGCCTGGTCGAATTGGCCCGCGCCCTGGCCACCGAGCCGGCCTGCCTGCTCCTCGACGAGCCGGCCTCGGGGCTGAGCCACCAGGAAGTGGCCGCGCTGGACGCCCTCATCCGCCGCCTGCGGGACGAGCAGGGCATCACCATTCTGCTCATCGAGCACGACATGCACCTGGTCATGGGCATTGCCGACCGGGTTGTGGTGATCAACTACGGCGAGAAGATCGCCGAAGGCACTCCTGAAGAAGTGCAAGCGGACGAGCGGGTCATCGCCGCCTACTTGGGCGAAGACCTGTGACCCAGACCACCCGAGAGAGAGGAGAGAAGCGGACCAATGGCGCCGTTACTGGAAGTCCACAACGTCCACGTCTACTACGGTCGCATTCAAGCCCTCAGAGGCGTCTCCTTGGAAGTTCACGAGGGGGAGATTGTTGCCCTCATCGGGGCCAACGGGGCCGGCAAGACCACGCTGCTGCGGGCCATCTCGGGGCTCCTCTACCCCCGCGAGGGGGACATTCGCTTCCAGGGGCGATCCATTCGCGGCCTCTTCCCGGAGCAGATCGTGGCCCTGGGCATCAGCCACGTGCCCGAGCGGCGCCAGCTCTTCACCACCATGAGCGTCCTCGACAACCTCATCCTGGGCGCCTACTACCGCTACCGCCAAGGGGAAGACCGCGCCGCCATCCGGGACGACTTGGAGATGGTCTTCTCCACCTTCCCCATTCTAAAGGAACGCCAACAGCAGCGTGCGGGCACGCTCTCGGGCGGCCAGCAGCAGATGTTGGCCATCGGGCGAGCCCTCATGGCCCGCCCCCGCCTGCTCCTGTTGGACGAACCGTCCCTGGGACTGGCCCCCCTGCTCGTGCGGGAGCTCTTCCGCGTCATCGCCCACTTGCGTGACCGGGGAATGACCGTGCTGCTGGTGGAGCAGAACGCGCGGGCTGCCCTGCGCGTGGCCGACCGGGGCTACGTGCTCGACACCGGCAGCATTGCCCTTTCGGGCACGGCCCAATCGCTCGCGGACAACGCCGAAGTGCAGCGCACCTACTTGGGGCAACTCCGACAGGCCATGTAGTGCCGGGGCGCTCGACCGCGACGGCCGTCGTGGGTCGGGCGATGCCCACGAGATGGGGAAATGGGACGGAGAGCAAATACGCGAAGGAGGTGTGCCGATGGCCAAGGTGCAGTTGGAGCCCTACGTGTGGGACCCAGAACACGAGACCATGTCGCGCGATGAGCTCCGCCGGCTCCAAAGCGAGCGGCTGGTCGCCACGGTGAAGCGAGTCTACGAGCGGGTGCCCTTCTACCGCCGGAAATTCGACGAGGCGGGCATCACGCCCGACGACATCCGCTCCGTGGACGATCTGCCCAAGCTTCCCTTCACGGTCAAGGACGACCTGCGGGACAACTACCCCTTCGGCCTCTTCGCCGTGCCCTTGGACCACGTCGTGCGGGTCCACGCCTCCTCCGGCACGACGGGCAAGCCCACCGTCGTGGGGTACACGCGGCAGGACATCGACTTGTGGGCGGAGATGATCGCCAGGGTGATGGCCATGGCCGGCGTGCGCCCCGGCGTGGTGGTGCAGAACGCCTACGGCTACGGCCTCTTCACCGGCGGCCTGGGGTTCCACTACGGCGCCGAACGGGTGGGCGCCGTGGTCGTGCCCGTCTCCGGGGGAAACACCAAGCGCCAGCTCATGCTCATGCAGGACTTCGGCAGCGGGCTCATCCTCTGCACGCCCAGCTACGCCCTCTTCATGGCCGAGGCCGCCGAGGAGGAGGGCATCAACCTGCACGAGCTGCCCGTGGCCGCCGGCATCTTCGGCGCCGAGCCGTGGACCCACAAGATGCGCGAGGAGATCGAGGAGCGGTGGGGCATCCAGGCGTATGACACCTACGGCCTGAGCGAGGTCATCGGCCCCGGCGTCTCCCACGAGTGCCACGCCAAGAACGGGCTCCACATCTTCGAGGACCACTTCATCCCCGAGGTCATCGATCCCGAGACGGGCGACCCCCTGCCCGAAGGCGAGTTGGGCGAACTGGTCTTCACGTGCGTGACCAAGGAGGCCCTGCCCCTCATTCGCTACCGCACCCGCGACCGCACACGCCTCTTCTACGAGCCGTGTGCGTGTGGGCGCACGCTGGTGCGCATGGAGAAAGTGACCGGCCGCACCGATGACATGATCATCGTGCGGGGCGTCAACGTCTTCCCGAGCCAGATCGAGAGCGTGTTGCTCCAATTCGAGGGCATCGAACCCCACTACCAGATCGTGGTGGACCGGGGGGGCGACCAAATCGACGACCTGGAGGTCTGGGTGGAGGTGCCCGAAGAAGTGCGTGCCGAGCACGGCCAAGCCGTCGAGCTGGAGCGCAAGCTGAGTTACGAGATCAACAGCACCTTGGGCATTCGCGTGAGCCTGAAGCTCGTGCCGCCCAAGACCATTCCGCGCTTCGAGGGCAAGGCCAAACGGGTGATCGACAAGCGCCAACTTCAATCGTAGCCCAAAGCACGGGCCGGGTTCAGCCCGCTCGGCGCAAGCCCATGGCCGTCGCCGGACACGAAACGAACCGGTCCGACGGCTTCGGCCGGGGCCGAAGCCACAATTTCAGGAGAGGTGTCCACCATGAGCGTGCAAACGGTGCTCTATCACCGGCAGTTGGGCCTGAGCGACGACGACGTGTGGCACATGTACCGCACGATGCGCCTGTCGCGCTTGCTGGACGACCGCATGTGGTTGATGAACCGCCAGGGCATCGGCCACTTCGCCGTGCCGGGGCACGGCCACGAGGCCATCGCCATTGGGTACGCGGCCACGCTGCGCCCCGGCCACGATTGGCTCGTGCCCCACTACCGCGATCTGGCCGGGCTGATCTACCTGGGCGTGACCCCGCGCGAGATCATGGTCCACTACTTGGCCAAAGCCGAGGATGTCATGAGCGGCGGGCGCCAGAACTTCGCCCACTGGGGCCATCCCCGCCTGCGCATCAAGACCATTAGCAGCCCCCAGGGCCCCCACGTGCCCCAAGGCGTCGGCATCGCCTACGCGATTAAGCTCCACGGCGGGGACGAGATCGTCTGGATCGGCTTCGGCGACGGCACCAGCAGCAAGGGCGATGTCCACGAGGCCATGAACTTCGCCGCCATTCACAAGACACCGTGTGTCTTCTGCTGCGAGAACAACGGCTACGCCATCAGCGTGCCGGTGAGCAAACAGATGGCCGTGGAAAACGTGGCCGACCGGGCTGCGGGGTACGGCATGCCCGGCATCGTCGTGGACGGCACCAACGTGTTGGAGGTCTACGCCGCGGCCAAGGAGGCGGTGGAACGGGCCAGAGCCGGCGAGGGCCCCACGTTCATCGAGGCCAAGTGCGAGCGCCTCTACCCCCACACCTCCAACGACGACGACCGCCACTACCGCTCCCCGGAGGAGCGCGAGGCGGCCAAGCAGCGGGACCCGATCATTAGGTTTCGCCGTTACCTCCAGGAGGTGGACCTCTGGTCCGAGGAGAAGGAGGCCGAGCTGGAAGCCGAGCTCCTCGCCCTGGTGGAGGAAGCCATCGAGTACGCCATGCAGCGTCCCGACCCGCGGCCCGAGGACGCCGCCCGCCACGTCTACGCCGACGACGCCATCGTGGGGCCTGACGGCTACTTGTAAACGGACACGGCCACGCGCCGCCCCCGTGCAATCATGCGCTCACGGGCGCGTGGCCCCTCGCAGGATTCGGAACGGAACGCGGGCGCCAAGGCGTCCGCGTTGTTGCCGTTCGCGCAAATTCTTGTGTTTGAGGAGGGGTTACCATGGAAACGCTGTTGGAATTCGAACACATGCGCCTGGATAAGGACGGCAAAATGGCCTGGGTGACCTTCACCCGCGAACGGTACCTCAACGCCATGAACAACGCGGCCACGTTCCAGATCAACCGCATTGCCATGGCCCTGCGCGAGGACCCTGACGTGCGCGTTGTGGTCATCCGGGGGCAGGGGCGCGCCTTCTCGACGGGCATCGACCTCAAGGAGCTGGCCCGCGACGAGATTGACATGACCTACCACCACCGGTGGGAGCGGGCCCTGCGCATTTTCGAGACGATGGAGAAGATCGTCGTCGTGGGAATGCACGGCTACTGCTTGGGCGGCGCCCTTCAGCTCGCCCTGGCCTGCGACATCCGCGTGAGCACGCCCGACTGCCAGATCGGCCTGCCGGCCATCAGAGAATCCCTGATCCCCGGCCTGAGCACCTGGCGTCTGCCCAAGTACATCGGCTGGGGCCGGGCCAAGAAGCTAATCCTGGGCGGCGAGAACATCGACGGCGAGGAGGCCCTGCGCATCGGCCTGGTGGACCACATCGTGCCGGCGGAGAACTTCTTCGACCACCTGGACGAAGTAGCCCGCCACTACCTGCGCACCTGCTCCTCGGGCACGCGCATGAGCAAATTGGTCCTGACTCGTGCCTTCGACGACGACTACGACCGCATCCTGCACTATTACTTCGAGGTCCAGGAGCGCGCCCAATACAGCATGGACGGCGAGGAGGGGAAGCGCGCCTACCGGGAGGAGCGGGACCCGGTGTGGCAGTAGGACGGTGAACGGGCATCGTATCCGGGGGGCGGTGGTGCCCCGCCCCCCGGCATGCCGTGGAGGACGTAGATGGCGGCCCGCACATCAGAGGGCAGGACGATGGCCACGGGCTCGGCCCCCGGCAAAGTGATCCTCCTGGGCGAACACGCGGTCGTCTACGGCCGGCCAGCCATCGCCGTGCCGGTGGCGCGCCTGCGGGCCATTGTCCACGCCGTGCCCCTGCCGGCCGGAAGTGGCACCTGGATTCGTGCCCTCGACCTGGACAGGCATTACCCCCTTCGCCAGGCGCCGGCCGACGACCCGTTGGCCCACGCCGTGCGCACGGCGTGGCGGGCGCTCGCCAGCGGGGGGGAGCCCGACTTGGAGATCGTCGTCCACAGCGCCATTCCCATTGCCGGAGGGTTGGGCAGCGGCGCCGCAGTGGCCACGGCCATCGTGCGAGCGCTGGCGGCGTATGCAGGTTGCCACCTCCCCGCCGAGCGCGTGTCGGCCCTCGTCTACGAGACCGAGAAGCTCCTCCACGGCACGCCTAGCGGCATCGACAACACGGTGGTGGCCCACGGCCGGCCCATTTGGTTTCGCCGGGGAGCTCCCCCTCAACCCTTCGACCCCGGCGGCCGCTTCGCCTTTCTCATCGCCGACACGGGCGTGCCCAGCCCCACCCGCGAAACTGTGGCCGCCGTGCGCGCCGGCCGGCAAGCCAACCCGGCCCGCTACGAGGAGCTCTTCGACCGCATCGCCAGCGTCGTCGAACGTGGCCGCCAGGCCCTTCAGGCCGGTTCCCCATCCCGCCTCGGCCCCCTCCTGGGCGAAAATCAAGCCCTCCTGCGCCTCATTGGCGTATCCTCGCCGAAGATCGAACGCCTGGTGGAAGCGGCGATGCGGGCCGGGGCCTTGGGCGCCAAGCTGAGCGGCGGCGGCCGGGGGGGCAATGTCATTGCCTTGGTGGAACCGGACCGCTTGCCTCCCGTTCAGGAAGCATTGTGGCAGGCCGGCGCCGTGCGTGTCGTGGAAACTGTGTTGGCCCCGACCTCCCCATCCTCCACACGTGCTCAGAGCTCATAGGTCACGCCCCGCTCGGAAATGGTGCTCTCCACGCCCAGCCGATCCTTCAGGCTGGCCTGCAGGGCTTCCGGCGCCGGAGATTCGCCGTGAACCAGAAAAACGTGCGTGGCGCGCGTGGGAGCAACCCACTTGAGCAGTTGGGGCTCGTCGGCGTGGGCGCTGAGCCCGTCGATGTTGGTAATCCTGGCCCGCACCACCACCGGCTCGCCGTAGATCTCCACTTCCTTTGCCCCGTCGATGAGCGCCCGCCCCAGCGTCTCCTCGGCCTGGAACCCCACGAAGAGCACCCCACACTCCTCCCGCCACAGGTTGTTGAAGAGGTGGCGCATGATGCGCCCGCCCGTGGCCATGCCACTGCCGGCCATGATCACTGCGCCGGACTCGATGAAATCGATGCGCCGTGACTCCCGCTGGGTGCGGGTGAGCTGAAGGCCGGGCCACGAGAAGGGGTCCTCGCCGCGCAGGATGACGCGCTTGACTGCCTGGCCCAACTGTTCCGGGTACCTGCGGTGAAGGCGGGTGAAGTTGATGGCCAGCGGGCTGTCGAGGAACGTCTTCACCTCGGGGATGCGCCCCTCGCGGTGCAGCTTGCGCAGGATGAAGAGCACATCTTGGGCGCGCTCCAGCGCGAAAGTGGGGATGAGCACGTTGCCGCCGGCCTCGACCACTTCGGTGATGAACGCGGCGATCTTCGCCATAGCCTGTTCCAGCGGCTCGTGAACTCGGCCGCCATATGTGCTCTCCAAGAGCACCACGTCCGCCTCCGGGGGCAACTCCGGCTCGGGCACCACGTGCTGCTCCCACGTGCCCACGTCGCCGCTGCACACCAGCTGCACGCCGTCTCCTTCGATGAGGATGAACGCCGAGCCCAAAATGTGGCCGGCGTTTCCAAACGTCAAGCGCAGGCTCCCCACCCGGATCGCCTCCCCGTACCGGGCCGGCTCGAACAGGTCCAGCGTGTCGAAGACATCCTGTTCGGTGTAGAGCGGCGGCGGCACGTGGCGGCCGTGGCGCACCTCGTGTTCCTCGGCCCGCAACCAATCCTCGTGCTGGATGCGGGCCGAGTCGAGCAGGATGAAGCGGGCCACGTCGTAGGTGGGCCGGGTGGCGTAGATGGGCCCCTCGTACCCCTCCTGCACGAGCAGGGGCAGCCGGCCGCAGTGGTCCAAGTGGCCGTGCGTCAACACCACGGCGTCGAGGGTGGTGGGGTCAAAACCCAGGGGTTCACGGTTCAGGGCCGTGATGTACTCCTGGCCCTGGAACATCCCACAGTCCACCAGGATGCGCGTCTCCTGTACCTCAATCAAGTGGCACGAGCCGGTCACCGTGCCGGCCGCGCCGTATGACGTAATCCGCACCATCATCACGCTCCTCTGTGTGGTCATTCATTGGTATGACCTCATGGACTCTCGCCCCTGATCACCTCGACGACGGCCGCCAGGGCTTCGTCCGGGGCCTGGGTAGGCAGCACACAGGATGGGGCCAACACGTGGCGCCGGCCGCCCGTCGCCCTCAAGGCATCGAGCGCTTGGCGGCGCACAGCGTCACGCCCTTGGAGGAAGACACGCCGGTCGAGCCCAGCAACGAGTCCCCGCGCCGTGCGGCCCAGAGCCTCGGCCAGAGAGGGGGAGGTCTCCCGGTCGTGCCAGCTCACCCCGTGGACCGGGTAGACATTCGCCAGGTCGAAAAAGGTGTTGGAGCCGTGCAAATGGAGGATGAGGGGCGCTTCTCCAGGCCACGCCCCCAGCACCAGTTGGTCGTAGGGCTCGCCGAAGCGGGCATACTCCTCCCGCGTGAGCCGGTCGGCCGTGGCCAGTTGGGTGGCGAAGAAGAGCCCGTCGGCGCCGGCCCTGTGGACCGCCTCCACGTAGCGGGCGACGGTGGCGGCGATGGTGCACAGGCCGGCGTGGAGAGCTTCGGGGGCCTCGCGCAGGTCTCGCACGACCCGTTCGCCCACCAGCTTGTAGGCCAACGTCAGCGGGCTGAAGACGGTCATGAGAATGGGCACCTCGTCCGGCACCTTGGCCCGCAACAGGCGCAGCCCGTGGAGTTCACGCCCCAACGCGCCGGCCTCCACGTCCAGCTCCTCCAGCTCGTGCCAGCCGTCAGGCGTGTCGAAGAGGGGGCGCAGGCGCTCGGGAGGGCGGTGGGGGTCGTCGAAGCGCCGGATGGCGAGCCCCCAGTCCTCCACGGCGTAGAGCCCCGTTGGGGTGTGCTTGACGAAATCGGGCTCCCACGTGCGCACAAAGGTGAGGGTGGCCTCCACGAGTCCTTCGGGCGTGGCATCGTGCTCGTGGAAGTGGCGCCAGAGGCTGAAGGCCGGCCGGTCCACGGGCTCCCCTCGCAGGGCGGCCAGCACGCGCTCACGGGGCTTCACGGCTCACCTCCGTGTCCAAGAGGGCCCGCCACGCCTCGGGGAAACGGCGGGTGCGCCCCTCTCGGTCAGTACAGAGGTGCTTGGTGTAGCCGGTGGCCAGGAGCTGACCACTCTCCTCGTCCACCACCTCGTACCCAAACGTGAGCGAGCGGGACTTGAATGCCTCCACCCACGTGCGCACTTTGACCAGGCGATCATATTTGGCGGGGGCCACGAAGCGGGCAAAACACTCCACCACGGGCAAGAAGAAGCCCTCGCGTTCGAAGTCGCCGTAGCTGGCCCCGTGGGCGCGCATGAGACTGCTGCGCCCGACCTCGAACCAGACCAAATAGGCGGTGTGATGGGCCAAGCCCATCTGGTCGGTCTCGGCGTAGCGCACGCGGACGGTGGTCTCGTGCACCCGGACATCTTTTGCGGACGCCTTCACAGTCATCTTCACCTCTCCACGTGATGACAAAGGGGTTGGTCACATGTTGGACCACCAAACGTGTGACGATGAGTTGCCACAGCGGACAAACCGTGATATAGTTTGTCATGATCTGACTTCCTGGCAAATGCCGTTCCGCCGTCCGGCGCCGTCTCCTCGTTGCCGCCACGCGTTTCAGGTGAGACGTGACCGGGCCACCCCCATGAACAGCAGCGTGTGCGTCGCTCCAAGCCGGCACTCCTCGCATGTCCGGCCAATTGGTTCCAGTGGCCGGGCATGCGAGGA
>JALSKA010000095.1 GCA_026989095.1 Ardenticatenaceae bacterium
CGGGTTGAAGTTGAGGTCCACAGCCACCTCTTGGAAAGCCCGCTTGATCTGGGCCGGCGTAAGGCCCGGGTTGGCCTGGAGGAGCAGGGCAGCCGTGCCCGTGGCGTGGGGCGTGGCCATGCTGGTGCCACTGGCGCGGGTGTAGCGCTCGTCGAGGGGCGTTCCCATGCTCGTGTTGGCCGCCCTCGCGGCCACTATGCCCACGCCGGGGAAGACAACGTCGGGCTTGACGCGCCCGTCGGCAGTGGGCCCCCGGCTGCTGAAGTCGGCCACGCGGTCTTCCCGGTCGGAGGCGCCCACGGTGATGACACTACGGGCACATCCCGGAGAGCCCACAGTGCGCCAGGCTGGCCCGTCATTGCCGGCGGCCGCGCAGATGACAACGCCCCGCTCGGCAGCCGCGTCGCACATGAGGCTGAGGGCGTCAGTGCCATCACAGGGCCCTGTGCCTCCCAAGCTCAAATTGATCACCTGAGCCCCTTGGGCAACGGCCCACTCGATCCCGGCCATCACATCGCTCATGCGGCCGGGCGCGGTGCTGCTCCGCAGCACCTTAGCGCTCAGGATCGTGGCGCGGGGGGCCACACCCCGGTAGCGGCCGCCGCTGGCCTGACCGGTGCCGGCCGCGATGCTCGCCACGTGGGTGCCGTGGCCATCACGGTCACGCGGTCCGTCACCGGTGAAATCGGCCATGTCGAGCACACGGCCGGCCAAGTCCGGGTGATCGGGGTCAATGCCGGTGTCCACAACGGCAATGACGATGCCTTCTCCGGTCAAGCCCACGTCCCACACGGCCGGCACTTGAATGCCCGGCACGCTGGTATCCAAGCAGGTGCGCACTTCCTCGTCCAGCCACACCAGGGCCACGGCCTCTTCTTCCGTCAACGCCTCGATTTCCTGGCGGTTGGCCTCCACAGCCAAGGCCGGCAGCAGGCGGAAACGATGCCGCGCGCTCGTGACAGCAGCGGTCACATCGTGATCGGGGTGGTGAAAGCAGACGATAACGGGCAGACGTCGCTCCGCCTGCGCCGTGATTGCCCGGGCGCGGACCTCCAATGCCGCCTGAAGGCGCGGGTGCAACTTGTCAGGATTCATGGAAAACCTCACGTGCGATCACCGGCCCGGCCGCCGGCCCCGGGGGCACTCACCAGGCTCGGACTTCGCGGTCGGGCTCGATACGGATGACCCAGGGCTCATCGAGCAGTTTCAACACCTCACGCGCGGGGCCTGTCACGGCCACGCCGGGCACCAGGGTGAACGTGGTGCGCAGGTGCAACCCCCGTTCCTCCCACGTGGCCGGATCATCTGGCGGGGGGGAAGTGGTGCGGACAATCACATCCACCTCGGCCTCCGGCCGGGTGCGCAGGGAGTGTTCCCACGTCGGGTCGATCTTGTCCATAATGTGCCTCTCCGTTGAGCGTCTGCGTTGTCAAAGGAACGAAGTGCCAGAGTTCTGTGTGAGGCGGGAAGGGCGTACATCATTCTAACACAGTGTGGGCCTTCATGGCAAGTGGCGTTCCACCATTCGGACCGAGGATGAACTAGACGAAACACTGTCAGGCGGAGAGGAATTGCCTGAAACTCCAGGTGCGATACAATGAACAATGTGAGGGTTTCAAAGGCCCTTGACGCCGATTTCAGAGGTCATCCTGCCCAACCTTCCTGCGAGATGCGAGACGTTCCCTGAACCGAGGAGAGTAAGGAGTGCAACATGATACGCCGCGTGTGGACGCTCGTTGTCGTGAGCACAGGCGCTATGGCCGGTTGGTGGGTGGTCTCGCGGCTTCTCTCCCGCATGGGACCCGAGCCGGTTCCCGGCAGGGGGCTTAAGCCCTCTGCTCCAAGGGATGTGATCCCCCTCCACATCTCCGCTCAGCCCGCCGAGGTTGCCGCCCCGCCGACACAACCTGGAGCGCCGGGCGAGGAAACTGGAGCAGGCGCCGACCAAGAGGAGGAGGTGCGCGTCTACTGCCTAGGGTGTCGGACCAAACAACCGGTGCGCGACGTTGAATACACCACCACGTCCCAAGGGCGCCGACGCCTGAGTGGCCGCTGTGCCGTCTGTGGCCGGAAGGTGTCCCAGTTTGTGAAGTCCGGGTAGGTAGCGTCTCCTGTCAAAGGCGACTGGGCCCAAGAGGCCAGACCAGAGGGCAAGCTTGCCGATCACCGCGTGCGGCGAAAGTCCACCCGGTGCCAGCACGCCTCCTGGCCTTCCACGAAGCGGCCGGTGTTGACCACCTCAACTTGGGGGCTGACCCGGTTGCCGGCCTCGTCCACGATCTCCACCACCCACGTGTTCGGCTGGCTGCTGATGAGCACATCGTACCATCCCGGCGGGTCCTCCTTTGAGATGGCGGGGGGAAAGTCGTTGCCGTAGTAATCGAAGACGTGAACGCGCACGCCGGGCAAGGGATTGCCCTGTGCATCGTAAATGTAGCCGAAGATGTAGGAGCCGTTACACCCTTTGCTGTAATCGGGTCCCTGGCGGAGCACGGTGAACAGGTAGGCCGGCGTGGGGCTCGGGGGCGGTGTGGGCGACGCGGCCGGGCGAGGCGTGGGGGACGGCAGAGGAGTAGGCGTAGGGCCGGCCGTCGGGCGCGTGGGCACGGCCGGCTGAATGGGGGGCTGGGGGGTCGGCGAGGGCGTTGCTACCACCGGCGTGGCCGGCGTGAAGGGCGTTGGCGACGGGGCTAGCCCGATAAAGGGGGTGAACGTGGGCACCACCTGGCCCGGCGTGGGGGTGATGATCTCAGTGCTCCCGAAAGTGAAGAGAGTTCCGCCGGTACGTACCGTCTGAATGGCCCAATACGTGCCCGCGCACGTGACCAACAGGATCAGGAAGAGGGCCACCGCCGTGCCACGCCCCTCATCCACAGGCTTACTCCTCTGCTCCGTCTGCCTCCCGGCTCTTGAAGAGAATCTGCCACGAGCCGGTTTGAACCACACGCCCCTCCTGGTTGAGCACATCGGCCCGGAAGGTCACCACGCCCCCGCCCAAGCGGCGGAGCGGCCGCAGGCCGACAACCTCGAGCCGGGCCGAGACCGTGTCGCCGATGAAGACCGGTGCCTTGAACTTCCACTCCATGCTCAAGAACGCCTGCACCTTTTCGCCCAGGAACCCGAGCTGCGTACACAGCCCGGAGACCACGGCGAGGACGAGAAGGCCGTGGGCCACGCGCTTGCCGAACATAGTGCCGGCCGCGTGGACCTCGTCCACGTGGATGGGGTTGAAATCGCCCGAGACGCCCGCGAAGTTGACGATGTCGGCCTCGGTGATGGTACGGCGGGGAGTGGTGAAGCTCATTCCTTCCTGGAACTCCTCAAAGTAGCCGCGAAATGCGCTCATGGATCACCTCGTTCGTGGAAATGTGTGGGCCGGCGGCGCCATTATATTCCCAACCCCCGGAGTGTCAATCGCACCCGGGGGTTGGGCCCAGCAATGCCTCCTTGGGGGCCGAGGGCTTCACGTGGGCCACGCATACCTGGGCACGCCCAAGATCACAATGATCAGGGCAGCCAGAAGCCCCACGGCCACGGCGCGGTGGCGGTCCGGCCCGCGCAGGCGCCGGCTGCGGCTCAGCGTGGCGTGGGCGACGGCCAAGGCAGCCAGCATGATGATGGGATGGAGCCACGTGGTGAAGAAGGGATGGTCGCCGCTCCACCGTGCTTGGCCGGCCCAGATCAGAATGCCCAGCAACACTTGGATGTCCAGCGTCACAGTGGCCACCAGCGGCCAGCGCCGGTCGTCCACGCGCCACTCGGCACCTTGACGCCACTTGCGCACGCCGCCCACAACGGCGACGGCGAACGCCGCCAACACGACCCAGCGCCAGAGATCGTGAAGGGTAACCAACACGTCCATACCTTCCTCCTCCTCAATCGTGGTGTTTCGGTTCACGGACACGGGAGGCGCCGGCTCCCTCACGGCGGGAGCCCATCTTCGCGCGCAGACGCGAGGGGCGTGCTCTCAATACGCCCCCCGCCCGAACAGAACGGCCGGGATCGTCTTGAAGAAGATCACGGCGTCGAGCCACGGGGACCAACGCTCGGCGTAGTAGATGTCGAGCAGGCACATCTCCTCGAAGGGCATGTCACTGCGCCCGCTCGTCTGCCAGAGGCCGGTGAGGCCAGGGGGCACCTCCAGTCGCTTGCGGTGCCACGCCTCGTACTGCTCCACTTCGTGGGGGAGGGCCGGCCGTGGCCCGATGAGGCTCATGTCCCCCTTGAGCACGTTCCAGAGTTGGGGCAGTTCGTCCAGGCTGAACCGGCGCAGCCAACGCCCCACGCGCGTCACGCGGGGGTCATGGCGCATCTTGAAGAGCGGGCCGTCGGCCTCGTTGAAGGGCAGGAGCTCGGCCAGCCGTTCCTCCGCGTCCGCGTACATGGAGCGAAACTTGTAGAGGGTGAAGGGGCGGCCGTAGCGGCCCACGCGCACCTGCTTGAAGAGCACCGGCCCCGGCGAGTCGAGCTTGATGAGCAGCGCGATCAGGGCCATCAGCGGGGCAAAGACGACCAACAACGCGCCCGCAATGGCGATGTCCATCATGCGCTTGATGGCGAAGTTCCACCCCTGCAAGGCCGGCTCCCGTGTGCCGATGAGGGGAATGCCCTTGATCTCGTCCAAGTAGACGTGGCTGAGGCTGAGTTGGAAAATGTCGGGCACAATGCGGCTGCGCACGTTCTCCCGCTCACATTGGTCCAGAATGCGCATGATCTTGCGGTGATACTGCCACGGCAGGGTGATGATCACCTCGTCCACGTTGAGCTGTTGGACCAATTCGGGCAGGCGAGAGGTGTCGCCCAAGGCGCGTATGCGCCCGATGTCCTGTTGGCGCCGGGCGTCGTCGTCCACGAAGCCCACAATGTGATACCCCAGCTCGGGATGGGCCACAATGTGGCGCATGAGCGTGCGCCCCCGTTCCCCGGCGCCCACGATGAGCAGGCGCACCACGCCGAGGCCTCGCTTGCGCAACTGGTGGCGCACGATGCGCTCCACCAGGCGTGCCGCGCCCAAGAGGAGCACGGTGAGCGCGGCCACGTAGGCGAAGATGAGCCGCGAGTAGGAGTAAGGGCGGTAGAAGAAGAAAATGGCAATCATCAGCACCACAGAGGTCGTGGTGGCGTTCAGAATGGCATACAGCTCCTCGAAGAACGAGATGCCCCGACGCCGGTTGTACACCCCCTCGACGGTCAGGGTAACGAGGAGCAAGAGGGTCAACACCGCCGCCACCGGCACATACTGCGTGTATGGCACCTGGAAGGCCGGGTCCACCTGTCCGCCCCACTCCTTGACGTAGCGCATCCAGTAGGCGATCACGAAGGCCACGTTGATGAGGAGCACGTCCACGGCCATCAGGCCCAGACGGGCCAGGTACTCCGGCCGACGAAGGGCTCTCATACGCCATCCTCCTCCCGGGCGGCGAGCCGGCGGTAGACCTCCACCTGGCGCTGTGCTGCCCGCAACCACGAGAAGCGCCGCGCGCGTTCCCGGGCTGCCCGCCCGAGCCTGGCCCGACGCTCCGGCGAGCTCAACATCTCGGCCAGGGCGTCGGCCAGGGCGGCCACGTCGTCGGGGTCCACCAGCAGGCCGGCATCACCGACCACCTCGGGCAAGCTCGACGTGTTCGATGTCACCACCGGCGTGCCACAGGCCATTGCCTCCAGGACCGGCATACCAAACCCCTCATAGCGACTCGGGTAGACGAAGAGATCGGCCGCAGCGTACCAGTAGGGTTGTTCGGCAGACGGGATGTAGCCTGGAAAGAGAACGCGGTCCATCACGTTCAGGCGCTCCGCCTCGGCGAAAATAGCCTCCACGCCCCACCCTCTGCCGCCGGCCAGGACGAGCAGGGGGGCGTGCGGATCGCTGCCGGCCAGCCGGGCATAAGCCCGCAGGAGCTGCACGAGGTTTTTGCGCGGCTCCAGGGTGCCCAAGTAGAGCACGTATCGGTCGGGCAGGCGGCGCCGTTGCCGAAAGGCCGCCAGCTCGGACTCTGATGGGCGCTCGAACCGGTCGTCAACGCCAGGGTAGACGACGGTCACACGCGCCTTGGGAAGGTGCAACCACCGGAGCACGTCCCCGGCCGTGCTCTCCGAGATCACACAGACGTGGGCGGCCCTCCGGGCAGAAATGCGCGTCACCAGGCGCAAGTAGAGCCGATTCCAGGGCCGAAAGGCATCTGGCACGCGGACGAAGGCCAAGTCATAAATTGTCACCACCGAGGGCACAGAGAGCACGAGGGGCAGCGCGTAGGCCATGCCGTGAATCACGTGGGCCGGCGACGGATCACGGGCCAACAACAGAGGCCACATCATTTGCTCCCAAACAACTCGCACGGCTGGCCGGTGGGTGTTGAGACGGGTGAGGGCTCGACGCATGCCGGGCAGCGTTCCGCGCCGCTCATGGGTGTAGACCGTGTACCTGATTGTGCTGTCGGCCAGCGGCAGGTGGGAAAGCAGCCCGTAAATGTATTTGGAGATCCCGGCGTTCCTGTACCCCCGCTGGAGTGAGAGGAGTTGGGCGTTCAACGCCACCGAGAGATGCCGAGCCGTATCAGCCATGCCTCAGCCCATCTCCCTCGTCTTCGGACCCACGTTGCCCCATCGTCGTCCTGTCGTGTCATGCTGCCCTCCTCCCGCCCTTACTCTCATCTTGCCACTCATCCGTCCGCGGGCCCGTAACGTCCCATTATATCACATGGGGATACTCCTCCCAAACGCCACCACCCCCAATTACAGGTCACGGTCGGGAAGAAAACGGCGAAAGCCCAACATCCTCGTCCAGCTCGCACGCTCGCGGGCGTGACGATACCACTCGGGCGGGCGTTGGCTCTCCCGCCAGCGCTGCAGGGCGTCCTGCACGCCCGTGACGCGCTCCTCGAACGCCTCCTCTCGCCCCTCTCGGAGCAGCTCAACCCATTCGCCCAGCTCGTCCTGCAGGGTGCCGAGCCAGTGGACGAGATGCTCCCGGTTGGCGAAGGAGAAGGCACGCAAGTCGGCCGGCGCCATTTCCACCAATGTCGCCACGTGGGCAAAGAGGCCATCGGCCAGGGTGTCCAAGTCCTTCCAGGAGGGGCTCTCCACCAGCAGTCGTGCGATGGCCAGGATGGTGAGAGCAGGCAGGTGGTGGACGCCGGTGACCAGCGCGTCGTGCTCGGCCGCGTCGAGGAAGAAGGGGGTCGCCCCCAAGTGATGCACCAGGCGCACGACCGTCTCCACGGCCTTCTCGTCAGCGTCAGGCGCGGGCACGACACAATAGCGCCGCCCCCGGAAGAGGTTGGACCACGCGGCCTGGGGGCCTGTCTCGGCAACACGCACCAAGGGATGCCCACCCACGAAGTGGACGTTGTGGGGCAACGTCTCGGCCGCCCACGCCAACACAGGAGCCTTCACCTCGACCGTGTCGGTTACCACTGTGCCGGGCCGGAGGTCCTCCCGAATGGCCTGGAGGGTGGGCAGCACGGCACTCGGTGGCACGGCGAGCACAACGAGATCGGCCGGTTCCACCGCCCGGATGAGATTCCACTCCACCCGGTCGAAAGCTCCCAACGCCTTGGCCTGTCGGGCCCGTTCCAGGAGGCGATCATGGCCGATGAGCTCGACGGGGACGTTGGCCTCCTTCAGGGCCAACCCTATGGAGGCGCCAATGGCTCCCGTGCCGATGACGGTGATCGTTGTCTTCATGTCATCACTCCTTATCTCCCCGACGACAGCGCACGCTCCGCGCTCACGCCGCCTCGTCCGCGCGTTGCAGGAGCCGCAGGGCCGGCATCAGGCGAGGAGGCACTCCGCTGCCGTCCTGGTGCCCCCCGATGAGGCTCACCACGTCGGCGGGAGCGCCCGCTTGGGCCGCCAGCTCGGCGCCTATCGCCGGGTGACGGGCGAGGCGCACAAGGGGCCGCAGGAGTGCCGGCGGCCTCTCGGAGCGCTCCAGGCGGGTGACGCAGGCCGGGGCCCAACGGCACAAGAGCACGTAGACGACCCTGGCAATCCAAGGAACCCCGCCGGCCTTGCCCACATCGTGCAGCAGAGCGGCCTGGAGAACCGTCCGCTCTTCGACGCCCCAACGGCGCAGAGCGCGGCAGACGCGCGCGGCGTGGGCCCTGTCGCGCGGCGCCATGCGGTTGTAGAGCTCCAACAGGGGCGGAGAGAGCACCTCGGCGGCCAGCGCCTCGTCTTCGGCCGAAGGGCGCTCCACGAAGTACCGGGTGCCCTGCCACAGACGATACCACACTCGCCGGGCAGCGGACCCACTCATCTTAGCCCCTCACACCCCCAACATCCACCGGAAAATCCACCCAATGGGCGGCCGAATGAGCATTCCCAACACGTCCACGCGCAGGAAGAAGGGCACGATGAAAATAATGGCCAACAGCAGAAGGGGACCATACTGCTGGAGGCGCTCAAATTTCACGTCATACGGGTACGGCAGAAACCCTTGAACAACCTTCGCGCCGTCGAGGGGAGCCAGCGGAATGAGGTTGAAGACGGCCAACAAGATGTTGATGAAGATGATGGTGGTGTACAACTCGCCCAGACTGGGCAAGAGCACCGAGCGCCCCAAGGGGGTGAAGGAAACGGCACCTGTGCGCAGCGGCATGGCAAAGAGCCAGGCCAAGAGCAGGTTGGAAAGCGGGCCGGCCGCCGCCACCAGGGCCATGCCCCGCGAGCCCCACGGCAGATAACGGGGGTTGACGTTCACCGGCCGGCCCCACCCGAAGCCGGCCACGAAGATGAGGATCGTGCCCAAGGGGTCCAAGTGGGCCAGGGGATTGAGGGTCACCCGCCGCTCGCGGCGCGGAGTTGGATCACCCAGTCGGTCGGCCACGAAGGCGTGGGCGAACTCGTGGACGGTGATGGCCAACACGAAGGCCACTGCCGTGGCGATGAATTCGGCGAGCGAGCGCACCATGAAGTTGCCTCCATCACAAGCGCCGGACACAGAAGCACAGGACTCACCGGAAAACGGAGGCGTTGCCGCTTTCGCCTCCGCGCGGGATTGTATTATAATTGGGGCCCGAACACAACTGGAGTGCCGCGAAGGTGAAACCCGCCCAACACCCCCTCCAGCACAGCCCGCGCCTTCGGTGGGGAGAGGAGTCCGAGGATTATGTCACACCCCAAGCCGACAGCCAACGCGCGGTTTCAGGCTCCCTTTGGCCCGCTGTGGGTGAGCGCGTCCCCGGAAGGGCTGATACGCATCGACATCGGCGGCCACAGTGCTCCCCTCGCCCCTCCCCCGGCGGAGGCGGAGGCCCACGGCGCACACATCGTCCTCCAGGCAGCCTTGGACGAGCTGAACACCTACTTCCGCTCGAACTCGGAACCCTTCCGGTTCACCGTGCCCGTGGATTGGGAGGCCCTGGGCCTCACGCCCTTCCAACGCCGTGTCCTGGAGGAGACCTACCAAATCCCCTGGGGGTGTGTGGTGACCTACGGCGCCCTGGCGCGGGCCGTTGGCAATCCCGCCGCTGCCCGGGCCGTGGGGCGCGCGCTGGCCATGAACCCGGTGCCCATCGTCATTCCCTGCCACCGGGTTGTGGCCGCCTCGGGGGCGCTACAGGGTTTCTCGGCGGGCATGGACGTGAAAGCCTTTCTGCTGCGCCACGAGGGCACGCTGATCTGAACAACAGAGGACGAGGAGGCAAGGACGTGACTCGCATCTACACCAAAACAGGCGACGCCGGCCGGACTGCCCTCTTCGGGGGCCGGCGGGTAGCCAAGGACGATCCCCGCGTGGAAGCTTACGGCGCCGTGGACGAGCTGAACGCCCTCTTGGGCGCCGTGCTGGCTCACTTGGAGGATGAAGAGCTGTCCGTGAAAATCGAGCGCGTTCAGCGCGATCTCTTCGTCCTCGGCGCCGACTTGGCCACCCCTCTGGACGAGACCAAGGCGTCGGCGTGGGCGCCCAGGATGGACCAGGAGGACGTGGCACGCCTCGAGCGCTGGATCGACGAGGCCGAGGAGGAGCTTCCGCCCATGCGCGCCTTCATCCTGCCGGGAGGCACGCCGGCAGCTGCTTGGCTCCACGTGGCGCGCACGGTCTGCCGGCGGGCTGAACGCCGTGTGGTGACCCTCGAGCGCCACGAACCCATCACACCTCACGCCCGCGTCTACCTCAACCGTTTGGGCGACGCCCTCTTCGTCTGGGCAAGGCTGGTCAACCACCGCCGGGGCATCGCCGAACACGAATGGTATCCGCCGGAGAAGGACGAGCGCGCCTGATCAGCGCGTCCACCGCGCCACTTCAAGCGCGTCGTCGCCAGCGTCCACGGGCACCCGCCGGAGGGTGGACGGCTCGTACCAGAGCACCACCAGCCGATACGGCCCCGGAGGAAGCGCCTCCGGCAGGACAAGGGTGTACGTCTCCTCCAGCACAGTTTCCCCGGGCACCCAGCGGGACGTAGGATAGAACCCGCGCAGAGGGGGGTGATCGTCCTGGGCCACGAGGCTGCCCTCCGGCCCGATGAGCTGGACAGAGAGCGTCAGGTCCTCGGCCACCGGCCGGCGTGCCGCCCACGTGAGAGTCACGCTCACCACATCTCCGGGCACCAGGCGGTCGGGGAGCTCCCCGTGCCCCACCAGAACCAGCCCGTTCTGCCAGACAGCGCCCACAGGCACGCGGGGCGGCGCGGGCAGCGGCCCGACGCGCAGCCACTCGAAGGGCACGCTCTCGCCGGCCGGCTCCAACGTCGTGGGGTCGTAGAGGGAGACTTCCAGGCGGTAGATGCCGGCCGGCAGCTCGTCGGGCAGGCGGAGCTGTTTGAAATCGGGCAGCGGGAGGTTGGGGCGCTCTCCCGTTCGGACGAGGCCGTTGGCCGGCGGGCCATCCGACTGGGTCAGGTTCTCCCCCGCGCTGCTGACCAACTTGACCGAGCTGTTGAGGTTGAGGGGAAAGCCCTTGGGGATCTGCCAGTGCAAGACCAGATGGAGCCACGAGCCTGTCGGCCGCTCCTCCAACGCCGTGCGCTCCAGGCGTACCAGCGTGAAGGGGCCCACCGGCAGGGCCATCTCCCGGATCACCGTGTAGTCCGGCCGGGGGCGCCACCCCTCGGCCACGGCCACGCGCATCCCTCCCCCGTACTCGGCTTCCAGGCGGAGCTGTTCCAGCAGGAGCCGTCGGAAGGCCGCGCGGTAGCGCGTGCCCAGCCGGTGGCCATTGGCCACGACCCACACTCGCGGAGCGCTCCTGATGAGCCGTTCCATCTCCTCCGGCGTGCTCAGCAGGGGGCTTCCCGTCCACCGGTCCACCAGCACGCCCGCCCGCTCGATGACATAGGGCTCGTATCCGTCCTCCCGCAAGTAGTAGTCACACCCGCCGGGCAACAGGAAGGCGCAGACGTGAATCAAGGGTGTCCCCACCACGTCGCCGGGCCGGCGCTCGGCGGCCACGTGGGCGAAGGCGGAGACGTAGTCGGCGTTGCGCGAGGAGGAGGCAGCCCACGCCTTGGGCCACAGCATCAGGCCCACGGCGAGGAGCCACACCGCGTACGCTCCCCGGCGCAGGCTGAGCCGGGAGAGTGGTTCCAGCAGCCACCAGAGGCCGGCGGCCGCGGCCAGCGCCCACAGGGGCTCCACGAAGAGCGTGTAGCGGCTCTCCCGCCAGTTGCTCCCGGCCAGGACGACCAGGAAGAAGAGGCTCCAGAGCACGGGGACCACGAGAAACGCGAGAAGCCCGGGAAACCGCGCGCGTGCTGACCTCACGCGCGCCCACAGGGCCACCAACAACCAGGCGGACGTGATCACAAAGGCGGCCGTCACAGGCCAATACGCCCGTTGCAAGTAGACATTTCGATAGACCATCCATTTCTCCGCCACAGCGACAAAGGGCTCCAGGTAGGGCTTGGCCTCGCCCTGCACGCCGATGAAAGCCGGCGCCTGAAGGTTCGCCACCACCTCCAGGCCGGCGCGCACCAACGTCACCGCCAGAATGATCAGGTGAGCGCCCCAGGCGCTCCGCCGTCGCCAATAGGCACGGCCACCCCAAAGGAGCAGGAGCAACAACAGGGGCGGGTAGAGCAACAGCGCCTCCTCGTGGGCCATGATGGCCAGGCCGAAAGCCACGGCAAAGGCAATGTGCCGGCCGACGTGGTTGGGCGCTTGGGACGCCCGAAAAGCCGTCCAAACGGTGAGCAACGAGAAGAGCACAAAGGCGCCATAAAACCGCACCCTGGGGGTGTTCTCGATGAGCGTGGGCAACAGGGCCACGGCGAGGCCACCGCCCATGCCCACCACACGGTGCCACCGCCGGCGCCCGATGTAAACGACGAGCGCCACGAGGGCTGCGTCGAAGAGCAGGTTCACCAGGCGCATGGCCAGCTTCGTAGTGCCCAGGGCGAACACCACCGGCACAGCGCTGGCGAGGAACACCCAGCCTCTCGGGTGCAACGCGCCGCTCTCGAAGACAGGCAGCCCGGTGCGAATGAGGTTGTGGAGGGCAAGGGCCTCGAAGTACTCATCATCGACCATGTTGGCGTTGACGGCGTAACGATAGCGCAGCCAGAGGCCCACCGCCACGATGGCCAATTCCAGCCCCCAGGCCCACAGGACCCGAACCAGAGGGCGCCACCACTGGGCCTTGTTCACTTTTATGCGGTTCACCGGGTTCTCTCTCCTCGCATGTGGTCTCTGTTCTGGGGAAAACACCCTTGTGCAGGCCCGACCAACAAGTATACTCAGATTTCCACGGGGTGAACAGCTTTTGGCAGCCGCGGGGATGGGGGCCGTTGGCGTTCGTGGTGAGAAGTCACACGGGCTGGGGAACAGCCGTCCGCGCAACGCCCAATGTCGTGCGCTCAGAGGGGCACGATCTCGCCCTCCACGGCCGCCCGCACGCCGGCCGGGGCCAGCACGTAGCGGGCGAACGGGGGAGCGTGCAGCACAGGGTTGGTGTGGTTGAAGTGGATGAAGCGCACGCGGGCGCGCACGTCCGCAGGCAGCGTGCGCAGGCGGCGAAGGGTCTCCACAATGGAAGGATGGGGCACCTCGTCTATGTTGCGCCCGACGAGCTCGTCGCGGCTGAAGAAGGTGCCGTCCACGTAGGCCACGTCCACGCCTGTGAGCACGGCCTCCAAGGAAGGCGACCAGGATGCCCATCCGTCCGTGTCGGGCGCGTAGAGCAGCCGAGCGTTGGGGCCTTCGACGAGAAAGGCCACCGTCTCCGTGTACTCGGCCCGGTGGGGCACGGGCAACGGCGTCACGCTCAGCGAAGGGCCCAAGCGCACGGGGCGGGCCGGGGCCATCTCGCGCACCTCCACGTGGCCGAGCTCCAGGAGCCCGCCCCACGGCGCGTTGGCCCGGAGGAAGGCCGCCATGCGGGGCATGGCGTAGACGGGCATCCGGCGGGCGCCCAGGGCCTCCCGGCCCAAGTAGATCAGGCCCGTGTAGTGGCCTATGTGGCCGTGGGTGAGGAAAATGCCGGCCAGCTCGACGGGGGCGCGAGCCACGCCATGGCGCACGTAATGGAGCTGGGCGGGCAAATCCGGCGTGGCGTCGAGCAACCAGCACCGGCGGGAGGCCTCGTCCACGAGACCAAGGCAGGCCACGTGGCGCCGGCCCGCAGCCCGCCGCCAGGCCGGCCAACAACAGGGCCGAACACATCCCACGTGAGGATACCCGGCATCTTGGGCGATGCCCAGTACCACGGTCACAGCAGAAGTGGAGACAGGGTGTGGTTGGGGGAAGGCGAACATGGCGAACCGCGCCGGAAGGGAATGCACCGATTTTTCAAATCCCCAAAAATGGGGACAATACCCTCACCAGTGTCGGCTGAGCGCGAGAGAAGTATACCCTCGACACGTCTCACTGTCGAACTACGCCACAGAGACGCAGAGGTTGGAGAGGTGCCCTATGCGTTTCCACGTTGGGCCGGTGCCCGATGAGCCCGACTTCAAGCCGGAGGAGGAGCCGTGGTCGCCCATACGTGAACCTGGGCCGGCCCTGTTCCAGCTTCTCGCCCTCCCCATCGCCTTGGTCGTGGCCTTCGTGCTGGCCAAAATCTGGTGGAGCCTGCCCATCTCCAACATCCGCGTCGTGATTGTGAGCGCACGGGAAGCTCTGGCCGCCCTTGCTGTGGCCTTGGCCGTCGTGGGGCTCCACGAGCTCCTGCACGCGCTGATGATGCCAGGAGGCTGGCGCTCGGACAGGATCATCCTGGGCATCTGGCCCCAACGGCTGATGTTCTACGCCCACTACACGGGCGCCATGTCACGGGGTCGCTTTCTGGCCGTGATGGTGACGCCCTTTCTGGTCCTCTCGTTAGGGCCCATCCTGCTGATCATGGGAATGGTCGCCGCGAACAGCAGCATCTCGTCCTGGGTGCTGGCCGTGGCCTTCGCCGTCTCCCTCTTCAACGGGGCAGCCTCGTGTGGTGACTTGTTGGGCGCCCTGTTGGTGATCGTGCAGGTGCCACGCGGCGCGCTGGTGCGCAATCAGGGGTGGCGCACCTACTGGAGACCACGTCTGCCCGAGGAGGCGATCTCCTATGCCGGCCGGTGAACTCGAAGCAGGGCTCCTGGCAAACCGGTTCAACACCCTTTTCTACGATGAGGAGAGGAACGCCGTTGTGGTCCTCGACCGCCGGCGCTATCCCTTCGAGACACACTACGTGGTCTGTCGCACTCTGGACGACGTGGCCCACGCCATCAAGGCCATGATCGTCCAGGGAGGCCCCCCGCTGGCCTACGTGGCCGGGCTTGGCCTGGCCCTAGTCGCCCACCAGGAGCGCACGCGGCCGGCCTCGGCCCAGCTCCGCGCCCTGCGCGAGGCGGCCGAACGGCTGCGCAGCCTGCGCCCTACGGCCGACGACGTTCACCACATACTGCGCCACGCCGTCGAGCGGGCCGAGGCCGCGCTGGAGCAGGGGGCGCCGGCTCACGCGCAGATTCTCGCGTATGTGAACGGCGAGATCGAGCGGGGCAACAGCGTGGCCGAAGCGTGTGGGCGCCACGCGGCCACGCTGTTGGCCGACGGCGACTCTCTGCTCACCCACTGTTATCCCGGCGCTGCCCTCAACTACACGCTCTTCTACGCCCGGCGCGCGGGTAAACAGGTGAAGGTGATCGCCTGCGAGACGCGCCCGTACCTCCAGGGCGCCCGGCTCACAGCCAGCCAAGCGGTGGAGATCGGCGTGCCCGTGACGGTCATCACCGACGCCATGGCCGCCTTCACCATGGGCCGGGGCATGGTCACCAAGTACATCACGGCAGCCGACCGGATCGCCTTGGACGGTTCCATCGCCAACAAGGTGGGCACCCTGGAACACGCCATCGCCGCCCGCCACTACGACATCCCCTTTTACGTGCTGGGATACGACGGGCCGGACCCGGAGACGCCCTCCGGCGCGGAAATCCCCATCGAGATGCGAGACCCCGCCGAAGTGCTCAGGTGTGGTGCGGAGCCAACGGCCGTGGCCGGCGTCGACGCCCTGTACCCGGCCTTCGACGTGACGCCGCCTGAACTCATCACGGCCATCGTCACCGAACGGGGCGTGTTCCGGCCGAACCACATGCGAACGTATTGGGATGATCACAATTCCCCCAACACCCTGTAGCGAGGAAGCCAGTCCCATGAAACTCTCCATCATCATCCCCGTGTACAACGAGGAGGCAACGTTGCGCGAGCTCCTGAAGCGGGTGCGCGCCGTCCACGTGGACGGCGTCGAGAAGGAAATCCTGGTGGTGGACGACGGCTCCACGGACAACTCGCGCCGCATCCTCCGCGAGGAGGCCGAACGGGGGGACATCCGGGTCTTCTACCACCCGGTCAACCGGGGGAAGGGCGCAGCCATCCGCACGGCCTTGGACCACGTGACCGGCGACATCGTGCTCATCCAGGACGCCGACCTGGAATACGACCCGCGCGAGTATCCTGTGCTCCTTCAGCCCATTCTCGAAGGGCGGGCCGATGTGGTCTACGGGAGCCGCTTCCTGGGCGGCCCCCGCAAGGCCATGCTCTTCTGGCACATGGTGGGCAACAAGGTGTTGACCTTCGTGACCAACCTCCTCTACGACACCATTCTCAGTGACATGGAGACGTGCTACAAGGTCTTCCGCACAGAGGTGATCAAGCCCCTCAGGCTGCGCTCGCGCCGGTTCGAGTTCGAGCCCGAGGTGACGGCCAAGGTGCTCAAGCGCGGCATTCGCATTTACGAGGTGCCCATCAGCTACACCGGGCGCGAGTACCACGAGGGCAAGAAGATCACGTGGAAGGACGGGATCACGGCGCTGTGGACTTTGATCAAGTATCGCTTCGTGGACTGAGGTCTCTCAGCATTCATGTGTTCAGAGGAGCCAAATCATGGCAGGCATAGCAATCATCGGCGCCCAGTGGGGAGATGAGGGGAAGGGCAAAATCACCCATCTCCTCTCGGGCCTGGCCGACATGGTGGTGCGCTTCGGCGGTGGGCCCAACGCCGGCCACACCGTGATGCACAGGGGAAAGACCTTCAAGTTCCACCAGATTCCCAGCGGCATTCTCTACCCCCACGTGCGGGCCGTCATGGGCAACGGCATGGTGGTGGACCCCGACGAGCTGTGGCGGGAGATGGAGATGCTCCGCCGGGCGGGCGTGGAACTACGCCGGCTCACGGTGAGCGGGAACGTCCATCTCATCTTCCCCTATCACCGCCTGCTCGACCGGAGCATCGAGGACTTGAGCGGCGAGCGGGCCATCGGCACGACGGGCCGGGGCATCGGGCCGGCTTACACGGACAAGGCTGCCCGCCGGGGCGTGCGCGTTCAAGACTTGCTGCTGCCCGAGCCGGAGCTGACTCAACGCCTGCAGCACGCGCTCCGGTTTGCCAACACCCTCCTGGTTCACCTGCTCAAAAGCGAGCCCGTGGCCCTCGACGCCATGCTGGAACGCGCGCGCCTGTGGCGTGAGCGGCTGGCCCCCTTCATCGGCGACGCCTTCGCGGCAGTTCACCGAGCCCTTCAAGAGGGCCAGACCGTCCTCTTCGAGGGAGCCCAAGGCGCTCTCCTGGACTTGGACCACGGCACCTATCCCTTCGTGACCAGCAGCCACCCCACGGTGGGCGGCGTGTTGGCCGGCGCCGGCGTCGGCCCTGATGCCCTCTCGCGCGTGATCGGCGTGGTGAAGGCCTTCCAGACGCGCGTGGGCAGCGGCCCTATGCCCACCGAAGTGCGTGGCGAGCTGGCCGAGCGCCTGCGGGGCTCCGGCGCCAACCCGTGGGACGAGTTCGGCACCACCACCGGGCGCCCACGGCGGGTGGGCTGGTTGGACGGCGTCGCCCTGCGCTACAGCGTGCAGTTGAACGGCCTCACGGAGCTGGCCGTGACCAAGCTGGACGTGCTCACCGGGCTGGAGCGCGTGGCCGTGGCCGTGGCCTACGAGCTGGACGGTGTCCGGCTGGAGACGTTTCCCGCCCAACAGGCCGGGCTCGACCGGTGTCGGCCCGTCTACGAGTATCTGCCGGGGTGGAACGAGGACATCACCGGCGCACGCCGGCTTGAAGACCTGCCAGCCGCGGCACGGGACTATCTGCGCTTCATCGAAGAGCTCGCCGGCGTGCCGGTGACCATTGTCTCCGTGGGGCCGGCCACAGAGCAGACGATCCTGTGCGCCGAGTATCAAGGAGCATGATCCGGCCATGCCCCCGGCGCCGACGCCGGTGTTCCCACGGTACGCCTCCCTGAAGTTGTGGGCAGCCTTGGCCGTGCTTGTCGTGGCCGGCGCTTGGGCGGCAACCCGGCCGGCCCCCCTGCACGAGGACGAGGCCATTTACGCCGCTTGGGCCCGCGCCGTTGCCAACGGCACGGACCCGTGGCTGGCCGCCACGCCGGTGGACAAGCCTCCCCTCTACCTGTACGCCCTGGCCGGCGTTTTCCGCCTCGCAGGGGCGAGGCCCACCTCGGCCCGCGGCCTCAACGTGATCGTGATGGCCGGCGTGGCCCTGCTCCTCGCCCGCCTCAGCCGCCGTCCCGCCGTTAGCGTTGCCCTGTTGACCAGCACGCCCCTCATCCCCTTCATGGCCGGGAGCGCGTTCACGGACCCGCTCATGCTCCTCTTCGTTCTCCTCGGGTGGTTGGCCGCCCGAGAAGGGCAGCCGGGCCGAGCAGGGCTAGCCTGTGGGCTGGCCGTTGCCGTCAAGCCCACGGCCCTTTTCCTCTGGCCTGTCGTGGCCGCCGCGGCCCGACGGACACACGCGCCCGCCGACAGGTGGCGCCGGTTCGCCGTGGGCACGGCCGTGCCCCTGGCATTGGTGTGGGCGTGGGACGCGAGCCGCACGGCGCCCCCGTGGTGGCTGCTCGGGTGGCGGGCCTACGGAACGCTGGGCCGGGCGCCCTCCACGTGGGCGGCCTGGTGGCCGCCCGTTGCGCTCAGCTTGGGCGCAAGCTGGGTGGCCATGGGGTGGCGCGCTCCCGCGCGGGCGCCCGCCGAGTTCAACGCCGTCAGGGCGCTTCTGGTGGCCTGGGTTCCCCTCCACGCCGCCTTGGGATTTCAGCCTTGGGACCGCTACCTGCTTCCCCTGGCCCCCTTGATCGCGTGGATGGCCGGGGAGACGGCCCCTTCCCACCGCCTAGTGACCGCCCTGGCCGTCAACGGCGGGCTTCTCCTGCTGCTCTTCTCCCTCCCCCATCCCCTCCTGGCCGGCCGCGACGGGCGGTGGGAGGGCATCGAGGAGATGGCCACGCTCCTCAAGGCGGTGCCGGGGCCAATCTACCACCGGGAAATGGGCAGGCCCTTCGCCTTCTACGCCCCCGAGCTGGACGACCGCCTCGTCTGGCTGCCGGCCGAAGCGTTCCCCCCTCCAGGAGCCGTGTGGGCCGGCCGGCGGGACGACCGGGAATGCGTCCACCCCATTTGGCAGGCCCCCAGCAGCGGATTGGCCATCTGCACCGCGTGGCCGTCGGGAAGAGCAGAAAACCTTGTGACTTCCAGCCATTTCCGTACAATGTGGAAATGACCACGGCGCGGGAGCCGAACAGGGATGGAAGGGGCGCGGCCACAGGGGGCAGGAGATCAGCCGTATGCCGCCAGGCACAGAGACTTGCACGGGGTAACGCCCAAGGAGGGGTGAGCTATGTTGAACGCTCTGAACCGCTTGATCACCGTCGTCATTCTGTTGAGCACGATGGCCTGTGCGCTCGTCTTCGGGCTGGCCGTGTGGGTGCTGCAAGCGTCGCCCGCACGCGCCTCACTGGTCACCTGGTTGACCCTCTTCATCGACGTGCTCGGCCAACTCTCCGTGGCCCAGCGGCTCACGGTCTCCATCATCATGTTGGTCGTCATGGTCGTCGCCTTCCTGCTGCTCGTTCTGGAGCTGCGCCCCGCGCGCAAGGACGTGCTCATCCCCGTGCGCACGGCCGAGGGGGGAGAAACGGTGGTGGCAGCCAGTGCCGTCCAACGGAGGCTCCAGTGGACCATCGACCAGCTCGACGACGTGGTTGACGTGGAGCCCGTCGTGCGCCCCAAGGGCGATGGCGTCGAGGTGTTGCTCTCCGTGCGCACGTCGCCCAACATCGACGTGCCCATGAAGGACGGGGAAATCAAACAGACGGCGCGGAGCGTGCTCGAGGAACAGTTCGGCCTGAAGGTGAAGAAGCTCATGGTCAACATCGACCATTCGCCACCAGAAGAGCTGTGATCCCTACCACGGCAGGCGCGCGAAAAGCAACGGGCAGGCCGGTGGCCTGCCCGCAGCACGGCGAAACTTTCACGCGCCGCCTACGGGGCGACGCGCGTGGCCTCGATGGTGATTTTGCCCTCTTCAACGGTGATGGACTTGATCGTGGTCACCTGGTTTTCGGGGGCAATGGCAGCGCGGATCTGATCGTTGATGGCCTGTTTGATGGGATCGGGAATGCCGATGGGCCCCAAGGTGGCCTCCTCGAACTCCATCGCCATCTTGCCCTCCTGCACGTAGGGCCGGAGCACGACGAAGAGCTCCTGCTTGGAGGGCCCCACCGGCACGGTGCCGGAGATGTAAATGCGGCCGTCGCGGAAATTCACTTGAATGTCCTGCACATCTGAGCTCTGGGCGAGGTTGACGGCGATGTAGGAGGTAATCTCCTCCTCGGTGATGGTGAGCACCACAGTCTCACCGGGTTGTACTTGGCCCAGCTGGCCCACCTTCTCCTCGAACTGCTGGGCGGCCTCCTCGGAGACGGGGACACTCTCCACCGTCGGCCGTTGAGGGGGTCTGGAGAGGCCCGGCAGGCCACAGGCGAGCAAGAAGAGCGCGATCAAACCGAAAAAGGCCGAGAAGCGACGCATGACTCAAGACACCTCCTTTTCTCGTGACCACGTGTCGTGTGATGATCCGGGAGAATTGGCTCGCTACCTGGAGGCAATTCTTTTCGTGGCCGACGGGCCGGTGGAGGTGGCCACGTTGGCCCACTTGCTGTCATGTGATACGCCCCAGGTGGAAGCTGGGTTACGGGCGCTTGAATCGAAGCTCGAAGGGCGGGGCTTGCGCTTGCAACACCTGCGCCACAGGGTGCAGATGGTGACGGCCCCGGACGTGGCCCCCGTGGTCGAGCGTTTCTTGGGCCTGAACCTCTCGGCCAAGCTCTCCCAAGCGGCGCTGGAGACGCTGGCCATCATCGCCTACCGACAGCCCATCACCCGCGCCGAGATCGACCGCATTCGGGGCGTGCAGAGCAGCGGCGTGTTGCGCACCCTCTTGGCCCGCGAGCTCATCGAGGAAGTGGGCCGGCTCGACACCGTGGGGCATCCCATTCTCTACGGGACCACGTTCCGCTTCCTGGAGTACTTCGGGCTCCAGAGCCTGGACGACCTTCCCCCGCTGGAACCCGACGAGGCGGCCCGCCTCTTCGCCGACTGGGAGGCCGAACGCGGGGAGCCCGCCGAGCACGCCAATGAGAACCGTGAGGTTCCCCAACAGGGCGAGTAGGCGTGGCGCTCATGGGAGCGCGTCGAGCAGCCTGGCAATGTCCTCCCACGTGTTGTAGAAGTGGGGCGCCACCCGGATGCCATCTCCACGGGGGGAGACCACCACGCCGGCCGCCTCCAGACGGCCCACCACCTCCTCGGGCGACGCCGATGTGGGGCGAAACGTGACGATGCCGCTGCGCTCCTCGCGCCGCTCCGCGGGCGTGATCAGCTCATAGCCCCTGGCCTTCAGCGCGGCAATCAGCTCGCCCGTGAGGTCGAGCACGTACTCGGCAATGCGCTCGACACCCACTTCCAGGAGCAGGGCCACGCTCTCCATGAGCCCCACCAGGCTAGGCCACGAGAACGTGCCCCACTCGAAGCGGGAGGCCGTCGGGCTCAGAGGCTGGTCGTAGTCGAAGAAGTTCTCGGGGTCGGCTGTGCTGAGCCATCCGTAGAGGCGGGGATCAAGGGCGTCCACGTGCTCCCGCCGGCAGTAGAAGAAGCCCGCGCCCATCGGTCCCAGAAGCCACTTGGGGCCACCTGTGGCGAGGAAGTCGATCTGCATGGCCTCCACGTCGATGGGCAACACGCCGGCCCCCTGGATGGCATCCACGCAGAAGCGCACGCCTCGCTGCCGGCAGGCCGCGCCGAGGCGGACCAAGTCATTCCGGTAGCCGGTGTAGAACTCCACGAAGCTGATGGCCACCACGCGCGTGCGGTGGTCCACGGCCTCCAGCACGTCGTCCACCGCGATGCGCCCCCCACGGGCCGGCACACGTCGGATGGTCACGCCCTCGGGCTCCGCGTTCTTCCACGGGTAGACGTTGGCGGTGAACTCCGTTTCGACGGTGACGATGTTGTCGCCCGGCCGCCAGTCGAGCCCGCGGGCCACCAGGAGCAACCCTTCGGTGGTGTTGCGCGTGAAGGCGATCTCGTCCGGGCGGGCGTTGAGGAGGGTGGCGGCGCGCTCCCGGTACGCCTGGAGCGTCTCGGGCGGGGGATAGGCCCTGGTGCCGTGGGCCTCCCAATCGGCCACCCAGCGGCGCATGGCGTCGGCAGTCCGCCGGTTAAGGGGGGAGACGGCCGCGTGATTGAGATACGCATAGCGTTCGGTCACAGGAAAGAGGGCCCGCGCAGCAGCGCTTCCAGGCTCCAGCGTCATGGTTGACTCCTCATGTGAGATGTTCCACCCTTGGAAAGGGCA
>JALSKA010000096.1 GCA_026989095.1 Ardenticatenaceae bacterium
TGCCGAAGTGCGCAGGAGCGTGCGGCGCGTCCGGCGGGCGCTTCAGATGAACGAACCCTTTTCCCTCGACATCTACCTGGTCGAGCGGCTTTTCTGGCAGGGGGGCGTTGCCTACGGTCGGGAGCGCATTCTGATCACCTACAGTGACCGCAATTACACGGCCGTGCCCCTGCGCTTTTACTTGGACCACGAGATCACCCACACCTTGGCCCAACATCTCGTGCCCGCAGGTGGGGCGACGAACGCCCTCCTGGCCGAAGGGCTGGCCACGTGGGTGAGCGGCGGCCACTACTGGCCCGAGCCGGCTCACCAGATCGCCGCGGCCCTGGCGCGCAGCCGGGCTTATGAGCCCATTTCCTTGCTGGTGGACGATTTCCGCGCCGCCCAACACGAGACGGCCTACATCGAGGCGGCCAGCTTCGTGGGGTGGATCATCGGGCAATGGGGGCTGGAGAGGTTCAAGCAGCTCTACGGCCGTGCCGAGGCCCCCGAGCAAGTTCTCGGCCTCACCTACGCCCAACTGGAGCAACGCTGGCTCCGCTGGCTTGCTGCCTACCCGGCCAACACCTTCACCGTGCGCCGGTTCGGCTTCAAGGTCCTGGCCTTCGAGGCCATGCGGCAGTACCAGAGAACGTTCGACCCTTTTGCCCGCGTCCTGCCGGACCCACCCGACCGCTGGACTCCTGCCCTGGTGGCCGAGTACCGCAACACGCCCGACACGCCCGCCCAAGTGGCCTTGGAGACGCTCATCAAGGACTTGCAGCTTGATGTGCGCTGTGGCCGGCTGGGGGCCGCCAGGCGGCGCTTGGAGGAGCTGCGGGCCAGCCTGGAAGCCGGCGATGTCGTCGGGCCGGAGGCGGAGGCCCGCTTGGCCCTGGCCGAGCGCTTGGAGCAGATCGGGAAGGTGGTGGAGAGCACGGGCTCGTCTCCCGGAGAGCCACGGCAGAACGCCCTGCCGGCCCCTCTCCGCCTCCTCTGGGAGCGCGAGGTGGGCGGGCCCGTGCGCCAGGAGGTGGCGGCCATCCGCGTGACACCGGAGGCAACGCGGGCCGTGGGGCTGATGTGGTGGTTCGACGTGAGAGAGGGCGTGGCCGTGCCCGTCGCCGTCCACTTTGCCAGGGCCGAGGACGGCTGGGCCCTCGTGGCCGCAGAACGGCGAAGAGCAGGAGGCAACGGACTATGCACCCAGTGGCCGATGGCGTCTACTACCGGCCGAGCTTTCGTCTTGTCAACCTCGGCGTTGTGAAAACATCCGAAGGCGTCGTGTTGGTGGATACGCCCATGCTCCCCTCCTTGGCGCAGGAGTGGCGCCGGGAGGTGGAGGAGCAAGTGGGGCCCATTCGCTACATCCTGAACACCGATCACTTGGCCGACCATGTCTTGGGAAACTTGTTCCTGCCGGGCGACATCATCGCCCACGATGGCACCCACGACAAGATGCGCATGACCCCGAAGGCCAAGGAGCAACTTCGCCGCCACGTGCGCCAACATGACCCTGTGGGCGCCGAGCTCCTGGCAGAGTTCGAGCCCCGCTACCCCAACTTGATGCTCTACGACCGCATGACCATGTACTTGGGTGATCGCGAGCTGGAATTCATCCACTTGCCGGGGCACACGGCCAACAACGTGGGGCTCTTTCTGCCTGATGTCCGCGTGCTCTTCGCCGGCGACACCGTGGTTAACCGGTACCGCCCCTACTTGGGCCTCTCCGACATCCCAGATTGGATCACGACGCTCCAGGCCATCAAGGTCATGGAAGTGGAGCTCATCGTGCCGGGCCGGGGCGAGCCCTTGACGCCCGACCAACTCGACCCGCTCATTGACTATTTGGGCGTCATGCAGGAGCGGGTGCGCCAGCTCATGGACGAGGGACGTGCCCGCGACGAGGTGGTCTCGAAGATGATGGCCTACTTCGAGGAGTGGCCTGTGGACTCCTCCCGCCGCGACGAGGAGCGAAATCTCTACCGCCAGGGCATCCGGCGGATCTACGACCGCCTTGCGGCTACCAGGGAACGGCCGGCCAAGGAGCGCCGCTGACGCCGGTGAGCACATTTCGACGTGAGGAGGAGCGCCCATGGAGAAAACCCGTCAGGACGCTTGGGAACTCGTTTGTCGCTACACCAAGAGCGAGAACTTGCGCAAGCACATGCTGGCCGTGGAGGCGGCCATGCGCGCGTATGCCCGCCGCTTCGGCGAGGACGAGGAGCTGTGGGGCATCGTGGGCCTGCTCCACGACTTCGACTACGAGCAACATCCGACTCTGCCCGATCACCCCCTCAAGGGAGCCGAAATCCTGCGCGCCGAGGGATGGCCAGAGGAGGTGATCACCGCCATCCTGAGCCATGCCGAGGGGACGGGCGTGCCCCGCACCACACGGCTTCACCATGCCCTCTACGCCGTGGACGAGCTGACGGGCCTCATCACGGCCGTGGCCCTCGTGCGCCCCAGCAAGGACATTCGTGACGTGACCCTGAAGAGCATCAAGAAGAAGTGGAAGGACCGCCGCTTTGCCGCCGGCGTCAAGCGGGAGGAGATCGAGGCCGGCGCCCGCGATTTGGGCATTCCCCTCGACGAACACATCGCCTTTGTGCTCCAGGCCATGCAGGCCCACGCCGAGGAGCTGGGCTTGGCCGGCACGCGGTCATCCTCGGCGCCCTAGCCCGGCGTGGAGGTGCATCATGCCATCCCCTGTGCGCCTGGAACGAGTGCAGAAGGCCCTGGCCCACACGGAGCTGGATGCTCTGGCCCTGGTGCCCGGCCCAAACATGTTCTATGCGGCCGGCGTTCACCTCCACCACAGCGAACGCCTCAACCTCCTAGTCATTCCCCGCCAGGGCACACCCCGGGCCCTCTGCCCGGAACTGGAGGCCGCCGCGTACCGCCACTTGGGCGTTCCCCTCTACACGTGGCAGGACGAGGAAGGCCCCGCGTCGGCCCTCGCCAGCCTGGTGGCCGACGCCGGCTTGGCCGATGCTGTCTGGGGCGTGGAGTTCACCAACGCCTACTACGGGGAGATCATGACCATCCGCGAGGCCGCTCCCCGTGCCCACTTCCGGCCTGCTGAAGCCGTGGTGGCCCGCCTGCGGGCGGTCAAAGATGCCGACGAGGTCGAGGCCCTGCGGGAGGCAGCCCGGGTCACGGGCCAGGTGATGCGCGCGGCCCGCGAAGCCGTGCGCCCCGGCCTCTCCGAGCGGGAACTGGCCGCCTCCATCCGGGTCCTGCTCCTGGAGCACGGCAGTGAGGGGATGGCCTTCTCACCACTTGTGGCCGGCGGGCCCAACGCCGCCGACCCCCACGCCGCGCCGGGCGACCGCCTCCTGGCGCCCGGTGACGTGGTTATCCTGGACTTGGGAGCCGTCATCCGCGGCTACCACGGCGACATCACCCGGTGTGTGGCCCTCCGGCCGGTGCCCGAGGAGATACGCCGCGTGCACGACGTCGTCCTCCGCGCGGCCGAGGCCGGCCGGGCAGCCGTGCGCCCTGGCGTGCCGGCCGGAGACGTGGACCGGGCCGCCCGCACCGTCATCGAGGAGGCCGGCTACGGGGCCTACTTCATCCACCGCACGGGGCACGGTTTGGGCCTCCAAGTTCACG
>JALSKA010000097.1 GCA_026989095.1 Ardenticatenaceae bacterium
TTTC
Organism: Ardenticatenaceae bacterium; assembly: GCA_026989095.1. GTDB lineage: Bacteria > Chloroflexota > Anaerolineae > Ardenticatenales > Ardenticatenaceae > WFWG01. The sequence continues at coordinate 5 of JALSKA010000097.1, forward strand.
CCGGCACTCTCTCCGGGAAGGGGGCAGCAGGGTTCCGCCGAGAACGCACACGGGGACACGGAGGACGCGGGGGGGAAATTGCACCTCACATCCGTTGGTCGTCTGTGTTCTCCGCGTCCCCGTGTGTCGCCGGCCTCTCCTCACCAACCTGTGGCCGGGGCGACAATTCCATAAGGAGGGCAACGTGAGCCTGGAACACAACCCCTGGCAAATGGCCCAAGCCCAGTACGACCGGGCCGTGCGCCACCTCGACCTTCCCCCGTATCTGGTTGACTACTTGCGACATCCCCGACGTGAGTTCATCGTCAACTTCCCCGTCCAGATGGACGACGGCCGCGTGCGCCTCTTCACCGGCTACCGGGTCCACCACAGCACTGTGCGGGGGCCTACCAAGGGGGGCATCCGCTACCACCAAAACGTGACTTTGGACGAAGTGCGGGCCCTGGCCATGTGGATGACGTGGAAGTGCGCCCTCGTCAACATTCCCTACGGCGGCGGCAAGGGGGGCATCGTGGTGGACCCCCGGGAGCTCTCCCCCAATGAGCTCGAAAACTTGACCCGCCGCTTCACCTCGGAGCTCGGCCTGCTCATCGGCCCCGACTCCGACATTCCGGCGCCCGACATGGGCACGACCCCCCAGACAATGGCCTGGCTCATGGACACCTACTCCATGCACCGGGGCCACGCCGTGCCGGCCGTGGTCACCGGCAAGCCCGTGAGCGTGGGGGGCTCGCTGGGGCGCAACCAGGCCACGGGCGTGGGCGTCATGTTCGTGACGCGCCGGGCCATGCGCAAGCTGGGCATTCCCGTTCGGGGTGCCCGCGTGGTGGTGCAGGGGTTCGGCAACGTGGGCTCCAACGCGGCCTTGGCCATGCACGAGCAGGGGGCCAAGGTCATCGCGGTGAGCGATGTCCACGGAGGGCTCTTCAACCCCGAGGGCCTGGACGTTCCCGCCCTCGTGCGCCACGTCGAGGCCGAGGGCACAGTCACCACGTGGCCCCACGGGGAGCGCATCTCCAATGAGACCCTCCTGACCCTGGAGTGCGACGTGCTCATCCCGGCAGCTCTGGAGAACCAGATCACGGCTGACAACGCCGAGGCCGTGCGGGCGCGCGTGATCGCCGAGGGCGCCAACGGCCCCACGACGCTCGAAGCCGAGGAGATACTCAGGGCACGGGGTACCTTTATCATCCCCGACATCCTCTGCAACGCCGGCGGGGTCACCGTCTCGTACTTCGAGTGGGTTCAGGGGCTCCAGTTCTACTTCTGGGGCGAGGCGGAGATTTTGGCGCGCCTAGAACAAATCCTGGTGGCCGCCTTCGAGGACTGCTGGCGCCTGGCCGAGGAGCGGGGAGTGGACATGCGCACGGCGGCCACAGCGCTCGCCATCCAGCGCGTGGCCGAGGCCGCCGAGCTGCGGGGCGTCTGCCCTCAACTCTGACCCCCAAGACATCACAACAGCATCACGGAGGCCATGCCGAAGTAAATGGCCAGCCCCGTGGCGTCCACCAGGGTGGCAATCAGCGGGCCTGAGATCACGGCAGGGTCAACCCCCAGGTACTCGGCCAGCAGGGGAATGAGGGCGCCTATCAGGCTGGCCCAGAGCGTGATGAAGGGCACCGAGAGGGCCACGACCAGCGCGACGGCCACGCCCGTCTGCCACAACATGGCCCGGCCGAAGGCGATCGTTCCCAGCACGACGCCAATCGTCAGGCCGGTGATGGCCTCCCGCGACATGACGCGAAACGCCTCCCGGGGGCGCACTTCCCCCAGGGCGAGCGCCCTGATGATCGTGGCCACAGTTTGGGAGCCGGCATTGCCGCCGGTGCCGATGAGCAGGGGAACGAAGACGTTGAGCGCCGAAAACCGCTCGGAGACGTAGGCGAAGTGGCGCAGCACGCTGCCCGTCAGCGTGCCTCCCACGAAGAGCAGGAGCAACCACCCGATGCGCTTGCGCACGATGGCCCACGCCGGCGTGGCGAAGTACGGCATGTCGAGGGGCTCGGAGCCGCCCAAGCGCTGGATGTCCTCGGTGGCCTCCTCCTCCAACACGTCCACCACGTCGTCCACCGTCACAATGCCCACAAGCCGTCCATCACGGTCCACCACGGGCACGGCCAGGAAGTTGTACTTGGCCACCAACTCGGCCACATCCTCTTGGTCGTCGTCCACGCGCACGCTGATGACGTTGGGCGTCATGATCTGTCCGATGGTGGCCTCGGGCGGCGCGGTCACCAGGGCGCGCAGGGGCACGACGCCCACCAGGTGATCCTCATCGTCCACCACGTACAAGTAATAGATGGTCTCCGCCGTCTTGTCGAGGTGACGCAGGTAGTCGAGGGTCTCTTCAACCGTCCACCGCCGGCGCAGCCGCACCACGTCCTGGGTCATGATGCGGCCGGCGCTCTCCTCGGGATAGGCGAGGAGCTCGCGCACCTCGGCGGCCTCTTCGGGCTCCATGAGGGTGATGAGCTCCTCGCGCACCACGTTGGGCAAATCCTCCAGAATCTCGGCCGCGTCGTCGGTGGCGATCTCCTCGAGGATGTCGGCCACCCGCTCCGGCGACATGTGGGCCATGAGGGGTTGGGCCACGTCGGGCTCCAGCTCGCTGAGGACTTCGCCGGCCACCTCGTCGGGCAGAAGCCGGAGCAACGCGAGGCGCTGACGGAAGGAGTCCACCTCCGTCAGGATCTCGGCCACGTCGGCCGGGTGGAGCTGGGCCAGGTAGGCGCTCAAGCGGGTCAACTGGCCGGAGGAGAGCAGCGCCCGCACGGTTTCGAGGTGTTGGGCCTGGAGCCGTTCACTCATCTCTCTTCCTCCCGGACCACTTCAACGCTTCCCACAACAAAAGCGTCTTGGCCGTCGGCCGCCCGGAGGCGTGCCAAGTCCTCGAGCCGGTACATGCCCACCAGCAGCGTGTAGCGCCCCGGCGCCACATCCGGCCCCAAGCGCACGGCGTGGGTGTCCGTGTAGGCGCGCCCCGGCTGCCACGTGGACGTGAGCGCAAGCCCGTTTTGAGGAGGGCCGTCGTGCTGGGCCACGCGCCGGCCGTCGGGGGCAACGACGTGGAAGAAGACTTGGTAGTTCTCGCCCACGGGCCGGAGGGGTTCCCACGTCAGCCGCACGGCCACAACATCGCCGGGCGCTGCTCTGGGAACGAAGCCAACGCGCGCCAGCCGAATGGCCGGCCGGCCGTCGGGGCCGATGACCACGCCGGCGGCCCCTTCCTCCCACAGTGGCGTGTCGAAGTAGAGGGCCAGCCGCAGGCCGTCGAACCGTTCCTCGGACACGAGCCCCCGGGTGCGCCCGGCGAACACGTCGAGGGCGTTGCCGGGCCGCTCGGGCCCGTCGCTGAGGACCCACACGGGCACGGGGCGTTCGGCCAGGGCCGTCAGCCGCCCGGCCACCTCAGCGCTGGGAGAGGTGTCGGTTTCGTTGACGCCCAAGATTTCCCCGCGACCTTCGTAGAGGTTGAGCAGGTATTCGGTGCCGGTCGGATCGTCGTGCCAGATCATGGCGCGGCCAAGGCCGTCCTCCAGGCGCTGGACGGCGACCACATACGGTGAAGACGCCTGACGGCGCGCTTG
>JALSKA010000098.1 GCA_026989095.1 Ardenticatenaceae bacterium
CAACTCCTCCTGGAGGGCGTAGGCGGCCTCCCTGGCGTTTTCCAGGGCCTCCAGGGCCTCGGCGTGTTCCCGTTGGGCGGCGGCCAAGCGTTCGGGCAACTCGGCCCACTCGCGGCTCTGGGCCAACAAGTTGACGCCGCTGCCGCCGTGTCCCACCTGCACCGGGCCATCGCGCCGAATGACCTCGCCCTGGAGGGTGACCACGTGCCATTCCCGGTGTTGGGCCACGCGGATGGCCGTGGCCCAGTCCTCGACGATGAGCCAGTGCCCCAGCACGTATTCCAACACAACCAGGTCGGAGGCGGGAATGAGCTCGGCTGCCCGGCCGAGAATGCCGAGGCCCGTGGGGGGAGATCGCCACGGCACGTCCTGGAGCCGGTCGCGGGGGAGAAACGTGACGCGGCCCACGTTGTGCTCCTGAATCCAGCGCCGGGCGCGGTCGGCGGCGTAGAGGTCCTCGACGACCACGTGTTGGAGCACGTCGCCCAAGGCGGCGCTGATGGCCACGTGGAAACGCTCGGGAACCCGCAGGAAGTGGGCCACGGGGCCGAGAATGCCGGCGAGCTCACCGCGGCCGGCCGCCTGGAGCAGAGCGCGCACGCCCTCCTGGTAGCCGGACCCTTCGGCGCGAAGGCGGGCGAGCAGCTCTTGGCGTGCCTCGAGCCGGCTGATCTGGTGTTCGATGTCGTGGAGGGCCTGTTCACAGTGGTGTTCGGTCTTCTCGGCCGTGGCCAGGAGCTCTTCGAGGCGGGCTTGCTCGGCCAGCAGCCGGCCACGCTGCGCCTCGAGTTCCTCGATCTCCTCCTCGAGCAGGCTGATTTCGCCCTCGTGGCGGGCCAGCCGGCGCGCCACGTCGGCCTGGGCGTTTTGGTGCTCCTGCTGCTCCCGTTCGAGCTCCTCCTGACGGCGGAGCAGGTGGGCGCGCGTTTGGTCGAGCTCGGCCAGGGCTGCTACCAGGCGGGCCTGTTCACGGCGGGCCTTCTCCAGCTCTTGTCGCAGCCGGCCCCGTTCCGCCTCGGCCTCCTGCAGGCGGGCTTGTTCGGCCTCAAGGGCGGCCAAGGCTTCCCGGCGGGCGACCTCCAGCCGGCGGCGCTCCTCGCCCAACTCGGCTCCTCGCGCTTCGAGGGCTTGCAACTCCCCGCGCAGGGCGGCGAGCTCCTCTTCAATCTCGGCCATTTGGCGGGCCAGCAGGCGGGAGCGTTCGGCGCGGATGGCCTGCTCCCGCCGCAGGCGTTCCACTTCGCCGCGCCGGCGGGCTCGTTCCCGCCGGAGCTGTTCGAGCTGTTGGCGCACGTGGGCCAGGCGCCCGCGGAGGGCCTTGGCCCGGGCCTCGGCCTCGGCAACGTCCTGTTGTGCGCGTTGGAGAGCGTCCCGAGCGCGGGTCACCTGTTGGCGTGTATCGGCGATCTGTTCCAGGGCCTTGCCCCACTGGTAGCCGTACCACTGGCGCAGGAGCTCGCGGAGCTCTTCGGTGAGCCGGCGGTGGCGCTCAGCCTTCTCGGCCTGACGCCGCAGCCGGCGCAGGCGGGGCTCGAGCTCGGCCACGATGTCACGCGCGCGCTTGAGGTTCTCCTCCGTTTCGGCCAGCCGGCGCAGGGTTTCGCTGCGCTTGCCGTAATAGGCGCCCAGGCCGGCGGCGTCTTCGATCATGCGGCGGCGCTCCTCAGGCCGCAGGGAGAGGGCCACATCCACCAAGCCTTGGCCGATGACGGTGTACGTTTCGGCGCTCAGGCCGGCGTGGGCCAGCAGCTCTTGGATGTCCTTGAGGCGCACCCGGTTGCCGTTGAGCAGATATTCGCTCTCGCCGCTCCGGTAGGCCCGCCGGCCGATGACCACTTCCGTGAAGTCCACAGGGAGGAGGCCGGCCCGGTTGTCCAGGGTGAGAAAGGCTTGGGCCATGCCCATTCGGGCCCGCCGGTCGGTGCCGTTGAAGATCATGTCCTCGGTGCGCTTGGCCCGCATGAGGCTCAGGCGCTGCTCGCCCAACAGCCAGCGCACGGCGTCGGCGATGTTGCTCTTGCCCGAGCCGTTTGGTCCCACGATGGCCGTGATCCCGGGCCCAAACTCGAAGATGGTGCGGCCGGCGAAAGTTTTGTAGCCGTGGAGCTCCAGGGAGCGGATGAAGAGACGGCCATCAGGGGGCTCCCCCTGGCCGTCGTGGGGCGGTGTGGTTGGTATCGTGGAGGTTTGGGTACGGGTCTCGGCCACCAGGTTCTCCCGACGGGCGCGCTGACGGGGCCGGGCGCCTGTCCTCGCTTGTGTCGTGAAGTCGGCCTGTATTGTAGGGCTTTTTGCGTTCCTGTCCAAGTCACGCCCTCAGGGCAAACGTGTTTTCCCTATCCCCGCTGCCCCACATGAATCAGCAGATTGTGGTAAGTGTCCACCTCGGCCCGGTCGTGAGGCCCCACGAGGAGGGTCGTGTCCTGCCGCACGACGAGGGCGGGGCCGGCGATCACGTGGCCGGGCCGCAGGCGCGCGTCCAAGTAGACGGGCACGCGCTCGACGCCCTCGGCAAAGGCCACATCGCGCTCCTCGAGGAGCGCGTCCGAGGGGTCGGGGTCGCCGACCGGCTCGGCGGGCAGGTGTGGCGTGGGCAGACGCCCAGTCACCCGCACGCGCACGTTGACGATCTCCACAGGGGCACGCGGGTCGGCGTAGCCGTAGAGGTGCTCGTGAGCGCGGTGAAAGGCGGCCACTGGGTTGGGGCCAAGGGGAACGGTCAGCTCGTATGATTGGCCCCGGTAGCGCATGTCGAGGGCGCGCTCGACCACGATCCGGTCCGGGGGCACGCCTTCACGTCGCACGTCCTCCACCCCGCGGGCGACGAGGGCGGCAAAGTGAGGTTCCAGCGCCTCGGTGCCGACCGTGGCCGGCACCATGACGGTGCGCACGGCGTCGCGCACGACGTCGGCCACCACCATGCCCAAGGCCGAAAGGGTGGCCGCGTGGCGGGGTACCAGCACGAGGGGTATGCCCAGCCGGCGGGCCAAGTCAGCCGCGTGTAGGCCGCCGGCGCCCCCGAAGGAGACGAGCGTGAAGTCAGCAGGGTCGTGCCCCCGCTCCACGGAGATGAGCCGCAGGGCGCGTTCCATGTGGGCGTTAGTCACGTGGACCACGCCCAAGGCCGCCTCCGGCGGAGGTAATCCGGCTTGGCGCCCAAGGGTTTCCAGGGCTTCCCAAGCGCGGGACTCGTCCAAGGGCATGGCGCCGCCCAGGAAGTGGTCCGGCAACAGGCGGCCCAGCACGAGGTTCGCGTCCGTGACCGTGGGCGCCTCGCCGCCGCGGCCATAGCAAGCTGGTCCGGGGTCGGCGCCGGCGCTCTCAGGCCCCACCCGCAGGGCTCCTCCCGCGTCCACCGAGGCCACGGAGCCCCCGCCAGCGCCCACGGTGTGAATGTCAACGACGGGCACGCGAATGGGGTGGCCGCCAACCGTGGCCTCAGTGGTCACGCGCACGGCGCCGTCACACAGGGAGACATCCGTGGAAGTGCCCCCCATGTCGAAGGTGATCAGGCGTTCGTGGCCGGCCAGGCGGGCCACGTGAAAGGCGCCCACCACGCCGCCGGCCGGGCCGGAGAGCACACAGCGCACGGCGTGGCGCCGGGCCTCATCCGCGCTGATGCTTCCGCCGTTGGACTGCATGATGCGCAGCTCGTCGGCCCGCAGGCCGGCCTCGAGGCGGGCCAGATACCGGTCCAACACCGGGGCCACGTAGGCGTTGATGACCGTCGTGCTGGTGCGCTCGTACTCCCGGTATTCGGGCAAAACCTCGGAGGAGAGCGAGACGGCAAAGCCGGCGCGGCGCAGGTGCTCGCCCACGGCCTGTTCGTGGTCCGGGTGGAGGAAGGAGAAGAGGAAGACGACGGCCACGGACTCAACGCCCTCCGCGCTCAGGCGCCGGACGAGGCGTTCCACCTCCTCCGGCGAGGGGGCACGCAACACGTGGCCGGAGGCGGTCACCCGCTCGTCCACCTCCAGGCGCAGGTGCTCCGGCACCAGCGGGTCCGGCGGGTCGGCGAAGAAATCGTACAGGGCCGGCCGATCCTGTCGGCCAATGGAGAGCACGTCGCGGAAGCCCCGCGTGGTCACCAGGGCCGTCCGGGCCCCCTTGCGCTCGAGCACGGCGTTGGTGGCCACCGTGGAGCCGTGGACGATGAACCGCCTGCCGTCCGCCGGCAGGCCGGCCACGCCCTCGAGCACGGCAAGGGCCGGGTCGTGGGGCGTGGAGAGGCGCTTGAAGCTCTCCACGCGCCCATCAGCGTCGTCCACGATCACGAAGTCGGTGAAGGTGCCACCGATGTCCACGCCAATGCGCACAGTGTTCCTCCCACAGCACTCGATTCTCTGTGCGGCGGGATTATCACACATGAGGCCGGCCATGTCCAGTTGTGTTGCCCTCATCCGGTGGGGTAAGGGAGAAAACTCCGGTATAATTTTGAAAAGAGGTGAGTGATTCGGGAGGAGGGAAACATGATGTCTGGTGATCACGCCATGCTCGTCCTACTGCGGGAGAGTCCGGGCGACGCCTCCCAGGAACGGTGGGTGCTCAGCAGGGCCGAGGTGCTGGTCGGACGCGATCCTGCGGCTCCCGTTCACCTGCCGGACCGACAGGTCTCCCGTCGCCACGCCAGAATCTTTCGGCAGGGTGATGCCATGTACATCGAAGACTTGGGGAGCAAGAACGGCACATTTGTCAACGGGGAGCCCCTGAAGCCGGGTGAGGCGCGCCGGCTGGCTGACGGGGATGTGCTCTCCATCGGGTTCGCCTACCGGTTCACCTTTGTGGACCGGGAGGCTACCGTGCCCGTCTCCTTCGAGCCCCCTCCCCGTCCACGCCTCCTCGTGGACGAGGCCCACCACGAGGTGCGATTCGGCCCCCGCGTGCTCGAGCCTCCCCTCAGCCCAGCCCAGTTCGAGCTCCTGCGGGTGCTCTACCGGGCCGGCGGGCATCCGGTCTCCCGCGACGAGATCATCCAGGCCGTGTGGGGGGACGAAGCCACGGAGGGGGTGAGCGACCAAGCGCTGGACGCGCTGGTTCACCGCCTGCGCCGCCGGCTGGCCGAGCTAGTGCCCGGACAGGAGCTGATCGTGACCGTGCGGGGCCACGGGTTCCGCCTGAACATGCCGTGATGTGCCCCCGCCGCCCGCGCGGCAGGGCTACCGGTACAGGCCGTGCTCGTGGATGTACGCCTCCACGCCCTCGGGCACGAGGTACCTGATCGGGTCGCCCCGGGCCGCCCGCCGGCGAATTTCCGTGCTGCTCACGCCGACCGTGGGCGCCGGGACCCACAGGAGCCGCCGGCCAATGCCGGGGAGAGCTCGCTCGAGGGCACTCACGTCCACGCGGACGCCGGGACGTTCCACGGCAACGATCCAGCAGCGGGCAATGAGTTCGTGGGGACGGTGCCAGGTCGGCAGGTCCCTGAGCGAATCGGCGCCCACGATGTAGTACGGCGCCTCGGACGTGCCCCAGGCAGCGTGCAGCAAGGCCACGCTCTCCACGGCGTAGTGGGGGCCGGGGCGGTTGATGTCCACCAGGGAGAGGGAAAAGGCCGGGTTGGAGGCAATGGCGAGCTGAACCATCATGACCCGGTGGAGGGCCGGCGTGAGCGGGCGGGCACGTTTGTGGGGCGGGCTGCCGGCCGGCACGAAGACCACTTCGTCCAGGCCGAGTGTCGAGCGCACGGCCTCGGCCACGATGAGGTGTCCCACGTGGGGGGGATCAAAGGTGCCGCCGAGGATGGCCCGTCGTAAGGCCGGGCCGCTTCCGAGGGCGACGACCTCTCCACCGGCTTCCCCGCGGTGCCCTAGCGCCATTCGAACTCGACCTCGCCAATGCGCACCGTGTCCCCCGGCCGGACGCCGGCCGCCTGGAGGGCGTCGAGCACGCCACGGGCGGCCAGTTGACGCTGGAGTCGGGCCACTCCTTCGTCCAAGTTGAAGTTGGTCATGGCCACCAGGCGCTCCACTTCCACGCCGTGGACGATCCACGTGCCGTCCGGCTCTTGTTCCACAGTGAAGGTGCGCTCGTCCTCCTCGAGCGGCCGGTAGACCTTGGGCGTTTCCACGGCCGGCGGCGGGGGCAACTTGGCCAGGGCGTGGGCCACGGCGTAGAGCAGTGCTCGCACGCCCTCGCCGGTGACGGCCGAAATGGCCATCGCGGGATACCCCTGTCGCTCAATTTCAGCTTTCACGGCCGGCCAGCGCTCGCGCGCCTCGGGGAGGTCCATTTTGGTGAGGACCACGATTTGGGGACGGTCGGCTAGGGCCGGGCTGTAGGCGGCCAGCTCGGCATTGATGGCCTCGAAGTCCTCCAGGGGGTGGGGGGAAAGGCCGTCGAGCAAGTGGATGAGCAGGCGCGTGCGCTCCACGTGGCGCAGGAATTGGTCGCCCAGCCCCCGCCCCTCGTGGGCGCCCTCGATGAGCCCGGGGATGTCGGCCACGACGAAGGGGGGATGTTGGTCGTCCAACTCGACGACGCCCAAGTTGGGGCTCAACGTGGTGAAAGGATAATCGGCGATCTTGGGCCGGGCCCGGCTGATGACGCTGAGCAGGGTGCTCTTGCCCGCGTTGGGCTTGCCGATGAGCCCCACGTCGGCCAGCAGTTTGAGCTCGAGGCGCAGCCAACGGGCTTCGCCCGGCTCGCCCCGCTCGGCGATGCGGGGTGCTCGGTTGGTCGGGCTCTTGAAGGCGGCGTTGCCCCGCCCGCCCCGTCCGCCCCGGGCCACCAGCAGGGTCTGCCCCGGCTCCACCAAGTCGCCGAGCAGGTCGCCCGTCTCGTCGTCCCGCACCACTGTGCCCGGGGGCACGTCGATGTAGATGTCCTTGCCGGAGGCGCCGGTCTTGTTGTTGCCGCTCCCGTGGCGCCCGTTCTGGGCGCGGAAGTGAGTGCGGTGGTGCAGGTGGCTCAGGGTGTTCATTTGGGGGTTGACGCGCAGGTAGACGTGCCCCCCCCGCCCGCCGCTGCCTCCGGCCGGGCCTCCCCGTGGCACGTACTTCTCGCGGCGGAAGGCCACCACGCCGTCACCTCCCTTGCCGGCCTGAACGAAGATGCGCGCCTCGTCGTAAAAGGTTCCCTTCATGGGTCTCACTTGGCTCCTTGTCACGCTTACATGAAGCGCCCAAACAGGCGCATGTGGTCGCGCACCAGCCAAGCGCTGGTCTCGAAGAACCCGTAGGTGCGACGGAACGAGCCCGTGGAGAGGCGCAGGGCGTCATCGTCCTGAAGGTACGTCAAGACCTCCTCCAGTTCCTCGATGCGGGCCAGGATTTCGCCAGGACGGCGCGGGACCGGGATGTCGGCGTAACTGCGCGGGTTGGGATATGTGACGCGCCGGCGGGGAAGGCGTGGCATGAGGGCCAGGGTCAGGTAGCTGTGGGCAAAGGCGAGCAGTTGCATGTGGGGGAGCTGGATGTCCTCCTCGGGCAGAAGTTCAAGGCCCAGCTCCTCCAGCCAACTCCAGTCGAAGAGGATGTGGCGCACCAGGGCCTCCAGCTCCGACGTGTCGGCCACCTGGCCGGTCCGCAGGCTTAGGACAAAGCCCTCCCGCACGTCGGTCAGGTGGGAGAGGGCCGTGTCCAACTGCCGGCGCTGTTCGGGGGTGAGACGTTGATCTTCGAGTAGGGCTGCCAACAGTGCCCGCGTCGCCTCGGCAATGCGTCCCAGGGAGTGATAGTCGTTCAGCCATGTCTGGAACCGCATACGGCCTCCTGTCCCCTGCACGTTGTAGAACCTGTGTTGATAACGGGCTCGGAGAAGTGTCCCGTACACAGAAATTATACACGCTCTGCTCCACATCACAATAGGCCGAAAGGAGGAGGCAGGCCATTTGCCGGCCTGTCGCCCGCCATTTGGCCGGCACAAGAGCGTTGCGTGAATTTGTACTTTATGTTACAATCGCCCTCACGGAGCTCCCGAATGAGGCCGAAGGCCCCCCAGTTCATCACTCGAGGACAGAGGCATGGAGAAGCACATTCCCGACATTGTGATCCACCGCCTTCCCATTTACCTGCGTGCCCTGGAGCTGATGGCCCGTGCCGGCCACGACATCACCTCGTCTCAGGAGCTGGGCCAGCGCTTGGGCATTAGTTCGGCCCAGATCCGCAAGGACCTCTCTCACTTCGGGGAGTTCGGCAAGCAGGGGACAGGGTACGATGTGGATTTCCTGCGCCAGCAGCTTCGCCAAATCCTGCACGTGGACCGAGTGTGGGACATGGCGCTAGTGGGCGCCGGTGACTTGGGGCGCGCGTTGGCACACTACAAGGGGTTCGAGAACCGGGGATTCCGCATCGCGGCCATCTTCGACGTGGACCCCCGCAAGGTGGGCAAGCCGCTGGCCGGCATTCCGGTGGAGCACACCTCCCGCATTCCCGAGCTCCTGCCGGCGCGCGGCATTCGCATCGGCATTATTGCTGTTCCGGCCGAAGCGGCCCAGAGCGTAGCCGACTTGCTCATCGAGGGCCGTGTCCAAGCCCTCTTGAACTACGCCCCCATTCGGTTGAGCGTGCCGGATGAGGTGTTGGTGGAGTACATTGACCCGGTGATCGCCCTGCAGAGCATGACCTATTACTTGGGCGCCCGGCAGGGCTCGGGCCAGAACCGCTCCCAAGCTGAGCCCGCCGGCCACTCCCGGTAAGTCCGCGCAACGCTTCTCCGCCAACAGAACGCCCGGCCTCACCAGGAGGCCGGGCAACATTTCCCTCAGCCGTACATTTCGGACAGAAAGCGCTGGACGATCTCGTATTGCTCCAGGGCCCGCCAGGCGCCCGTGGCCACACAGGCAATGGCGTTTTCAGCCACGTAGCAGGGGACGCCTGTCTCCTGGGTGAGGAGGCGGTCCAAGTTCCGCAGGAGGGCGCCGCCGCCGGTCAGCACGATGCCCCGGTCGATGATGTCACTGATCAGCTCGGGCGGCGTTTTCTCCAGGACGTTCCGGGCCACTTTGACGATCTCGGCCACGGGCTCGGCAATGGCCTCGGTGATCTCGTCGGAGGTGATGGTGAGCGTCTTGGGCAGGCCGGCCACCTGATCTCGGCCCCGCACTTCCATCGTCAGCGGCTCGTCGAGGGGCAGGGCGCTGCCGATTTGGATTTTGACCTGTTCGGCCGTCTGCTCGCCGATAAGGAGATTGTACTTGCGGCGCACGTAGTTAATGATGGCCTCGTCGATTTTCAGGCCGCCCACGCGCACGCTGCTGCTCACCACGATGCCGTACATGGAGATGACCGCCGCCTCGCTGGTGCCTCCGCCCACGTCCAGGACCATGTTGCCCGTCGGTGTGTGAACCGGCAGGCCGGCGCCGAGGGCAGCGGCCAGGGGTTCGGGGATGAGCCGGGCTTCCCGCGCGCCGGCCCGCATGGCTGCGTCCCGCACCGCGCGGCTCTCCACGCTGGTCACGCCCACGGGCACGCTAATGGCCACCACGGGCTTGACGCGGAGGAGGGGAAACTTGCCCACCACTTTGCGGATGAAATATTGGAGCATGGTGTGAGTAACGGTGAAGTTGGCGATCACCCCGTCCTTGAGCGGCCGAGTCACTTCTACCGTGTCCGGGGTGCGCCCCAACATCTGTCGCGCATCCTCCCCCACGGTGACGATGTGCGAGTCTTTCAGGGTGACGGCCACGATGCTGGGCTCCTGCAAGACGATGCCCCGCCCGCGCACGTAGACCAGCACCGAGACGGTGCCCAAATCTATGCCGATCTCCTTTGCCATGTCGAACGCGCCTCACTTGAAGATCTCGTCTGCTCTCAACGCCCCCGGCTCCCAGAAGCATCCGGGTGCCGGCAGGCCACTGTCAAGTGTAACACAACCGGACGAATCGGCAAACCGCTTTCTGACTCACCCGGTGAGAAAGTAACCGGTGAAAATTCTGAGCACCCAGACGGCGATGACGGCCGTTATCGTCTCCCACTGCAAGGGGAGCAAGCCCAGGATGGCACTGCCCCAACTGGAGGCCGTGGTGTAAGGGGAGAGGAACGGGGAGGCGGCCAAGGCCAGCCCCAGACGCCGGGTGCGCAGAGCTGTGACCAACAACACGAGGCCGATGGGCAGCGACTGGGGCCACAGGGAGGCATTGAAAGGCTGGACGACTTCCGAGAAGCCGGTGAGGGGCCACGGCCCAAAGAAGGCGAGGGAGAGCCCCAAGGCCAGGCTCACCGGGGCGAAGTGGGAAATCACTCCCCGCAGGCCGTCGCGGCGGTAGTGCTCCGCGAGCCAATAGACCGCCACTCCCAAGCCGGCCTGGGGTTTGGTGAGCACCAGGAAGAGGCCCCAACGGGCTGGCAGGATCACGCCCAAGTAGACCAACCAGTCCACGTTGCCGTAGACGGTGGAGAAGAGCACGGGGTAGGAGAGGAGGACGGCGGCCAGCGTGAGAGGCTTGGCCCCCAACCGATAGGCCACGTAGCCCGTGACCGTGAGGCTCAGGCAGAAATTGAGGCCAAAGCCTATCCGCGCGGGAAACACAGCCAGCGGCAGGAGGGGAAAGGTGGTCCACGGGGGGCTGTGGAAGATTTCCACGGTGTACGGGGAACGCCAGGAAAGCACGGCCAGCGTGGCCGGGCGGTAGGTGTTCTGCCAGTCCACGCCGCCGGGGTAGAGGGCCTGCGCCACGGCCAAGGCCACCCCCGCGAACGCCCCGCCGAAGAGGAGCAGGGCGCCGAGAACCGTCAGCGGCGACGGAGCGGAGCGGTGAAGTACCGATCGGGAGACATCCTGAGCGTTCTGCATGGGCGACAAAGCTCTACCAACGAACACCTTGCACGTGCGGTGAGTATACTCGTGTTGGCCGGAACCACAAGCACCCACGAAGAGAAAGCGGTGCGAGCATGGCTCGCACCGCCCCTTCTGTCCTCTTCAGCTTCCTGCCCGCCGATGTCACGACTCGCCGGCCGACGTGTCGCCCCCCGCCGCACGGCCCGTCGGATACCGGCGCCGGCGGCGCACCACCTTGATGCGCACCTCGTGGCGCATGAGGGCTTGGCGGATCTCGGCCAGGCTGGGGCCTCCCGGAGGCGGCCCCTCGCGCAACATCTGCTCCGCCCGCCGGCGGGCGGCCTCGGCGCGCTCCACGTCGATCTCGTCCACGTGTTCGGCCGTGTCGGCCAGGACGATGACTTTTGTCGGGCGCACTTCCATGAAGCCACCGCCGATGGCGAAGGGCTCCTCAACGCCACCGCTGCGCCGGATGATCAGCTCGCCAGGCTTCAGCGCGGTGAGCACCGGCGTGTGGCGGGGGAGAATGCCCATCTCCCCCTCGATGCCGGGCGCAATGATCATCTCCACGTCGTCCGCCTCGTAGACCTTGCGCTCGATGGTGACGATCTCCAAGGTCATCGTTGCGGCCATGATTCCCCCTTCGCGCCCCTGAGCGCGCTATTCGCCGCGCAACTGGCGGGCCTTCTCCACCGCCTCGTCGATGGTGCCCACCATGTAGAAGGCCTGCTCGGGCAGGTCGTCGTGCTTGCCCTCCAGGATCTCCTTGAAGCCGCGCACGGTCTCGGAGAGGGGCACGTAGACGCCCGGCCGGCCGGTGAAGACCTCGGCCACCTTGAAGGGCTGGGTCAGGAAGCGCTGGATCTTGCGCGCGCGGGCCACGGTGAGCCGGTCTTCCTCGCTCAACTCCTCGACGCCCAGAATGGCGATAACGTCGGAGAGGTCCTTGTACCTCTGGAGGGTGCGCTGGACCTCGCGGGCCACGGTGTAGTGCTCCTCGCCCACGATTTGCGGGTCGAGAATGCGGCTGGTGGAGGCCAGCGGGTCGATGGCCGGGTAGAGCCCCTGCTCGGCCAAGGAGCGCTCCAAGGAGATGGTGGCGTCCAAGTGGGCGAAAGTGACCACCGGAGCTGGGTCGGAGTAGTCGTCGGCCGGCACGTAGACGGCCTGAAGCGAGGTGATGGAGCCCTTCTTCGTGGAGGTGATGCGCTCCTGGAGCTCGCCCATTTCGGTGCCCAAGGTGGGCTGGTATCCCACAGCGCTGGGCATCCGGCCCAAGAGGGCCGAGACCTCGGAGCCGCTCATTACGAAGCGGAAGATGTTGTCGATGAAGACGAGCACGTCGCGCCCTTCGTCGCGGAAGTACTCGGCCATTGTGAGGCCAGTCAGGCCCACGCGCAGGCGCACGCCAGGGGGCTCGTTCATCTGGCCGAAGACCAGGGCCACTTGGTTGAGCACGCCGGAGTCCTTGAGCTCGTGCCAGAGGTCATTGCCCTCGCGGCTGCGCTCGCCGATGCCGATGAAGACGGAGAAGCCCTGGTGGACCTTGCCAATGGTGTCAATCAGCTCGGTGATGATGACCGTCTTGCCCACGCCGGCGCCGCCGAAGATGCCGGTCTTCCCACCTTTGGTGAAGGGGGCAATGAGGTCAATGACCTTGATGCCCGTCTCCAAAATCTCGGTGGAGGTGGCCTGCTCCTCGAACGAGGGGGCCGGGCGGTGGATGGGCCAATACTCGTCGGCCTCCACAGGGCCTAAGTTGTCAATGGGCTCTCCTAAGACGTTGAAAAGCCGGCCCAGCGTGCCCCGGCCGACGGGGACTTTGATGGGAGCGCCGGTGTCACGGGCTTCCACACCACGGCGCAGGCCGTCCGTGGCGCCCATGGCCACACACCGCACCCGTTCGTTCCCCAAGTGCTGCTGGACTTCGACAATGAGCTTTTCGCCATCCTCCTTGAAGATTTCGATGGCGTTGTAGAGCTCGGGGAGGTGGCCGGGGGGAAACTCCACGTCCACGACGGGCCCCATGATCTGAATAACTTTGCCAACACCTCGTTCGGCCATACTTGTCAACTCCTTGGTCCACTGTTTTCGCGTTCGTTTCACCGGAACGCCCCGCGACGTGTGCCCTCCGCGTTCCAGGGCACGGGGTTCCAAACCACACCAGGCCGGGCGACAACGAGCGCCGCTCTCGGGAGCCAACGGGGCACGCCTACCCGCGCTCCGTCGCCTGCCGCAGGGCCTCCACGCCGCCGGCGATGTCCAAGATTTCCTTGGTGATGGCCTCCTGGCGGGCCTTGTTGTACGTCAGCGTCAGGTCCTCCACCAGTTGCTCGGCGTTCTCGGTGGCGTTGCGCATGGCCACCATCCGGGCCGAGTGTTCGGAGGCATGGGCCTCGAGGACTGCCTGGTAGACTTGGAGCTCGACCATGGAGGGCAACAACTGGTTGAGCACCGCAGCGGGGCTGGGCTCGATCAAGTAGTCGGCCGGCAGGTGTGCGTCGGGCTCCGGCTGAATGGGCAGGAGTTGGCGCACGACCGGCCGCTGTGTCATGGTGTTGATGAAGTCGGTGTAGCAGATGAAGACTTGGTCAAAGGTGCCGTCGAGAAAGGCGTCAATGGCCAAGCGCGCGATGGGGGAGATGTCGGTCACGCGCAGGGCATCGGGTGGCCTCGGAAACTCGGCGTAGATGGGCGGCCCGTGGCGCCACATGAAATCGCGCCCCTTGCGCCCCACGGTGATGACTTGGACGGGAGCAGGCGCGTTGTCGATAAAGCGGAAGGCCGTGCGCAGGATGTTGGAGATGAGCGGGCCGGCCAAGCCCCGGTCGGGCGTCAGCAGAATGAGCGCCACCTGGTGGACAGGGCGCGGCCGCAATAGCGGGTGGGGGAGCTCACCGCCGGCCGGCTGGGCGGCGATGTACCCCAGCACCTCGCGCGCCTTCTCGGCGAAGGGGCGCGAGGCCAACGTGCGCTCCTGGGCCCGCCGCATCTTCGAGGCCGAGACCGCCTCCATCGCACGGGTCACCTGTCCGATGTTCTTGACGCTTTTGATACGCCGTCTGATCTCCCGAACTGTGGACACGGGCAACTCCTTGGACTACCCGATGGCGGATGTCTGTTTGAACTCCTCGATGGCCTTGCGCAACACCTCGACGGCCTCGTCCGTCAAATCTTTGGTCTCTTCGATGATTTGCTCGAATTGGGGATAGTTGGCGTCGAGGTAGCGGTAGAACTCCCGCTCCCACTGCTGCACGCTGTCCACAGGGACATCGTCCAAGTAGCCGTTGGTGCCGGCGTAGATGATGGCCACCTGCCGGTAGAGGGGCACCGGCTGGTACTGGGGCTGCTTGAGGATCTCCTGAAGCCGCTGGCCCCGTTCGATCTGCTTGCGGGTGGCCTCGTCCAAGTCAGAGCCGAACTGGGCGAAGGCGGCCAGCTCGCGGAACTGGGCGAGTTCGAGGCGCAGCCGGCCGGCCACCTTCTTCATGGCCCGTGTCTGGGCAGCGCTGCCCACGCGGCTCACGCTGAGGCCCACGTTGACGGCCGGGCGGATGCCGGCGTAGAAGAGGTCGCTCTCCAGGTAGATCTGGCCGTCGGTGATGGAGATCACGTTGGTGGGAATGTAGGCCGACACGTCGCCCAAGAGGGTCTCGATGATGGGCAACGCCGTGAGCGAGCCGCCCCCGTGTTCGTCGGCCAGCTTGGCTGCCCGCTCCAGCAAGCGGCTGTGCAGGTAGAAGACGTCGCCGGGGTAGGCCTCGCGGCCCGGCGGGCGGCGCAGGAGCAGCGAGACCTGGCGGTAGGCCCAAGCGTGCTTGCTCAGGTCGTCGTAGACGATGAGGGCTTCGTTGACACGCTTGCCGTTGAGCACGACGCCGTTCTCCATGACCTCCTCGCCCATCGCGCACCCGGCATAGGGGGCAATGTACTGCATGGGCGCGGGGTCCGAGGCCGAGGCCACCACCACGATAGTGTATTCCATGGCGCCGTACTTCTCGAGAGTGCTCACCAACTGGGCAATGGCGGCCCGCTTCTGGCCAATGGCCACGTAGATGCAGACGAGGTCCTTGCCCTTCTGGTTGATGATCGTGTCCAACGCCAGGGCTGTCTTGCCCGTCTGACGGTCGCCGATGATGAGCTCCCGCTGGCCACGGCCAATGGGGATCATGGAATCAATGGCCTTGATGCCGGTCTGGACCGGCGAGTTCACCGACTGGCGCACCACCACGTTGGGCGCAATGCGCTCGATGGGGCGGTAGGTTTCGGCCTGAATGGGGCCCTTGCCGTCAATGGGCCGGCCGAGGGCGTCCACCACGCGGCCCAACAAGGCCTGGCCCACCGGCACGGAAATGATCCGCCCCGTGGAGCGGACCTGGTCGCCCTCCTCGATCTTGAGGTAATCGCCGAGGATGATGACGCCGACGGCGTCCTCTTCCAAGTTGAACGCAATGCCGTAGATGGGCTCGGCGTGGTTGGCCGTCGGCGGGAACTCGACGAGCTCCTGGGCCATAACGCCGGACAACCCAGAGGTACGGGCAATGCCATCGCCCACCTCGATAACTTCGCCGACGTTCACATCTTCAACAGGGGCCTCGAAGGCCTCAACCTGCTGGCGCAGGAAGGCCGTGATTTCGTCTACCCGCAATGCTGCCATCAGCTTTGCCTCCTTGCTCGCTCCCACCGGCAGGCACCGAACGGCCCCACAGGCCAACGCCCGGGCTCTCTCCGCCGCCGTGGGGCTCTGGATTATCCGCCGAGCAGGCGCTCGCGCATGGCGTTCAAGCGGCCGGCCACCGTGCCGTCAATGACGCGGTCCCCAACGCGCACCCGCACGCCGCCGATGACGGCGGGGTCCACGGTATATTCGAAGAGCAGGTTATCACCGAACTGCTTGACAAGCTCGGCCTCGAGCGCCGCGCGGTCCTCGGCCGAGAGGGGCACGGCTGTGGTCACCTCGGCCGTCCGCAGGGCCGCGCCGGCTTCCTCGAGCAGCCCTTCCAGCTCGAGGAGCACGTTGTCCAAGAGCTTCAAGTCGTGCTCCCGGACCAACAGGCGCACGAAGTTCTGCACTTCGGGCCTGACCCCTTGGGGCAGAATGCGGGCCAAGAGGGACTCCTTGGCCGCGGGAGAGGTCCCGGGGTCATCGAGCTTGGGCAACAGGTCGGGTTCGCGGTGGAGAGCCCGCTGCACATGCTGCAAGCCGGCCAGCCATTCCTCGAGCGCCGTCTTCAGAACAGCCTGGGCGTAGAGCTTGGCTTCCTTTTGTGCGCTCACCGTGATTCACCTACCTCTGCGAGGAATTGGCGGACGAGCTGGCGGTGCTCAGCCTCGCTCAGGGCGTGGCCAATGACCTTCTGGGCGATTTCAAGGGACAACTGGGCCACTTCTTCCCGGAGCTGGGCCATGGCCTGCTGCCGCTCGTAGGCAATCTCCTCCTCGGCACGGGCAATCAGCTGGCGGGCCTGTTCACGGGCCTCGGCCAGGATCTCCTCCTTCTGGCGTTCGGCAGCCTCACGAGCCCGCTCGATGATCTGCTGGGCCTCCCGTCGCGCCTTGGCCAGCTCTTCCTCGTAAGCCTTCTGGCTCTGGACCACCTCTTGGCGTGCCCGTTCAGCCGCCTCCAAGCTCTCACGAATGCGCTCCCGGCGCTCCTCCAGCATGTTCAGGATCGGGCGGTAGAGGAACATGCGCAACAGAACCAGGAGCACAACGAAGTTCACAATCTGGGATAGAAGGAATCCCGCGTTGAATCCCAAGGCTTCCAAGGCCCTGCCTCCTTCACCTATGGTACCTATGGTCTCGCTTTTCGGGCAGCCTGCCGCCGGGCGCGGCGCTGCCTCTCCTCATACTTCGCGAACTAGACGAACTTGAGCACCAGCGCCACGACCAGCGCGTAGATGGCAATGGCCTCGGCAAAGGCGATGCCCAGGATCATGTTGGTGCGGATTTCAGGGGCTGCCTCGGGGTTTCGGCCAATCGCCTGGAGCGCCCCCATCACCAACAACCCCACACCGATGCCGGGGCCAATCGCACCCAGACCAATAGCCAAACCGGCGGACAGGAATTGCAGGTCCATCAGCTCCCTCCTCTGCTTTCAAAGATTTCACGTGTGGAACGACAAACGGGATGTTTCCCGCGAAGTTCCCTTTCTTTTTCTTTTCTCAGTGGTGATCGTCGTGGGCCACCACGGCGTTGGCCAAGAAGGCCAGCGTGAGCACGGCGAAGATGAACGCCTGGATGAGCCCGACGAAGAGCTCCAGGCCATAAAAGGGCACCGGAACCAGCCAGGGGAGCAGGAACGCCATGATGAACAGGAGCACCTGGCCGGCAAAGATGTTTCCGAAGAGACGGAAGGAGAAGGAGATGATCTTCGCAAACTCGGAGATCGTCTCGATGAGCCCCACGACGAAGCCCATCGCCCCGCCCTTCAGGTTGATGAACTTGGTGAAATAGCCCATGCCCAAGGCCTGGATGCCGTAGTACTGCACCATTGCCATGGAGATCAGCGCCAAGGCCAAGGTGAAGTTGAGGTCCGTGGCCGACGCCCGCAGGAAGGGGACGAGCACGCCAATCGGCCGGCCGTCCTCAGTGGTGGGGAACCCTTCTTCTTTCCCCTCGCCCTCTTTGCCCTCACCTTCTTTCGCCTCACCTTCCCCCATCTCCGCGCCGGCTTTCTCGCCAGCCTTTTCCCCTTCCTTCTTGTACTCGAGCTTCACTTCCTCGGCCGTGAGGGCGTAGAGAGGCCCCACTTTGGCCAGCACGAACCCCGTCTCACCGTGGGGCGGCTCCACCACGCCGACACTGTCCACGCCGGGCACCAGCTCCCACCAGTTGGCCACCAACACGAGCAGGAAGATCGTCATGACGAGGGGAAACCATTGGCGGGCCCGGTCGCCGGCGATGTCCTCCGTCAGGCCGTAGAACCCCTCGATGACCCATTCGGCGAAGTTCTGGAGGCCGTCGGGAATCTCCTTCATGTTGCGAGTGGCCAAGAAGGCCAAAATGAGCAACGTGATGTCGGCCAACAGCGTGTGCAAGAGCGTGTTGGGCACCCGGAACCCCAGAATGGGGACCATTTCGGCCGGCAATTGGATGCCGGGCAAGGCTGCCGGCGCGACAAGCTTGCCGGCCACGATGGTGCCCAGGACGAGCACAACTGCCACAAGGACCTTCGAGTTCAAAACTCGGCTCACCGGGACGTCCTCCTGATCATGGGTTGTCGGCGGCAGCCTGACTCCGCCGTCCTTCGCGCGAGTTGCGCTTGCGGGGAACGGACGCACAACGTCCACAGGCACGCAAGGTGACCTTCGTGCAGACGGGGCGCATTATAACATAAGGTGACCTAGGTGGCAAGTTCTGCTTTTCACAAATTCGCGCGGGGGGCCAAATTTGCACGTGGGGAAAATGTAAGTACAATCAAATGGCATCGTGTCCACACGGAGGGATGCCGGAGCCTGGTTGAACGGGGCGCACTCGAAATGCGCTGTGGCCATTGCGGCCACCGGGGGTTCAAATCCCTCTCCCTCCGCTCTCCAGGGCGGGGCCAGAAGCCCCGCCTTTTTCGTGGTGATGGCAGGATGAAGGCCCTCATCATCGTCAACCCGGTGGCCGGGTCAGTGGCCGAGCAGCGTGAGGCGCTGCGGACAGCCGTCGGGTACCTGGCCGAGCAGGGCTGGACGGTGACTTGGCGCGAGACGACCCCAACGCGCTCGGCCACGGCCTTGGCCCGTGAGGCCGTTCAAGCCGGCGTGGACGTGGTGGTCGTCGCCGGGGGCGACGGCACCATCAATGAGGCCATCCAGCCGCTGGTGGGCACAGAGGTGCGCTTCGGCGTGTTGCCCGTGGGCACGGCCAATCTGTGGAGCATGGAGATCGGGGTGGCGACGGCCCCGGTCCTCTTCCACCAGAACTTGAGGCGGGCCGCCGAAGTCTTGGTCCACGGGGAGACGGTGGCTGTGGACACAGGGCTGGCCGGTTCACGGTACTTCCTGCTGTTGGCCGGCGTGGGCTTCGACGCCCTCGTCACCCGTTTAGTAGATCGCCCCACCAAGGAGCGCTTGGGGGGATTCGCCTACGTGTGGCGTGCTCTCCAAGAGCTTCCCCGCTATCACGGCAGCGTTGCCCGCCTCGCGATCGACGGGCAGGTGGACGAGCGGCGGGTGGTGTTGGTCACCATCAGCAACACCAAGCTCTACGCCGGCCTGCCCCTGGCCCCGGAAGCCTCTTTCGTGGACGGGAAGTTCAACATCACCGTTCTGGAAGGCCGTGGGTGGCTGAGTCTGGTACTGGCCCTGGTGCCGGTCCTCTTGGGATGGCGGGTGCGACCGCCGACGATCCACCGCTACGTGGGGCGCACGGTAGAGATCTTCTCCTCACGCCCGCTGCCCATCCAAGTGGACGGGGAGCCGGCCGGGGAAACGCCCATGCGCTTTCGCGTGGTGCCGGCCAGTCTGCGGGCCATTGTGCCGCCCGAGACGGCCGCCCGCCTGCGCGCTCAGCGGGTCACCGGAGGTAAAGGTGAACGTGCTTCGTGATTTCGCGCAGCCGGTATACGCCCTGTTGATCTTCACGCTGCTGGCGCCTGTGCTCAAGCTGGCCGGGGGCAACGAGGTGCTCATCTTCGCCCTGAGCGTGCTCGGCATTGTGCCGCTGGCCAAAATGATCGGGGACGCAACCGAGGAGCTGGCCGTTCACACGGGGCCGCGGGTCGGGGGGCTGCTCAACGCCACACTGGGCAACGCTGCGGAGCTCATCATCACGATTGTGGCCATCCGGGCCGGGCTGTTGGAGCTGGTCAAGGCGTCCATCACCGGCTCCATCCTGGGCAACTTGCTGCTCATCATGGGCGGGGCCATTCTGCTGGGCGGCCTCAAGCACGGTGTGCAGCGCTTCGACCGCACGCACGCCGGCTTGGCCGCCTCGCAGATGACGCTGGCCATCATCGCCCTGGCGATCCCCTCCCTCTTCGCCCAAGCCATCGAGCCCGACCACCGGGCGGTGCAGTGGCTCAGCGTGGGGGTTGCCATCATCATGCTGGTGGTCTACGCCCTCAACGTCTTTTACTCGCTCTACCACTCGCCGAGCAGGGCGGAACCGAGCGCCGCAAGCGCTCACGCCGCCCGGTGGAGCGCGCGCACGGCCATCCTCGTGTTGGGAGTGGCCACAGTCCTGATCGCCTGGCTGAGCGAGATCCTCGTGGGAGTCGTGGAACACGCGGTGAGCGCGCTGGGCATCTCGGAGTTCTTCATCGGCATCATCATCATCCCGCTGGTGGGCAACGCGGCCGAGCACGTGGTGGCCATCACCGTGGCCCGGGAGAATCAAATGGAGCTGAGCATGTCCATCTCCCTGGGCTCCTCCACCCAAATCGCCCTCCTCGTGGCCCCGCTGCTCGTGCTCATCAGCCTGGTCCTCGGGCCGGAGCCGCTGGTGTTGGTCTTTCACCCCTTCGAGCTGGCAGCCTTGGGCGCCGCCACGCTGATCGCCTCGCTGATCGCCTCGGACGGGGAGAGCAATTGGGTGGAGGGCGTCCAGCTCCTGGGCGTCTTCCTCATCATTGCCATCGCCTTCTTCTTCCTCCCGGCCTGACACCCAGGACACATTTCGTGGGCTTCACTCGTTTCCGGACGGGAGCAATGCCCTGAAGAGGCTCGGGAAGCCGGGCCAAATGTCAGGCGTGCCCCCTTGTTCAGCAGGACCAACGAAGCGGGAGAGCTGGTTGTTGAGCTGTAGGAGCATCTCTTCCCACGCGGAGAGCTGGCTGGCCAAGGGGGTTTGCTCGAGGGGAATGTTGACGGGAATCTCCATGCTGATGGGCACTCTGGCGTAGACCGGAATCTCCCGGTCGATCTTCACGGGCACGCTCAGGCTGATGGGGATGTCGGCCTGAATGGGCACTTCGATAGTCTGGGAGCCCATGGGCCCCAAGCTGAAAGCAAGCTCCATGTAGGCGTTCAAGGGCACGACTGTGGCAATGGGCACGACGAGCTCCTCGCGAAAGGGCACGGTGGCCGCGATCTCCAACTCCTCGCTGATGGGCACGGTCATGGAAATGGTGCTGGTGGACAAGTCGTCGAGCTGTCGTGCGGCCATGCCCAGGGACTGCACGGCCACGCGCCCTCCCTCCATAAGGCCGGCCTGGAGGCGCTGGGCAGAGACCACGATCAGAATGTTCATGCTCAGGGAGAGCACGACCAGTATGGTGAGAAAGGTGATGTACGCCTTCGCCTTCCTGCTCATGGGCGGACTCCTCGAAACCGTTCGACCTCTCCTCTAGGCGCTGGCCAGCACAGCGTCGAGCTGTTGGCGCAGCGCCGGCAACGACTGCACGCCCACAATGCGCCGGACCGGGCGGCCATCGCGGAAGATGATGAGCGTGGGGATGCCCTGAATGCCGAACTGGGCGGGCGTGCGGGGGTTCTGGTCCACGTTGAGCTTGCCCACGCGCACGCGGCCGGCGTACTCGCGTGCCAAGGCTTCCACGGCCGGCGCGATCATGTGACACGGCCCACACCAATCCGCCCAGAAGTCCACCAGGGCCACGCCCGAGCGCACGAAGTCGGCGAAGGTGGCGTCGGTGACGGGCACCGGCCGCGCCGGAGGCGACTCCGCCGGACGAGCGCCTGTCGGGGCTCTCGGGGCCAAGGGCACGGCCGGCCCTGTGGGCACCCGTTCCGGGCGGCGTGGGCGCTCGCCTAGGAGATAGGCCACCCACTCACGCACACTCGCCTCGTCAGGTGCTCCCTCGCCCTTGGCGAGCACCTGCCCGTCCTTGACGAACAGGACTGTGGGCAGGCGTTGCACGCCCTCCTGCCGGGCAGCCTTCGGCGCATCGTTGACGTCCAACTTGACGACGAGCAGCCGGCCGGCCAACTCACGGGCCAGCCGGGCCAGCAGGGGGTCCAGCGCCTCGCACGGGGGACAGTCGCGACGCCAGAAGACGGCCACCACGGGCAGCGGCGCCCGACGAATAGCCCGCTCGTAGGCGGCATCGTTGGCGTGGATCGGGGCATCAAAAGAGGCCATCATTGCTCCTCCAACAGATCGAGCTGCTCCTGCACGTCTTGCCGGGTGAGCTTGCCCACCCAGACGTACCGGATGGTGTTGTCGGCACCCACCAGCCACGTGGTGGGAATGCCCAGCAGGCGGTAGACAGGCACGGCGTCCTCCTGGGGAAAGATGTAGACCGGATACGTGATGCCGATGTCGGCCACGAAGTCGGACACCACGTCGCGGGGCTCGTCCAAGTCC
>JALSKA010000099.1 GCA_026989095.1 Ardenticatenaceae bacterium
GGCTGAGCGGGATCGCCGCTCACCGAAATAGGCACCTCGCCCACGCCGAAGACGTACAACATGTTGAACTGGCCAGGGCGGAAGGTATACGCCTTCCCGCCACGCCCGGCCGGCTCCAACCACAGAGTCACTGTGCCGGCCATCTCCCGCCTGCGGCGTACAATGGTAAAGGGAACCGGCATCCACACGTCAACATCCCCACTGCCCGCAGCCGAAGGCCATCCGCCGGCCATCTGCATCTACCACCTCCTCCCCACAGGCGCACCATACACATCCAGAAGTTGAAGGCGCGCCGCGTGAACACGTTTGGCCACCACTCCCACGAGTTGCCGGAGCACCCGCACTCCAAGGGAAGCTTCCTCCTCCACAAGACGGCGCAGGCCAGAGGCGTCGAGCACAATACCTTGCACCGGGTGAATCACCCGCACGTCGAAGGCCGCACGGTAGGGCGGCAGAAACCACGACCACCCCACCACATCGCCGGGACCAAGGGTCTGCAGGCGCAACAGACCTCGCTCGGGCACGTAGAGCTCCACGGCCACGTGGCCCGTCAGGAGCAGGTAGAACTCGCCGGCCTCACGTCCTTCCCGCAACAGGTACTCACCGGGCGAGAACTCCCGAACTTGAGCCAAAGCAGCCAGCCGGCTCAAATCCTCCTCGGGAAATCCTTGGGAAAAAGGGTGTCGAGCGAGCAGATCACGCACATGCTCAGCCATCGTTCGCCTCCCTCGCGCCAGGCGAAGCGCGCAAGGCGCTCACCTCGGCCGTCAAGTCAATGCCCACCGGACACCAAGTAATGCACCGTCCACACCCCACACACCCGAGAACGCCAAACTGGTCCACCCACCAGGCCAACTTGTGCGTGAGCCACTGGCGATATCTTGACATAATAGAGCGGCGAATAGGCCGGCCGGCCGTGTAGGTGAACTCCAGGACAAAACAAGAATCCCACCGCCGAACCCGTGCTGCCTCACGGCCGGCCAAGTCCGTCACGTCCTCCACGGTGAAACAGAAGCACGTGGGGCAAACCAGGGTACAGTTCGCACAGGCCAAACAGCGCTCAGCGATCTCCTCCCATCGGGGGTGCTCCGGCTGGCCGGCCAACACGTCATGGAGATCGGAGACCTCCAGCGCACGCCCCACGTGCCGGCCGGCCTCCTCAAGGCGACGCTCCGCTTCCTCGATCTCCGCACGGGTGGCCGGACGAGAGGAAAGTGAGGCCATGACGCGGGCGCCCGCCTCTGTGGCCACGTCCACGAGGAAGAGATCGTCGAGCTCCGTGAGCGCCACGTCGTACGGGCCCCGTGCCCTCGGGCCGGTGCCCAGCGAGGCACAGAAACACGTTCGCCCGGGCCGCGTGCAGTTCACGGCCACAATAAAAGCGGCCTCACGCCGGGCCCGATACCGGGAGTCAGAGAAAGGGCCGTGGAGGAAGACGCGATCTTGGACACCAATGGCCGCCAGCTCACATCCCCGCACGCCGAGAAAGGCATAGCGCACCGGCCCCTGATCCTCGGAGACCACCTGCCACGCGCTCCCCTCATCACGGCGAGCCCGCCACAAGCGCTCCTCCGGGGGAAACAAGTAACGCTTCCACGTGTGCGGGCCCACAGTGTACGCGAAGTAGGTCTCCCTGTCCCACTGCCCAAGCCGGTAGGCGCCTGCCTCTTGATCGTCCACCACGCCAATAGGCAACGCCTGAGCTCCTTCCACCTCGTCGTAGACCACAGCACCATCGCGCACTGTGGGGCCAATCACCGTGTACCCCAAGTCCCACAGCGCCGAAATGAGGGCGTCGAGCTCCGCCTTCTCGAACGCCAACAGGACACGCTCCCGAGAGGTCCGGCCCACCGCCACCTCCTTCTTTCAACACTCCGCATCAACGGTTCCCTCTCCATTGAACCACGGGGAGGAAGCGATGTCACGTGACCAATGATCGATGATCAGTGGACAGGAGTCAGGAATCAGCGGGCAGCGAGGCGGAAAGTTCAGCAGATCCGGGGAAGTTGCTCGCCGCTGAGCACGTCCACCACCCGCCGGCCCCCGATCCGGCTCCGCATGACCACTCGGCCCGGGTGCTCGTCCACCACTCGGCCGATCACAGCAGCATCTTGGCCCAGCGGGTGGCCCCGCATGGCCTCGAGCACGTGCTCAGCGACGTCAGGGGCGATCACAAAGAGCATCTTCCCCTCGTTGGCCACGTAGAGGGGATCCAAGCCCAGGAGCTCACAAGCCCCTTGAACCTCAGGGCGCACCGGAAGACTGGCCTCATCCAGCTCAATGCCCACGCCGGCCACGCGGGCGATCTCGTTGAGGGCAGTGGCCACGCCCCCGCGCGTGGGATCACGCATGACGTGGACCTGCCCCCGGGCCACTTCCAACACAGCGGCCACCAAATCATGCAGGGGAGCGCTGTCGCTCTGCAACGTGGTCTCAAAGGCCAAGCCCTCCCGCACCGACATGATGGCAATCCCATGGTCGGCGATGAACCCGTTAATCACGATCACGTCGCCCGGGCGTGCCCTCGCGGGCGCGACGTCAACCCCCTCGGGCACCACCCCAACTCCCGTGGTGATGACGAAAATCCCATCCCCCTTGCCCCGGTCCACCACCTTGGTGTCGCCTGTGACCACGGGCACACCCACCCGGGTAGCCGCCTCTCCTGCGGAGCGGGCCACCTCCCACACGCTCTCCACAGGAAACCCCTCTTCCAAGATGAAGGCCGTGGCCAGAGCCAAGGGGCGGGCGCCACAGGCGGCCAAGTCGTTCACCGTGCCGTGGACAGCCAAGGACCCGATGTCACCGCCGGGAAAACGCCAGGGACTCACCACGAAGGCGTCGGTGGTGAAAGCCAACCGCACGCCCCCAACTTCCAACAGAGCACCGTCGTGGTCCCCAGAGCTTCCCAAGGCGGGAAAGAAGAGGCGCTCGAGGAGCATGTGCATCAAGCGGCCACCGCCCCCGTGGGCGAGCAGGACATGAGGGTACTCGTCAAGGGGAAGGGGACACTCGAGCTGAAAAGGGGAACCGCGCTCCATTTACCACCTCCCTACTCCACCACAGTGCAACCCGCTCACGGCAACAGCCGAGCCCGCCCGTACCGGTAATAGGCAGCACAGGCGCCCTCGGAGGAGACCATGGGAGCGCCCAAGGGGCGCTCTGGCGTACATTCAGTGCCAAAGGCCGGGCACTCGTGGGGCTTCTTGTGGCCCTGAAGAACGGCGCCGGCAATGCAGGCCGACGGCTCCTCGGGCCTGATTTCGCCCACGGCGAACTTGCGCTCGGCGTCGTAGGCAGCGAACTCGGGGCGCAGACAGAGCCCGCTCCTGGGAATCACGCCAATGCCCCGCCACGTGCGGTCGCACACGCGAAACACGCGCGCAATCAGCTCCCGGGCGGGCCGGTTGCCCTCCCGCCGCACGGAGCGGGCATACTGGTTCTCCACCCCCCAACGCCCCTCCTCAAGGGATCGCACCACCATGAAGATCCCCTGGAGGAGATCCAACGGCTCGAAGCCCGTGACCACAATGGGCACCCGATATGTGGATGCCAGCTCCTCGT
>JALSKA010000100.1 GCA_026989095.1 Ardenticatenaceae bacterium
TGGGGGTCCACGGCCACTGCGGAGACAATTCCCCCATAGGGGCCCACGTTGGTCCACATGTAGTGCTCGGCAAGGCCGGCCGAGACGACTTGGTCCGCCCGGCCGGCGCGTGCCAGGAAGACGAGCGCAACGGCGAGCAGGATTTTGGTCAACGCGATAGTGCTCCGCATTGTCGGCAATCTCCTCGGCATTTGGGAGCGGGCCTCCTCCGAATGCGCCTCACCGCTTGACCAGCGGGAGGTAGACCCGCCACGAGGCAATGGCCGTGGTGGTGTCGGTGACAGCGGCGCGCACGGCCGCGTCGGCCTGGGAGGTGGCCGTCACGATGGTGGTCTCCACTGTGCCGCTGATGGTGCCGGCCGGCACGGTGACGGTGACGCGCACGGTGGCGGAGGCGCCCCTGGCGAGGGCCACGGAGGAGGGGGCGCACTGGGCCGTCCACCCCTGGGTGCCGGCACAGGTGATGGAGAAGGTGTCGGCGCCGTTGCCGGTGTTGGTGAGGGTGTGGGTGTAGACGGCGCTCCGGCCGGGGAGGGCCTGGCCGCTGCGGTTGGGCGCCAGGCCCACGCCGGGCAGGTGGCCGGCCGTGGTGGTGTCATTCACGCGGAGCTGTACGCTGGCGGTCGTGCGCGAGGTAACGGTCACGGCGCTCGTCTCCACCGTGCCGCTGATGGCGTTGGCCGGCACGGTGACGGTGACGCTCAGGCGTGTGGAAGCGCCGGGGGCCAACGTGATGGGACCGCCGGGTTGGATGGAAGCCCACCCTTGGCTGCTGCTGAAGGCCACGTCGAACGTGTCGGTCGCCGTGCCTGTGTTGGTCACCAAATGCGTGTAGACCACACTCTGTCCGGGGGCTGGCGAGGCGCTCTGGCCGCCGGTCATCGCCGCGCCCACCCGCCGGCCGTAGGCGTACTTGAGATCGGCGTTGGCGGCGTCGTAGTAGGCGATGTGGGCGTTGCCACGGCTG
This sequence comes from Ardenticatenaceae bacterium, assembly GCA_026989095.1. Classification (GTDB taxonomy): domain Bacteria; phylum Chloroflexota; class Anaerolineae; order Ardenticatenales; family Ardenticatenaceae; genus WFWG01. The sequence goes on from JALSKA010000100.1 coordinate 968, forward strand.
TCCAGGGCCAGGGAGGCGTCCGCGCCCACGCCATTACCATCCACCGTCTGGGAGACCCAGGTGCTGCCGTCCCAGTAGGCGTACCTGAGCACTTTACTGGTGCGATTGTAGTAGGCGATGTGAGGGCGGCCGGCGGCATCCAAGTCAAGGGAAGCCCATTCCCCCACGGTTCCCGCGCTGTCCACCGTCTGGGTGACCCACCCGCTGCCGTTCCAGGAGGCGTACTTGAGATCGGCGTTGCCGGCGTCGTAGTAGGCAATGTGGGGATTGCCACCGGCGTCCAGGGCCAGGGAACTGTACTCCCCGACGTCGCCCGCGCTGTCCACCGTCTCCGTGATCCACTTGCTGCCATCCCAGCGGGCGTACCGGAGGTGACCTTTGTTCCAGGAGATCTCGTAGTAGTAGCTGATGCGGGGATAGCCGTTGCTGTCCAGGGCCAAGGAGGAGTACTTGCCCACTTTGCCGGCGCTTTCCACCGTCTCGCTGACCCATTGGGTGCCGTTCCAGCGGGCGTAGATAAGATCATACGCATTCCAGGCGCCATCGTAGAAGGAGAGGTGCGGGGTATAAGGAGCCGTGGGCTCCAGGGCCAGGGATGTTCCCCCGTATTCTCCCAATGCCACGCCACTTCTGACCGTCTCGCGGAGCCACTTGGTGCCATCCCACCGGGCGTACTTGATGCTCCCCACGTAGCCGATGCGGGGGGAGCCGTTTCCGTCCATCGCCAGGGAGGTAAACCCATCAATCTGGTAGGCGGCGTTCGCGTCTACCGTCTGGGAGACCCAGACCGTGCCGCTCAGGGAGGCGTATCTGAGGTTGTTCGCGCTGCGGTCCAGGTAACTGATGTGGGGCACATCGTTGGCGTCCAGGGCGATGGAGGCGGACCGCCCCACGTCCGCGCTGCCCGAGTCCACTGTCTGGGTGACCCAGCCGCCAGCGCCCAAGTAGGCGTACATCAGATTGCCGGTGTTCTGGTCGTAGTAACTGACGTGCAGGGTGATGGCGGCGGAGGGGGCGATGGCGATGGAGGTGTACAGGCCGGCTCCGGGACTGCTATCCACTCTCTCCGTATTCCAAGTGCCCGTCCCGTCAATGTAGGCGTGGTCCAGGCTGTCATTGTAGCTGATGTGAGGGGAATCGGAGCCGTCCATGGCGATGGAGGTCCACGGCGTGTACCCTGCGGTCACGGTCTCGGTGATCCACTGGTTCCAGGTCGTGCTGTAATAGGCGTGCTTCAGTTCGGGGCTGCCAAATGCGTCCTCGCCCAGGTAACTGATGTAGGGCACATTGCTTTTGTTGAGCGCCAAGGAGACATACTGGCCGGCCTTGTCCAACACGTCCGGCACGGTCCAGGAGCCGGCCGCTTTTTGCACGTACTTGAGTTGCTCGTCGAACCAGTCGTAGTAGGCGATCTGGGGGGCGCCGTTGGTCGTCAGGGCGAGTGACGTGTACTGTGCCCAATCGTCGTTGACCGTTTCCCTCACCCATTGGCTGCCGTCCCAGTAGGCGTATTTCAGGTCACCGATGGCGGCGTAGCTGATGTGAGGCCGGCCGTTGCCGTCCAAGGCGATGGAGGTGTACTTGCCCCCGGCAGTGTCCACCGTTGTGATCTGCCACCGGCCGTCGGCCCCCTTGCGTGCGTATTTGAGGTCTTCGTTGAGAGCATCGTAGTAAGCAATGTGGACGGTGACGGGGTTGGTGCCGGTGACGGCGATGGATGCGTGGGCGCCCACGCCGGGGCTGGCATCCACCGTCTCCCTGACCCACTTGGAGCCTTCGTAGTAGGCGTAGTAGAGGTGATCGCCGCCGTAGGCAATGTGGGGACGGCCGTTGCCGTCCACGGCCAAGCTCCGGTCGGTCATCTCCTTGAAGAGCTTGGGGGCCTCGACGGCTTGAACGCTCCACATCATCGTGGACGCGCTCACCTCAGAGGCCGCCGCTGCCACACGCTGGTCGGCCGAGCCGGGGCGTGCGGGCGTGAAGGCCGTGCTGCCGGCCGCCTCCCGCGCGAAGGTCTCGGTGACCTCCCATGCCCCCAAACTCACGAGGGCGGCGACGAGCAAGAGCAGGGCAACGGTCATAGCACCGAACAGGCGCGCGAACTTGGACATGGAACCCTCCCCGGATGAACCTTGCACTCACTCAGTGGGCGGTGGACCCTGTGGAGGCGCCTCATCAGGCGATGTCATGGCGCGCAGGAAGGCGATGAGCGCCTCTACGTCCCCGAAGCCCCACCGTTGATCGCGGCCGATTTCCTGGAGCAGGAATCGCCAGGCGGGCTGCCCTTTCCCTTCGTGTCCCGCCACTTCTTCTTGCCAACAGCGCAACAGAAACGAACGTGTAGAGGCCCGCCGAAATGCGGACACATTGACCCCTCCTCCACTTGGGAAAGAAGTGTTGGCGAACCCGTCGTGTGCTGTGCCAACTCCTCCGACAAAGCGGAATGCCGGGGGCGTACTTGGGAGAGGAGCTTCTTGGCGTGAAACGTGTCTCCCATCCCGGCGGTCCATCTGCTTTGGCTACTTCCATTCTAGGGGAAGAGCGTTCGCAAATCGTTCGGAAACGCTGTCGAGTAGGGGAATGCTGGGAAAAGAGCGCCTCTGTGTGGGGGAGACGGCCGGCAGGGCAAGGTGAGCCTCAAGCAGGGCGGGAGGGAATAGGGCCCTCCTGCAGGCCACCTGGCCTGCAGGAGAGAGGTGCAGGAGCTGGGTGCCGAGGCAATTGCGTCACTGCCGGAGGCAGAGGGGCGCACCGTGGTGAGCCCGCGGACCAGGCCGCGCCGGCCTGGTCCGCGGGGATGACGGGGCTGGTGTGGGGATGGCTGTTGGGTCGCCTGTCTACGCCGCGCAGCTTGTCTCCTCGACCATGTGGTCGAGCGCGGCGCTGGCCCACGCTGCCGTCTCCAGTTCCTCCGGCGTGAACCAGGCGATGATCTCGCCGTTGCCCAGCACTGTCCACGAGTGGCCCACAGGGCCCCGGTACCAGGCCGGCAGGCGCACGGCCACCTCCAGCGCGCCGCCGTGGCGGAGCAGGGCGATGCGCTCCAACGTGGCCGCGTGGTGGTCCGCGATGTGCTCGAGGAGCGCGTACCACTTCTCGTCGGCCTCAGGGTGGGCGTCGAGCCACGCTTCGAGCTGCGCCATGTGGTGCTCGAGGAGTACCGCTTGGGCGAAGAGATCGTGTCCTCTCAGGGAGCGGTTCACGTCGGCCAGCCAGAGCTCCGGGGAATGTGGGCAAAACATGATGATTTCCTCCTAGTGCTGATGAGCGTCGAGCCTCTTCTCGTTTCCCATTCTACCCCACAGGTGCGACAGATATGGCACGGCCATTCCGGCGGCGACTTGTGCTCACGGCAGGGCGGGAGTACAATTGACCAGGCACCGCTGGCCGAACTGTCCTTGGGGACTGCCAACTGGGAGAGGGAACAACGGAGTGCCCGACCGGAAGCGCGGAGTGATTCCATGCAGGCCATCTACGTGGACAAGCACATCCCCCGCCTTGTGCTCGTGAAAGCGCTCAAACGCCTCTGGCCCGGCGTGGTCTTCAGCCCCCTCTCGCCTGCCCGCTTTGCCACCCTGCCCGACCCACCCCTGCCCGGCCCCCGCTGGGTGCGCGTGCGCAACCTGATGTGCGGCATCTGCGCCAGCGACGTGGCTCTCCTGATGGCCGAGGCCGATCCCACGATTGCGCCGGCGGCCCTGCCCGGCAACCAGCGCTTCTACTTGGGCCACGAGGTGGTGGGCGAGGTGGTGGAAGTAGGGCCCGGGGTCACCCGCTTCCGGGAGGGGGACCGTGTCATCATGGACACGCGCTTTCAGGGGGCCACGTGTTACAGCCAGGAGATCGAGCCCCCCTGCCGCCACTGCGCCCGGGGCAACTTGGCCCTGTGCGAGAACGCCTCGGCGGGCGTGGGGCCCAGGGGGGCCGGCGGTGGGTGGGGAGACACGTTCACGGCCCACGAGAGCGAGCTCTACCCGGTGCCCGACGGGCTGAGCGCCGAACAGGCCATGATGGTCGAGCCCCTGAGCGTTACGGTGCGGGCGGCCCTGCGCCGCCTGCCCGCGTCGGGTGACCGGGTGTTGGTCGTGGGCTGCGGCATCGTGGGGCTCAACATGGTGCAGAGCCTGCGCGCGCTGGCGCCCGAATGTCACATCACGGCCTTAGCGCGTTACTCCCATCAGGCCGAGGTCGCCCGCCAGCTCGGCGCCGACGAAGTGGCCCTGCGGGCCGACCCCTTCGACGTGACGGCACGGGTGACGGGCGCCAAGCTCTACGAGGGCATGTTCGGCAACCGCATGGCCTTGGGGGGCTTCGACGTGATTTACGATTGCGTGGGCTCGTCGACCACCGTGCAGGAGAGCCTGCGCTTGGCCCGCGCGGGGGGCACTGTGGTCATGGTGGGCATCACGCTGGCGCCCATGAAGGTGGACCTCACGCCCGTCTGGTATCAAGAAGTGGACTTGATAGGCGTGTACGCTCACGGCGCCGAATGGTGGCTCGGTGAGCGCCGGCGCACGTATGACGTGGTGGTCCAACTGTTGCGCGACGGGCTCCTCACGGCCGACGGCCTCATCACCCACAGGTTCCCCCTGGAACGGTGGCGTGAGGCTATTCGCACGGCGATGGACAAGCGCACGGGGAGCATCAAGGTGATCTTCGAGCTGTCCGAACGGGAATCAGAAGAGCATTTCAGGAGGACGACCCATGCCGCTGCTGATCCGGGAGGATGACGTCCGCCGCCTGGTGAAGGTCGAAGATGCCCTGGCTGCGGTCGAGGCCGCCTTCGTCGAACAGGCCAGAGGCACGGGCACCAACATGCCGCGCCGGCGCGTGCGCCAGCCTCACGGCACGCTCCACCTCATGGGCGCCGCGCTGGTGGAGCGGGGCTACTGGGGGTTCAAGGCGTACACCACCACGCGCGAGGGGGCGCGGTTCACCGTCATGCTCTACGAACTGCGCGGCGGCCGCCTGTTGGCCATCATCGAGGCCGACCGGCTGGGCCAATTGCGCACGGGCGCGGCCAGCGGCGTGGCCACGAAATACCTGGCCCCACAGGAGGCCGACGTGCTGGCCCTCTTCGGCGCCGGCTACCAGGCCGAAACGCAACTGGAGGCCATCGCTGCCGTGCGCCCGCTGCGCGAGGTGCGCGTCTTCTGCCGCACGCCGGAGCGCCGGCGCGCCTTTGCCGAGCGCATGGCCGCCCGGTTGGGCCTCGCTGTTCGCCCGGCCCAGTCGCCGGAGGAGGCCCTGGAGGGCGCCGCGATCATCACCACCATCACCACCTCGCGCCACCCGCTCTTCGACGGGCGCCTCATCCACCCCGGCGCTCACATCAACGCGGCCGGCTCCAACGCCGCCGTGCGCGCCGAGCTCGACGCCCACGCTGTCCGCCGGGCCACGGCCATCTTCGTGGACGACGTGCAGCAGGCTCGCTTCGAGTGTGGAGACCTCATCCAAGCCCACCAACGGAACGCCCTGACGTGGGAACGAGTGCGCCCTCTGGCCGACGTGGTGGCCGGCTTTCACCCGGGCCGCCAAAGCGCCCAAGATATCACCCTCTTCGAGTCCCAAGGCGTGGCCCTGTGGGACGTGGCCCTGGCGGCCGAAGTGTACGAGAAGGCGAAAGCCTCCTCGGTGGGTGACCTCGTTGAATTCGGCGACGGCTAATCACATCCTCGCTCGCATTACCTGTTCTCGAACCGAAAGCCGTGCCCCCGGACCGTCACAATGTACTGGTGCTCCGGGTCCACCTCGGCCAGCCGCTCCCGGAGCCGGCGGACCAAGGCGTCGATGGCCTGGTCGGTGACGCTGGCAGCCTCGTTGGCCGGCCAAATGGCCGTGACGATCTCCTCCCGGGGCACGACTTTGCCGGCGTGGCGCACAAGGAGCTCCAGCAGCGTGTACTGGGCCTGGCTGAGGGGCGGTTCAATGCGAACCTCGCCCACGTAGACAGCGTGTTGCTCGTGATCGATGCGCAGGCCGGGGTGTCCGCGGGCCATTTCCTCTTCGCTGAGGGTGATGAGGGAGAAGCGCAGCTCGAAGTGGGGTGGAATGCGGATGTGATCACCGTCCTCGAGGGGGCGCCGGGAGGCGAGGCGTTCGCCGTTCACGTAGGTGCCGGCTGAGCTTTCCAAGTCCTCAATAAAATAAAAACGCCCGTACCGGTAGATGCGAGCGTGGTGATGGGAGACGAGACGGTTGGGGAGGACGATGTGGTTATCGGGCCAGCGGCCAATGGTGACGACATCGCCGTTGAGGGGAAGGTGGCGCGGCTCCTCGAAGCCGCGCTCCACGATGAGCACAGCGCTTTCTGTTTGCATTCCTGGTGCCTCCTCCTTTCGGAGCGGCCCGTGGCATGGCCGCCTTCGCTCTGCCACGGTCATCCCACACTGGGGAAATGGTAGTCAAAATCGGACGATTCGCCAAGTGACAAGCCGCCATGCTCACCCTTCCCTTCCAACTGGGTGAGGTGACGAATGGCAGCCCAAGCCTGGAGGAACTTCCCTGGCCGGCCCGCCTGTTGAGGAGTAAGCTGAAATGATGGGCGTCTTGATCGTCCGTAGACGGCGTGCAGGGGTGTGATGTGGGAAGCGTGTGAAAGGAGTGTGCCATGAGAACTCACGGGCAAACACCATTGGCAAGCCGGAAGGGAACAGAGGAGAAGTGGGTGTACCTGTTCGACGAGCTCGACGTGGCCGAGGAGGCCGTCGCCGGCGATTGGGACGCCGTCCGCGGCCTGCTGGGAGGCAAGGGGGCGAACTTGGCCGAAATGACCCGCTTGGGCGTGCCGGTGCCCCCGGGCTTCACAGTCACCACCCGGGCGTGCATGGCCTATTTGCGGGGCGGGGAATGGCCCGGCGGGCTGTGGGACCAAGTTGTCGAGGCCGTTCGCGTCCTGGAGGAGCGCATGGACCAAGGGTTTGGCGACCCAGCCCGACCTCTGCTGGTCTCCGCCCGCTCCGGCGCTAAGTTCTCCATGCCCGGCATGATGGACACCGTGCTCAACATCGGCCTGAACGACCGGATCGTGGAGCGTTTGGCCGGCCACGTGAACGACGCCCGTTTCGCCTACGACCTCTACCGCCGGCTCCTCCACATGTTCGGCAACGTGGTCCTCGGCATACCCGACGAGAAATTCGAGGCCATCTTGGCCGAGGCACGGCGGCGGGCCAACGTCTCCCACGAGAGCGGGTTCACCGCCGATGACTGGAAGCCGGTCGTCCGCGATTTTAAGGACCTCATCCGCCGGGAGACGGGGCGGGATTTTCCCGCCGACCCCTGGGAACAGCTTCGCCTGGCCATCGAGGCCGTCTTCCGTTCCTGGAACAGCCGGCGCGCCGTCGCCTACCGCCAGGCCACCGGCATTCCCGACGACTTGGGCACGGCCGTCAACGTGCAGGCGATGGTCTTCGGCAACAGGGGACCCCGCTCCGGCACAGGCGTGCTCTTCACGCGCAACCCGGCCACGGGCGACGACGAGCTCTACGGCGACTTCCTCGACAACGCCCAGGGCGAAGATGTGGTGGCCGGCATTCGCCGGGTGAAGCCCATTCAGGCGTTGGCCGCCGAGATGCCCGAGGTCTACGATCAGTTGCGCACCATCGCCAAACGGCTGGAGCGCCACTTCCGCGATGTGCAGGACATCGAGTTCACCGTGGAGGAGGGCCACCTGTGGATCCTCCAGACGCGGGATGGCAAGCGCACCGCCCGGGCCGCCGTCAGGTGGGCCGTGAGCTTCGTCCGCGAGGGCCTCATCTCGCCCCGCGAGGCCGTCCTGCGCGTCTCCCCCGCCCAGGTGGAGAGCCTGCTCCACCCCCAGTTCGACCCCCAGGCCAAGGCCCAAGCTGTCCGTGAGGGCCGGCTGTTGGCCAAGGGCGTCAACGCCTCGCCCGGCGCCGGTGTTGGCCGGGCCGTCTTCGACGCCGACCGGGCCGAGGAGCTGGGGCGCGCCGGCCAGGCCGTCATTCTCGTGCGCCCCGAGACCAAGCCCGACGACGTTCACGGCATGGTTCGGGCCAAGGGCATCCTCACCAGCATGGGCGGCAACTCGAGCCACGCGGCCATCGTGGCCCGCCAGTTCGGCATCCCGGCCGTGGTGGGATGTCACGCCCTGGAGGTAGACGTGGAGGCCCACTGCTTCCGCGTCAACGGGGTGACGGTCCGCGAGGGGGACTGGATCTCCATCGACGGCACCACCGGCGAAGTCTTCCGCGGGGAGCTGCCCACCGTGCGGCCCGACTTGGACGACCCCGATCTGGTCCAGCTCCTCGCCTGGGCGGACGACTTCCGCCGGCTCGGCGTGTGGGCCAACGCCGACCGCCCGGAGGACGCGCGGCGCGCCCGCGAGCTCGGCGCCGAAGGCATCGGTTTGGCCCGCACCGAGCACATGTTCCTCGAGGAGGAGCGCCTGCCCCACGTCCGGCGCATGATCATGGCCGAGACGCCCGAGGAGCGCCAGGACGCCCTGGCCCGCCTGTTGCCCCTCCAGCGCGAGGACTTCGAGGGCCTCTTCCGCGTCATGGACGGGCTGCCCGTGGTCATTCGCCTCATCGACCCGCCGCTCCACGAGTTTCTTCCTCCCCATGAGGACCTGGTGCGCGAGGTCACGCGGCTGCGCCTCACGGCCCCCGGCTCCGCAGCCCTGGAGGAGCAGGAGCGCCTGCTCCACGCGGTGGAGCGCCTGCGGGAGGCCAACCCCATGTTGGGCCTGCGGGGCGTGCGCTTGGGGCTCCTCATGCCCGAGATCGTGGAGATGCAGGTGCGGGCCATCTTCGAGGCGGCGTGTGCCTGTGTCCGGGAGGGCGTGGACGTCCGCCTGGAGGTGATGATCCCCCTGGTTGGCCACGTGAACGAGCTGCGCCGCGCGCGGGCATCCCTGGAAGAAGTGGCCCGCCGGGTCATGGAGGAACAGGGCGTTCGGGTGCCCTATGCCTTCGGGACCATGATCGAGGTGCCACGTGCCGCCCTGACGGCCGACGAGATCGCCCGTGTGGCCGAGTTCTTCTCCTTCGGCACCAACGATCTCACCCAGACCACCTTTGCCATCAGCCGTGACGACGCCGAGCGGGGATTCCTGCTCGCCTACCTGGAGACGGGCATCCTGCCCGAGAACCCCTTCCAGACGCTGGACCGCCGTGGCGTGGGCGAGCTCATGCGGATCGCCGTGGAGAAGGGCCGGCGCTCCCGCCCCGACCTCACGGTGGGCATCTGCGGTGAACACGGCGGCGATCCGGCCAGCATCGCCTTCTGCCACCGGATAGGGCTGGATTACGTGAGCTGTTCTCCCTACCGAGTGCCGGTGGCACGCCTGGCAGCCGCCCATGCGGCTTTGCAGGAAACGGAAAAGTGAGGCAAAATTGAACGTAACGGCCATGAAAAGAGCGCACAACGGACGGTGCGCCCGCACGAACAAAGGAGGAGACACGATGTTTGTCCGGGATCGCATGAGCTCTCCGGCGGTAACCGTTCACCCTGACACGCCCTTCCCAGAGGCGATGCAACTGCTGCGTGAGCACAAGTTCCGCCGTTTGCCCGTCGTGGACCGGGACGGCCGTCTGGTCGGCATTGTCTCCGAACGTGACCTCCTCTACGCCTCGCCCTCGCCGGCCAGCTCCCTTTCCATTTGGGAGATGAACTACCTGCTGGCCCAGCTCAAGATCGAGGAGATCATGACCACTCCGGTGATCACCACCACGCCCGACACGCCCATCGAGGATGCCGCCCACCTGATGGTCACTCACAAAGTGGGCGGCCTGCCCGTGGTGGACGACGAGAATCTGGTTGTGGGCGTGATCACGGAGACGGACATCTTCAAGACCTTCGTCGAGATGCTCAGCGGCGGCGAACGCGGCCTGCGCCTCTACATCCAAGTGCCCGAGCGCAAGGGCGTGCTGGCCGAGTTGGCCTCCACTATTGCGGAGCAGGGCGGCAACATCGTCAGCGTGGGCACCTTCCAGGGCGAATCGGCCGAGGAGCGCCGGCTCCTGATCAAGGTGCAGGGCGTGGCCAAGGAGCAGCTCGTGGACACACTCGAGGCCCTCGGGGACCACGTCCTCGACGCGCGGGAGCTCTAGGCTGAAGAGGGGGTGGCCTTCAGGCCACCCCTTTTTCACGTTCACCGCCTTCGTGTGGGGGCACAGGGGCCAGCGGGACGAGGGGCTGCTTTCCGGGCCGGCCGGTTTGCCGTTCGTTGTGCTGCGATGTGCTCATTTCAACGAACAGGAGGCTGTTGCCATGTTGCACCAACGGGAACAGGTGACCATAGACGGCAACGAGGCCGCCGCCTATGTGGCGTACAAGACGAACGAGGTGATCGCCATCTACCCCATCACCCCGGCATCGCCGATGGGGGAACTGGCCGACCTGTGGAGCGCCCGGGGCGAGCCCAACATCTGGGGCACCGTGCCCCGAGTCGTGGAGATGCAGTCGGAGGGCGGGGCGGCCGGCGCCGTTCACGGCGCTCTTCAGGCCGGCGCGCTGACCACGACGTTCACCGCCAGCCAGGGGCTGCTCCTCATGATCCCCAACATGTACAAGATCGCCGGCGAGCTGACCAGCACCGTCTTCCACATTGCGGCCCGCTCCGTGGCCGCCCAAGCCCTCTCCATCTTCGGCGACCACAGCGACGTGATGGCCGCGCGGACCACCGGATGGGCCATGCTCTTCTCCGGCTCCGTGCAGGAAGTCATGGACTTCGCCCTCATCGCCCAAGCGGCCACCTTGGCTGCCCGGGTGCCTTTCCTGCACGTCTTCGACGGCTTCCGCACCTCCCACGAGATCAACAAGGTCGAGAAGCTGAGCGAAGACGACATTCGCGCCATGATCGACGAGGAGCTCGTCTGGGCCCACCGGCTGCGGGCCCTCTCGCCCGAGCACCCCTTCATCCGGGGCACGGCTCAAAACCCCGATGTCTTCTTCCAGGCCCGTGAGGCCGCCAACCCCTATTACTTGGCCACCCCTCACATCGTCCAAGAAACCATGGACCGCTTCGCCGAGCTGACGGGGCGTCACTACCGCCTCTTCGACTACGTGGGCGCCCCCGACGCGGAGCGCGTCATCGTGCTCATGGGCTCCGGCACGCAGACCGTCGAGGAGACGGTGGAATACCTGCTCGCCTGTGGCGAGAGGGTTGGGCTCGTCAAAGTGCGCCTCTTCCGTCCCTTCGACACGGCCGCCTTCGTGCGGGCGCTGCCCCCCACAGCGCGCGCCGTCGCCGTGCTCGACCGCACCAAGGAGCCGGGCAGCGCCGGCGAACCCCTCTACCAGGACGTGGTGACAGCCTTGAACGAGGCCTTGGCCGCCGGCGTCGCCCCCTTCGGCCGAATGCCGGCCGTGGTGGGCGGCCGGTATGGGCTCTCCTCCAAGGAGTTCACGCCGGCCATGGTGATGGGCCTCTTCGAGGAGCTGAAGAAGGCCCGCCCCAAGAACCACTTCACCGTTGGCATCGTGGACGATGTGACTCACACCAGCATCGAGTGGGACCCCGAGCTCGACATCGAGCCCGACGACGTGGTGCGGGCCGTCTTCTGGGGGCTGGGCGCCGACGGCACGGTGAGCGCCAACAAGAACTCCATCAAGATCATCGGCGAGACCACGCCCTACTACGCCCAAGGGTACTTCGTCTACGACTCGAAGAAGGCCGGCGCGCGCACCATCTCCCACCTGCGCTTCGGCCCCCGCCCCATCAAGAGCGCCTACCTCATCAGGCGGGCCAACTTCGTGGCCGTCCACCAGTTCGGCTTCCTCCAGCGCTACGACGTGCTCGGCGTGGCCGACGAGGGGGCCACGTTGCTGCTCAACGCCCCCTTCCCGCCGGACCAGGTGTGGGACCGGCTGCCCCGAGAGGTCCAGGAGACCATCATCCGCAAACGCCTCAAGCTCTACGCCATCGACGCCTACCGGCTGGCCCGCGAGTTGGGCTTGGGCACGCGCATCAACACCATCATGCAGACCTGTTTCTTCGCCATCAGCGGGGTGTTGCCCCCGGATGAGGCCATCCACAAGATCAAGGAGTACATTCGCAAGACCTACGGCAAGCGGGGCGAGGCCGTGGTGCGCAAGAACTTCGCCGCCGTGGACGCCGCCCTGGGCCACCTGCACGAGATCCAGGTGCCCGAGCACGCCACCGGCACGGTGACCATGATTCCCCCCGTGCCGCCCGAGGCGCCCGACTTCGTCCAGAAGGTGACGGCCAAGATGATCGCCGGCGAGGGGGACTGGCTGCCCGTCAGCGCCCTGCCGGCCGACGGCACCTACCCCAGCGCCACCACGCGGTGGGAGAAGCGCAACATCGCCCTGGAGGTGCCCGTCTGGGAGCCGGACATCTGCATCCAGTGCGGCAAGTGTGTGCTGGTCTGCCCCCATGCCGTCATCCGCGCCAAGGTGGTGGACGAGGCTGACTTGGCCGGGGCGCCGGAGGGCTTCAAGGTGGCCGATGCCCGCTGGCGGGAGCTCTCCGGCAAGAAGTACACCCTCCAAGTGGCCGTGGAGGACTGCACCGGCTGCACCCTCTGCGTGGAGGTCTGCCCGGCCAAGGACAAGAGCCGCACGGGCCGCAAGGCCATCAACATGCACCCCCAACTACCCCTCCGCGAGGAGGGCCGGCGCCACTGGGCCTTCTTCGAGCAGTTGCCCGACGTGACGCCGACCACGGCGGCCTTGCCCTTCCACAACGTCAAGAACGTGCAGCTCCTGACCCCCCTCTTCGAGTTCTCGGGCGCCTGCGCCGGCTGTGGCGAGACGCCCTACTTGGGTCTGCTCACCCGCCTCTTCGGCGACCGGCTCATCGTGGCCAACGCCACCGGCTGTTCCAGCATCTACGGCGGCAACTTGCCCACCACGCCGTGGGCCGTCAACAAGGAGGGGCGCGGGCCGGCGTGGAGCAACTCCCTCTTCGAGGACAACGCCGAGTTCGGCCTGGGCATCCGCCTGGCCTTGGACAAGCAGGAAGAATACGCCCGCGAGCTCGTGCGCCGCTTGGCCGATCTCATCGGGCCGGAGCTCGCCGATGCCCTGCTCGACGCCGACCAGTCGGACGCCGAGGGCATCGCGGCCCAGCGGGAGCGCGTGGCCCGGCTCAAAGCGCGCCTCATGCACCTCGACGACCCGGCGGCGCGTGATCTCCTCGCCCTGGCCGACGCCCTCGTGCGCAAGAGCGTCTGGATCGTGGGCGGCGACGGCTGGGCCTACGACATCGGCTACGGGGGACTCGACCACGTGTTGGCCAGCGGCCAGAACGTGAACATCCTGGTGCTCGACACGGAAGTCTACTCCAACACGGGCGGCCAAGCCTCCAAGGCCACCCCCTTGGGCGCGGTGGCCAAGTTCGCGGCCGGCGGCAAGCCCACGCCCAAGAAGGACTTGGGGTTGATGGCCATGACCTACGGCCACGTCTACGTGGCCCAAGTGGCCATGGGGGCCAACGACCGCCAGACGCTCCAGGCCTTCCTGGAGGCCGAATCGTATGAGGGGCCCTCCCTCATCATCGCCTACTCCCACTGCATCGCCCACGGCATCGACATGGCCAAGGGGCTGGACCAACAGAAATTGGCCGTGGAGACGGGGTACTGGCCCCTCTACCGGTACGATCCCCGAAGGCGAGCTCAGGGGATGCCGCCCCTGCAACTCGACTCCAAGCCGCCCAAGCGCCCCCTGCGCGATTACGTGCTCGCCGAGAACCGGTACCGTATTCTCGCTCAGGCCGACCCCCACAAGTTCGAGGCCCTGTTGGCCGAGGCCCAACAGTGGGTGGTGGACCACTGGCACCACTACGAACAGCTCGCCCGGGGGACCAACGGCCAAGCGGCCGAGCCCCAGCCGGCCGTCGCCGTCCCCTCTCGCTGACGGAAGCCACGGCGGAATGCCCCCCGCACGCCCCTGGCCGCGGGGGGCACGGACACCCTGCCTGTGACGCACAAAGGAGGAGCCCCATGGACCTCTCGACCACGTATCTCGGCCTTTCCCTCGAACATCCCGTGATGCCCTCGGCCTCCCCCCTGACCGAGAAGCTGGAGGGCATCGAGCGCCTGGCCGACGCCGGGGCGCCGGCCATCGTCATGCACTCCCTCTTCGAGGAGCAGATCAACCACGAGAGCCACACGCTGGATCACTTCCTCTCCTACGGCAGCGAGAGCTTTGCCGAAGCCCTCAGCTACTTTCCCGACTTGGACAGCTACCGCACCGGCCCCGACGCCTACCTGGAACTCATCCGCCAGGCCAAGGAGCGCGTGGACGTGCCCATCATCGCCAGCCTCAACGGCGTCTCCGACGGCGGCTGGGTCGAGCACGCCCGCCTCATGGAGGAGGCCGGCGCCGACGCCCTGGAGCTGAACATCTACTACATCCCCACGCGGCCGGAGATGACCGGCGCCGAGGTGGAGCAGATGTACGTGGACGTGGTGCGCCACGTGAGGCGCACCGTCTCCATCCCCGTGGCCGTCAAGGTGGGCCCCTTCTTCAGCGCCTTCGCCAACATGGCTCGCCGCTTCCACGAGGCCGGCGCCGACGGGTTGGTGCTCTTCAACCGCTTCTACCAGCCTGACTTCGACCTGGAAGCCCTGGACGTGGTCCCCAGGCTCAACCTGAGCACCTCGGCCGACCTCCTCTTGCCCCTCCAGTGGGTGGCCATCCTCTACGGCCGCGTGCCGGTGGACTTGGCCCTGAGCGGCGGCGTCCACACCCACGAGGACGCGCTCAAGGGGCTCATGGCCGGGGCCAACGTGGTCATGATGACGGCCGAGCTGCTGAAACGCGGCGTGCAGCGCATTGGCGAGATCGTGGCCGACATGAAGCAGTGGATGGAGGAGCACGAGTACGAGTCCGTGGCCCAGATGCGGGGCAGCATGTCCCAACAGCACGTGGCCAACCCCGACGCCTTCGAGCGGGCCAACTACATGAAAACGCTCCGCTCCTGGCGGCCGGACCCCACCGGCGCTTGGACGGGGTAGTCTGCTGGACAAAGCGGCCAACTCCACTAAAATAGACAGCGTGGCGGCGGAAACAGGCCAGGAACGAACAAGGGGTGACGATGAAGAAGTACCACATCTGGACCATCGGGTGCCAAATGAACGTGGCCGACTCCCAGCGGCTCGGCTCGGAGCTGGAGAAGCGGGGCTTCACGTGGACCGACCGCGCCGAGGAGGCGGACGTGATCGTGCTCAACACCTGCGTGGTGCGCCAACAAGCTGAGGAGAAGATCTACGGCCGCCTCGGCGCCCTGAAGCCCCTCAAGGCGCGCCCGAACCCGCCTGTCATCGGCCTCATGGGCTGTCTGGTGGGCGTGCGCAACCCCGCGCCGCTGCGCAAGGCGTTTCCCTTCGTGGATGTCTTCCTCCCGCCGTCGGAGCCGGGTCCGCTCCTGGCCTACTTGGACGGCCGAGAGTGGGATTATGACGCCTACGAGCAGGAGATCAAGGCCCGTCGGCGCCAGAACGCCATTCAGGACGGGGAGCTGATCCTGCCGGCCCACGAGCGCGGCCGGCTGGTGACGGCCCACGTGCCGGTGATCTACGGCTGCAACCACGTCTGCACCTTCTGCATCATCCCCTACCGGCGGGGGCGAGAGCGCAGCCGGCGCCTGGGCGAGATTGTGGCCGAAGTGCGCAGTTTGGTTGACCAGGGCGTCAAGGAAGTCACGCTGCTCGGCCAAATCGTGGACCGCTACGGCTACGATGTGCCCGACGGTCCCCGGCTCCCCGACCTGCTCCGGGCCGTCCACGAGGTCGAGGGACTGGAGCGCATCCGTTTCCTCACCTCCCACCCCAACTACATGACAGACGAGCTCTTGCGCACAGTGGCCGAGTTGCCCAAGGTCATGGAACACATCGAGGTGCCCGTGCAGGCCGGCAACGACGAGGTGCTGCGGCGAATGCGGCGCGGCTACACGGCCGACGACTACCGCCGGCTCGTCGAGCGCATTCGGAAGACCATCCCCAACGTCTCCATCGTCACTGACATCATCGTCGGCTTTCCGGGCGAAACCGAGGCCCAGTTCATGGACACCTACAACCTGCTGGCCGAGCTCAAGCTGGACAAGGCCCACGTGGCCTGCTTCAGCCCCCGCCCCCACACGGCCGCCGCCCGCTGGGAGGACGACGTGCCCTGGCCCGAGAAGGAGCGCCGGCGCCGCATGATCGACGAGCTCCAGCGGGAGATCATGGGCCAGATCAACAGCCGCTACTTGGACCAGACCGTCGAAGTGCTGGTGGAAGACTTCCACAAGGGCAAGTGGCGCGGCCGCACGCGCACCAACAAGCTGGTCTTCTTCGAGGACCCGCGTGACCGCCGGGGCCAGTTGGTGCCGGTGCGCATCACGTGGACCGGGCCGTACAGCATGCAGGGCGTGCCGGCCGATCTGCCCGCCCCCGTGCCCGCCGAGCAGATAACCGTGCAGCCGGGCGAAACGCTGCCCGTTGTGGCCGGATGACACCAGGAGCGCGCCCATGACCATGCGAGGGCTGTTCAGACAAGTGGCCCGGCAAGTCATCGAGTCGCTCACCGTGAGCGACCTGAAGGAAATCATGGACGACACGGTGGACACCGTGCTCCACCACATGGACCAGGACGAGCGGCTCGAGTTCTCCTACGACATCATCACCGGCGCGCTCCGCACCATGCTCGACGGCCTCACCGTCGAGCAACGCCGCGAGCTCTTCCTGCGCCTCCTCCCCGCTATTTTGGCCGAGTTTCCCCTCGACGAGCTGGACGCCGATGACCTCCTGAACGCCATCCGTGAGGCTCGAGCGCAGCGCGCCGCCTCCTGACCTCTCCGGTTGCCCCCTTCTCAACAGTTTCATTGTGCAACATGGGCCTCGTTGTGACGTTTCTATCTGAAACAAAAGTGGCCTTTTGATTGCCTTCGTGGACCCGCGCGTGGTACCATAGATTGTGGGGGGAGGGGGGACACCAAGTCCCCTTGTGCCGGGGGCTCCTGGGGGTATCCCCCGGCCTTCTCTTTTGGTTCTTCTCTCTGATGATGTACGAGCACCCTGGAACCTCTGTGCCATGTTGTGGCGGAGCTGTGACGACAGGTGACTGTTGTGTGGAAGGGGGTGAGAGGAGCCTCGACGAACACGAACCCATCTTTTTGTCGTAGGAGGCGTTGGCCGGCCGTGTGTAATGACACGTTGAACAAGGAGGGAGACCATGAACGTCTACCTGGCTGAAGTTATTGGAACGATGATTCTTGTTCTTCTGGGCGACGGCGTGGTGGCCAACGTGTTGTTGAACCGCTCCAAGGGACAAAACAGCGGCTGGATTGTGATCACCACAGGGTGGGGTTTGGCCGTTGCCGTGGCCGTCTACGCTGTGGGGTGGGCCAGCGGCGCCCACATCAACCCGGCCGTGACCGTGGGCCTGGCGGCCATTGGGCTCTTCCCGTGGGCGCAAGTGCCCGGATACATCGTGGCCCAACTCGTCGGCGCCTTCATCGGCGCTGTGATCGTCTGGCTGGCCTACTACGCCCACTGGTCCGAAACCGACGACCCCGGCCTCAAGTTGGCCGTGTTCTCCACCGGACCCGCCATCCGCAACTACGGTTTGAACGTCCTCACGGAGATCATCGGCACCTTCATGTTGCTCCTCGGCGTGTTGGCCATTCTCGACAAGAACAACAACTTGAGCTCGGGCTTTGGCCCCCTGCTGGTGGGCTTCCTCGTCTGGTCCATCGGCCTCTCCTTGGGCGGCCCCACGGGATACGCCATCAACCCGGCCCGCGACTTGGGCCCGCGCATTGCCCACGCCATTCTGCCCATTCCCGGCAAGGGCGACTCCGACTGGGAGTACGCTTGGGTGCCCGTTGTCGGGCCCATTATCGGCGGCATTATCGGTGCCCTCGTCTACGCGGCCTTCTGGCCCATGTGATGGACTGGTGTGAAACGGAGTTCCGACGGAAAAGAGGCGTAGCGACCTTCGTCTGTGAGTGAACGGGGAGGGACATTCATGAAGAAACTGATCAACAAGCCGGAAGATTTCGTCCGTGAAAGCCTGGAGGGGATGGCGCTCGCCCACCCCGATCTCATCAAGATTCACCTCGACCCCAACTTCGTCTACCGGGCCGACGCGCCCGTTCAGGGCAAGGTGGCGGTCATCTCCGGCGGCGGCAGCGGCCACGAGCCCATGCACGGCGGCTTCGTGGGCAAGGGCATGCTCGACGCCGCCTGCCCCGGCGAAGTCTTCACCTCGCCCACGCCGGACCAGATGTTCGAGGCCGCCAAGGCCGTCCACGGCGGTGCCGGGGTCCTCTTCATCGTCAAGAACTACACCGGCGACGTGATGAACTTCGAGATGGCCGCCGAGTTGGCCCATACCGAGGGCATCCCCGTGCAAAACATCCTCATCGACGACGACGTGGCCGTGAAGGACAGCCTCTACACGGCCGGACGGCGCGGCACGGGCACCACCGTGCTCGCCGAGAAGATCTGTGGCGCGGCCGCCGAGGCCGGCTACGACCTCAAGCAGGTGGCCGACCTCTGCCGGCGCGTCAACCTCAACGGCCGCTGCATGGGCATGGCCCTCACCTCCTGCACCGTGCCGGCCAAGGGCACGCCCACCTTCGAGCTTGGCGACGACGAGATGGAGATCGGCATCGGCATCCACGGCGAACCGGGCCGCGAGCGCATGAAGATCAAGAGCGCCGACGAGATCACCGAGATGTTGGCCCTGGCCATCATCGAAGACCCGGCCTACACCCGCACCGTCCGGGAGTGGGACATGGAGAAGGGCGAGTGGGTCGAAGTCGAATTGACCGACGAGCCCTTCCGCGAGGGCGACCAAGTCATCGCCATGGTCAACAGCATGGGCGGCACGCCCGTTGCCGAGCTCTACGTCGTCTACCGGAAGCTCCACGAGATCTGCGAGAAGAAGGGGCTCAAGATCGTGCGCAACCTGGTAGGCGCCTACATCACCTCCCTGGAAATGCAGGGCGTCTCCATCACCCTGCTGCGCGTTGACGACGAGATGTTGCGCTTCTGGGATGCGCCGGTCCACACGCCGGCCCTGCGGTGGGGCATGTGAGCAGAAGCTGAGGAGTGAGGAGGGGGTCCCTTGATCGTCACGAAAGACCAGATCGTCCTGTGGCTGCGGCGCGTGGCTGACGTGTTGGAGGAGAACAAGGACTACTTGACCCAACTGGACGCAGCCATTGGCGACGCCGACCACGGCATCAACATGGACCGCGGCTTCAAGCGCGTGCTCGGCCAGTTGCCCAAGGTAGAGGACAAGGACATCGGCAGCATCCTGAAGACCACAGGCATGGCGCTCATCTCCAGCGTCGGCGGCGCCGGCGGCCCCCTCTACGGCACGCTCTTCATGCGGGCCGGCATGGCCGTGGACGGCAAGCAGGAGCTCACGCCGGAGGACCTGGTCACCCTCTTGCGGGCGGCCGTGGACGGCGTTGTCCAGCGGGGCAAGGCCGAGCTCGGCGACAAGACAATGGTGGACGCCCTCTTGCCGGCCCTCCAAGCCTTCCAGAAGGCCGTCGAGGCCGGAGAAGACTTGGACGTGGCCCTCGAGCGGGCTGTCGCCGCGGCCGAAGAGGGCATGAAGGCCACCATCCCCATGCTGGCCAAGAAGGGGCGGGCCAGCTACTTGGGCGAGCGCAGCATCGGCCACCAGGACCCGGGCGCCACTTCGTCCTACCTCATCCTCAAGGCGCTCCTGGACACCGTGCGCGAGACCACGTGAGCCACGTGCCACGCGCGATCAAGACGCAGGCCGAGACGGGAGAGAGATTTCACACACCTGACGGGAAAGCACGAGGAGGTGAGTTCCCATGTCCAAGTACGCGGCGGCTGTTGACCAAGGTACTACCAGCACGCGCTTCATGGTCTTCGACCACAGCGGCCAAGAAGTGGCCAAACACCAGCTCGAACACGAACAGATCTACCCCCAACCCGGCTGGGTGGAGCACGATCCGATGGAGATCTGGGCCCGCACCCAGGATGTCATCCGGGGCGCCATGGAACAGGCCGGCCTCTCGGCCGATGACCTGGTGGGCATAGGCGTGACCAACCAGCGGGAGACCACCGTCGTCTGGAACCCCAAGACCGGCGAGCCTTACTACAACGCCATTGTCTGGCAGGACACGCGCACCGACCGCATCTGCAACGAGCTCGAACGGGCCGGCCACGGCGACCTCTTCCGCCGCAAGACGGGCTTGCCCATTGCCACCTACTTCTCCGGCCCCAAGATCAAGTGGATTCTCGACAACGTGGAGGGCGTGCGGGCCGCGGCCGAGCGGGGCGAGGCCATTTTCGGCAACATCGACACCTGGGTCATCTGGAACCTCACGGGCGGCCCCAACGGCGGTGCCCACGTCACGGACGTGACCAATGCCAGCCGCACCATGCTCATGAACCTCGAAACCCTCGACTGGGACGACGAATTGCTCGGCATCCTGGGCATCCCGCGCCAGATGTTGCCCGAAATCCGCCCCTCGAGTGATCCGAACCTCTACGGCACCACCGCGGCCAGCGGGCCCGTGGGCGGCGCCGTGCCCGTCTGCGGCGACTTGGGCGACCAGCAGGCCGCCACCGTGGGCCAGACCTGCTTCGACGTGGGCGAGGCCAAGAACACCTACGGCACGGGCTGCTTCATGCT
>JALSKA010000101.1 GCA_026989095.1 Ardenticatenaceae bacterium
GACGGCAACGCCCGTTGGCTCGAGGTGGCCGTCAAGAAGCCCTCCGACAGCAGCTACACCACCCTGGGACGCCAGAAGCTCTCGGCCGCGCCCTACGCCATTAGCCTGCTGCCGGGCAGTCAGGTGCGGGCGAATCTTGCCAATCCCATCCTGTCGCTAGTGAACACGGCGCCCACGGCCGGCGGCGCCCTCTACGCTCAGGCTCAGGCCGACGCAGTGCCGGCGATTAACGCTCGCCACGAGGGTGACGCCTCGGCCATTCAGGCCGTGGCTTCCGGCATAGATGCAGCTATCTTCGCCCTCCACCAGGGGAGCCAGCCGGCTGTTGAGGGACGAACCAATGGCTCACAAATAGCGGCAATTCTGGGCATCAATGAGGCAACCGGCGGCGTGCGTGGGCGTCAGGGGAGAGGGAGGAGGGAACGGCGTAGAGGGTGAAGGTTTCTACATCGGTGTCAAGGGAACAGGCGACGCCTACGGCGGCCACTTCACCGCAACGGTAGGCTACGGAATTTACGCCAAGGGCAGCAGGGGTGCAGCCTACTTCGACGGCCTTGTCCGGGTGAACGGGACGCTCTCCTGGACCCCCATCACCGGCTACGTCTCCATTCCGGCGGCCGCGTTCGTGCCCGCGGACAACTACGATAGCGAAACGCTGAACTTGGGCGCCCTGATCCGGCCCAATGGCGCCTTTCCAGAGAACGTCTACGCCCCCGTCTTCCTGCCCCACGGCGCCAAGGTGACCAAGATGACCGCCTACTGGAAGGACAACGATCCCAACAGCAACGGCACCATCAGGTTGTACCGCTCGAACTTCACCACGTCGCCAGCACTAATGGCCGAGGTGTCCACAAGCGGGAGCAGTGGCGACGGTTCGTCGTCCGACGGGACAATCTCCAACCCGACGGTGGACAACGCACAGTTCACCTACTTCGTGGACGCCTATTTGCCCACGGATGGCACCAACTATGTGGGCCTGTACGGCGTGGTGATCGAATACACGGTAAGCGAGCCACATTAGCCCTCTCCTGAACTCAGGAGGGCCTGTGTCAACTTCCGCATGGGTGAAGTCAGATGTGGACTCAGCTTTTCCAAGAGTACTGGCTGCCGTTCCTCCTGGTGGCCACGGGCGTTGGCACCCTCGCCGGCGGGCTCTACCTGCGCTTCCGCACAGCCGCCAGCCGAAACTGGCCGTCCGTGAGGGGCACTGTGGTGGTCAACCGGGTGCGGGCGGAGGTCCACCCCCGCGAACAGGGCGGCCCGCCCCTGACCCGATATTACCCCGAAGTGGAGTACGAGTACACCGTCGCCGGCCGGTCTTACCGGAGCAAGCGCATCCGCTTCGGGGGGTTGCCCTTTGTCTACTCCACAGACCGGGCAGAGATCGAAGCGTGGTTCACCGCCCATTACCCTGAAGGGAGCGAGGTGGAGGTGTACTATAACCCCTTGCGCCCCGAGGAGGCCGTCCTGGAGCCGGGAAGCAGCCCGGCCGCCACCCTGCTCCTGGTTGTCGGCACCATCATGCTGCTGGGGGGTATTCTTCTCGCTTTGCGACGGTGAAACATCTCCTTTCGCTCCGGTTCTTCCGCAGTTCCATGTAAGGAACAGCGGCGTTATCCGGGCATTGGTTACATGTTGCACAATTCGGGGGGAACGACATGCACAACAGGAGGGTGTTCCACAGAGTCCGGGTGTGGGTTCCAGCCCTTATGGTCAGCACGCTGATGTGGCTGGCTGTCTGGCTCCTCGGATGGGGACAGGCCGTTATCGTGGCCGCGCCGGGGGCATCCGTGCGGTACGTGGCCCCCGGCGGCAACTGCGGCGGGGCCTCCCCATGTTACGCCACCATTCAGGCTGCTGTGGACGCGGCCAACAGCGGTGACGAAATCCGCGTGGCGGCCGGACGGTATGCCGGTTCGCGGACCACGGTCACCCCTCATCCTTCGCTTTCGGGGGCTTTCACGTCCACCCAAGTGGTGCTCATCACCAAAACGCTGGCCCTGCGCGGTGGGTTCACCTTGACGAACTGGACCACTCCAGACCCCTTGGCCAATCCCACAGTCATCGACGCGGCCGGCTATGGCCGTGGGATCACCATTCTGGGCACAGGCGCTCAACAGGTCACCGTGGACGGCTTCTTCATCGTCAACGGTGACTACACGGGCTTGGGCAACCCGGCAGGCGTATACGACAGGCTCTGCCCGACCACCGGCGGCGACTGTGGCGGCGGGCTCTTGGCCTACGGGGTGCGCCTTCAGCTCCTGAACACTGTTCTCCAGAACAACACGGCCAGCCGCCTGCGACAGTACAGCATGGGAGGCGGTGCCCTGCTCTGGTCTCCCGCGAACGGCAGTCTCATCAGCAACACCCAGGTCTTCAGCAACAGCGCTCCTTTCGCCGGCTACGGCGGCGGCATCGCCATTGACGAGGGAGGAAGCATCACCATCACCAACAGCGCCTTCGTTGACAACCACGCCGGGCGCAATGGGGGGGCGCTCTACCTCTTCCAACAGGATGGCCCGGTGACTGTCCGACAGAGCCGCTTCATCGGCAACCGCGTTGTGGGCACAGGATCATCATCTGCCGGCGGGGCCATCTGGAACTCGGTGACAGCTCCCGGCACGGCTGTCGTGCTGGAAGAGGTGGAGATGCGGGGGAATGTCGCCGAAGGCCAAGGCGGCACCATCGCTCTCCTGAAGGCGGGCTCGGTGGCCTCGACGGTGAGCCTTCGCAATGTGCTCATCGCCGAATCCCGTATCCTCCAGAAGTCCCCCAACGGGGGAGCCATCTACCTGCAAGGCGGGAGCGGAGCCTCCTTTACCCTCAGGGCCCAACAGCTCACCCTGGCTGCCAACCAGACCCCATCCGCTCTCTTCCTTTTCATGTTCTACGATCAGGTGCTGCAGGCCGTCTTGACCAACACGCTGGTCTACTCGGCAACTCATGCGTTTGTGGCCCAGGAAGACGCCGGCACTGTGGCCATCACCCACACCAACACCCTGGTCCACCAGGTGACGAACGTGGAGACCAGCGCTTCCGGCAGCCCCTCCTTCTCCGCCACGGGGTTGGTCACCGGAGACCCGAAGCTGGACGCGGTCTACCGCTTGCGGGCCGGCTCGGCGGCCATTGACGCCGGTGTCAACACGGGTGTGAGCACGGACGTGGACGGTGACGCCCGCCCCCTCGGCGGCGGGTATGACATCGGCGCCGACGAGTACCGCAGTTCGCCCGGGAGCCTGCGTTTCGTGCAACCCTTCTACCAGGTGAAGGAGAACGGCAGCACGGTTACTCTGGCCGTGGAGCGAGTTGGCGGCAACAGCGGCCAAGTGAGCGTGCAGTACGCCACCCGCGACGGGAGCGCCACGCAGCCGGGGGATTACACCCAGAGCAGCGGCACGCTCACCTTCGCCGACGGGGAGGCGCTCAAGCTCCTCACCATAGCCATCAAGGACGACACCGTTGCCGACGGCAATGAAACATTCTTCGTCGAGCTGAAGAACCCCTCCGGCGGCGCCACGGTGAGCGGGCCGGCCACAGCCCAGGTGACCATTCTGGACGATGAGATTCCCCCCGCCGGCGCACTCCAATTCGCGCAGGCCAGATACACCGTCAACGAGGCCACGGGCAAAGTGACCGTCACCGTGGAACGGGTGAACGGGAGCAGCGGCCAGGTAACCGTTCAGTATACCACCAACGGCTACAGCGCCCGCCCCAATGAGGACTTCGTGCCCATCAGCGGCACACTGACGTTCTTGAACGGGGAGACGCGCAAAACAATCGTCATTACCCTGATCCCCGACACGCTGCCCGAAAGCACTGAACAAGTGATTGTGGCCCTCTCCAACCCCACGGGAGGAGCCACGCTGGGCACGCCATCCCAGACGACAATCGACATTGAGGACAGTTTACTGCTCTTCCTGCCCATCGTCACTAGGCCTCGATGAAAGTCTTCCCCCGCCAAAACGGCTGCTCGTGACGGCCAACTGCACGGTGCCGTCCTCGGACGGGTGAGTGAGGTGGCGGGCCCGCAGGTGCAAGCGGGCCCGCCGTTTCCATTCCGACCACTTGCCGGAAGAGCCACCGAGTGGTAGGATTAGAAGAAGTCTCATATATCACAGATATACTGATGTGACGACGGAGAGGCGACGAGCAGAGCTGCTCACAAGCGCAAGGAGGCATATAGGAGGTTCACCATGCCCGTGCCCACCCTTTCCCCGGCTCACACGTCCGTCCCGGTTCGCAGCCACCCCATCGCCCCGGAGCGGGGCTTCCTCCCCCCGGAGGACCCCCTTCGCCGCCTGCCCCCAGCTTACGAGCAGTGGGAGGAGCTCGCCCACGAGCTGCCCAAGCTCCTTGTGGCCCGGCAGGTTCGCGCCCGCCTGGAGGCCCTCCCCGTGCTTCCCACGGACGCCCTCACCGCCGAAGCTGAGCTGGAGCGGGCCATGTTGTTGCTCTCCTTTTTGGGGCACGCGTACATCTGGGGCGAGGCTCCGCCGGCCCGTGCCCTGCCCGCGGGCGTCGCCGTGCCCTGGCACCACGTGGCCGCCCGCCTGGGGCGCCCTCCCGTGTTGTCCTACCAGTCCTACGTGCTCACCAACTGGCGGCGACTCGACCCCGATGGCCCCATTGCCCTGGGCAACATCGTCACGCTCCAGAACTTCGCCGGCGGAATTGACGAGGAGTGGTTCATCTTGGTTCACGTTCACTTGGAGGCTGTGGCCGGCCGGGCCCTGGCTGCCATCGGGCCGGCCCAGGAGGCCGTGGTCGCCGGAGATGCCGCCGCTCTCGCCACACACCTGCGGGCTATGGCCGAGGGGCTGGACGCCATGACCCGGGTGTTGGAAAGAATGCCCGAACGCTGCGACCCTTACATCTACTATCACCGCGTGCGCCCTTACGTGAACGGGTGGAAGAACAACCCGGCCCTGCCGGATGGAATCGTCTACGAGGGCGTTGCCGATTACGGGGGGAGGCCTCAACAGTTTCGGGGGGGAAGCGGCGCTCAGACGGCCATCATCCCGGCCATCGACGCGGCCTTGGGGATCGACCACGCGGACGACCCACTGCGCCCCTACTTGCTGGAAATGCGGGCGTACATGACGCCGGCCCAGCGGGCTTTCATCGAGGCCGTGGAGGCCGGCCCTTCGGTGCGGGCGTATGTGCTGGCCCATCACCGGGCACACCCGGAGCTGCGCGAGGCCTACAACACGTGCGTGCTGGCCCTCCAGCGCTTCCGGCAGCGACACTTGGAGTACGCGGCCCTCTACGTCCAGCGCCAAGCCCAACGACAGGCGGGCAACTCCACTGAGATCGGCACAGGGGGCACGCCCTTCATGCCCTTCCTGAAGAAGCACCGCGACGAGACAAGGCGCCACCTCATCGCAGCAGACCAATGAACGGCAGGGCTCACGCCGTGCGGGCGGATCACATCGATGACTTCGTCAGAAGTCTTTCCGAGGCCGAAGTACCACCCCACATGTATAACCAGTACGCGCCGGGTTCACTCCACAACGCCACCAGGCGGGCCAACCTCCGGCGGTACCTGGAGGAGATGGCCGCGCGTCGGCCGGCCGCCATGTTGGTCGGCGAGGCTCCTGGGTACCGGGGGTGTCGCCTGAGCGGCATTCCCTTTACCAGCGAGGCCATCATGTTGGCCGGAGTGCCGGCTCACGACCTGTTGGGCGAGGCCAAGGGGTACCGCAAGACGGCGGAGTGGCCCCGCCCGGCCGGGGAGCAAACGGCCACAATTGTGTGGCAGGCCCTCGCGCCTCTGCCCCGGCTCCCCCTGCTCTGGAACGTGGTGCCCTGGCACCCCCATCGCCCGGGGAAGCCCTGGTCGAACCGGCGCCCGCGGGCCGCGGAGATCGCCTTGGGCGCGCCCTATTTGGTGCGCTTGGCGGAACTTTTTGGCGTCGAGCAGGTGATCGCCGTGGGGCGCACGGCCGGCCGCGTGTTGGAGCGCCTCGGATTGCTTGGGGGCACTGTGCGCCACCCGGCTCACGGGGGCAAGCGTGACTTCACGCGCGGTGTCAGGGCGTACTTGGGGCCGCGCCCGTGAGCAGGCGTCGGCAGAGATCGCCGCGACGGCGCAGGTCGTCACCCGGGGAGTTTTGCCGCAAGAATGCCTCCACCTCCTCCAGGAGCTGGCGCCGGCGCGCTTCGGCGTGGGCGGCGTCGAGGGGCTTGTTGCCCTGGAGTTTGCGCGGGCCCTCCATGCCCCCCTCGGGAATGTACCAGTCACGGATGCCGGCCCAACATCCGGCGGCGACGAGGAGCAGGCCCACGGGCGTCAGGGCCGGGGGCACCCCTCGGGCCAGTTCCCGCTCCGTCTTCGTGTGGAGCATTCCCTGGCGCTCGAAGGTCTCGTAGGCCAGCCAGAGCCGGCCGCCGGGCGGCACCAGCGTGCCGAGGAGGCCGGCGACCCGGTACAACACGCTTTCCGCCACGCCCTCCTGCCTTTCCGATGCTCCCCACGAGAACTGATCGTAGAGGGTGCCGTCTACCCAGCCCGCAATGGTCTCAGAGGGCCGGCCGGCACTGAACAGGCCGGCAAAGAGGGGCTCACGGGAGCGCCTGCCGTGCGTGTTCTCCAAGAAAAGCTCGAACCAACGCTGTTCCGCGTAAGGGCGCGGCGTTTCCACGACGGCCAGCCGCAAGCCGCCCGGCAACGCCGCGCCCTGGAGGTCAAGCGGCCTCGCGGACATCAGTCGTCCACGGTTTCTCCGGTGACGGCGGGCTGGGCCAGGTGACCGTCACCCTCCACCACTTGCCACCGGTCGGCCAAGCGCCGCATGATGCCGGGCATAGTGGTGTACTCCATCTCCTCCATGGGCATCCGGTGGGGCTCGAAGGGGCCGTGGCGGCGCAGGTAGTCGGCGATCAGCGTGGCCTGCCGGCGGGCCTCGTCGAAGGCGGGGTCGTCGAAGAGGTCACGCGGCCCAACCAAGTGGCCTTCGGCGACCTGGAAGCCTAGCGCACAGACGCGGGGCGGGCCGTCGAAGCGGCTGGGATGCGCCTGGTGGACGGCCACGGGCATGAGGGGGCCGTTGTGGCTGCCCCGCATCCACCCTTCCACGACGAAGGGCCAGGCGAAGGGTTCCAGGATCTCGCCCACGGCCGGGAACTGGGATTGGGCGCGCACCACGCAGACGGGGTCGTCCTTGCCCACGTAGCGGCCGGCAATGAGGGCTAAGCGCTGAGTGGACGAGGCCGCGGCAATTTCGCCCTTCTTGTTGTACACGGCCCGCACGGTGAAGCGGGAGGGCGCGCCGATGAACATGAGCAGGTCGTACATCTCCTCGGGCGTGTCGAGCACGATGAGCTTGTTCTCCCGCACGTCGAGCACCTCGAAGCGGAACCCCTCGTGGAGCGCCGGGGAGATGACCAGGCCGGCCGTGTTGAAGGGATCGGCGAACATCTTGAAGAGGGGCAGGTTCCAGGCGCCCGCGGAGGTTTTGTCGGCCATGAAGACGATCACGGTCTCGGAGCGCCGCTCCTCGAAGGTCATCTCGGCCACGCCTGGCCCCATGCCGCGAATGTTGCCCGAGAAGGCGTCGGAGAGGAGGTCTTGGCCGGCGCCGTAGAGCTTGAGGGCTTTGGCCTCCTGGGTGGCCGCCTCGAAGGCTTCCCAGGCAATGCGGTGAACGAGCTCGTCGTTGTCACCGCGGCGGTGGGTCATGATGAGGAAGATGTCGTCGCCACAATAGGTCACGTGGAAGTCCACGAGGACGCCTTCGGTCTGGGCTTGGGCCAGGCGATTGTGGGCGGCCTCGAGGAGGCGCTGGTGTGTCGCGGAGTGTCCTACCCAGCCGCCAACGTCGGCTTTGATGACGCTGAACGTCACCTGGTTGTTCATGGATCACCTCCTTGTGATCGTTTTTGGGTTGAGCAGGAGCACGTCAAGGGGTTATACGGAAGTTCCACCGATCACGCCGGAAGAGCATCTTGCCGCGTGTCGATGGGCTTCTACTATAGCAAACTTCGTGTGTGAAGGCAAGCACAAAGCCGGCCGGGGCGGCGACGTTCAAAAACAAAGGGCCGGGGGATTTCCCGGCCTGAGGTGAAGTCGGGGCGAGAGGATTTGAACCTCCGACCCCAGCGTCCCAAACGCTGTGCTCTAGCCTGGCTGAGCTACGCCCCGCTTCTGGCGTAATTATATGTGCCTTGGGAGAGAGGGCAAATGGAGCGTTACAGCGTTTCGGTGACTTTGCGCAAGTGACGAGGGCTCTCGGTGTTCAGCTCCTTGATGCGCGTTAAGTGGTAGGCGAAGAGCTGAGCCGGCACGATGGAGACCACCGGGCGCAGCCACTCGGGCACGCCGGCGGGCACCGGCAGGGGGGTGTGGGCCAAGTCAAGGGCCTGTCGTTGGTCGCTCAACACGGCCACGTCGGCGTTCAGCCCGTCACGCAGGTGTACGAGGAACTCCAAGGTGGCGGCGAAAGGGGCGCCGGCAGTGGCGACTACGAAGACGGGAAAGCCAGATTCCACCAAGGCCACAGGGCCGTGCTGAAAGTCAGCCACGGAAAAGGGCTGGGCTTGAACGTAGCTGAGCTCGGTAATCTTCAGGGCCCACTCGAAGGCGGTGGCCAGCTCGTACCCCCGCCCGAGAATCACACACCGCTCCATGAACCGGTAGCGCTCGGCCCATCGGCTCACCTCTCCCTCGGATTGCAGAGCAGCTTGCACGTGGTCGGGCAGGGCGAGGAGTTCTTGCCACGGGGTTTGATCGTCCTGCCACGCGGCCGCCATCATGGCCACTGCTGTGAGTTGGGCGGTGTAGGTTTTCGTGGCGGCCACGGCCCTCTCCGGCCCGGCGTGGATGAAGAGCACTTCGTCCGCGGCCTGCGCCAGGGGCGAGTCGGGCGTGTTGGTGATGGCCAGGGTGAAGGCACCCTGTTGGCGCCCAGCCTGCACCACGCTGACGATATCGGGCGATTGCCCGGACTGGGAGATGCCGACCACCAGGGCATCGCGCATGTTGGGGGGGCGGTGGTAGATTGTGTGGAGGGATGGATAGGCCAACACGACAGGCCATCCGATGATGGTGCCCCACAGGTGGGCGGCATAACGGCCGGCGTTCAAGGAAGTGCCCCGCGCTGCAATAACAACGTAGCGGACTTCCCGATGCCGGAGGGTATCAACCAAACGGGTGACCGTGGCACGTTCAGCCTCCAAGAGCCGCGCCAGGGCTTCAGGTTGTTCGAAGATTTCACGTTGTAGGCTCACGCTGTTCCTCCTTCTGGCCAATCGTTCAGTTCATAGCTGAGTTCACGGTTGGCGGAGTGGGCGTCGTCTCCTTGGCTCTCCTCGCGCCGGTACACAATTCGGCCGGCCACAACGGTCATCACCACTTCACCGCCGGCGTCGATGACTGTCAGGTCCGCGTCGTAGCCGACGCCGATGCGCCCTTTGTTGAGCCCCAGCAGGGCGGCCGGCGTGCTGGTGAGAGTCTCGAGGGCTTCGCGGAGGCTGCACCCGGTGAAGCGTTGGATGTTGCGCAGGGCTACGTCGGGGGTGGCGATGCTCCCGGCCAGGGTGCCGTCCACCAGCCGCGCCGAGTCCTCGCTGACGACGACTTCGATGTCCCCCAAGCGGTATTGGCCCGGGGGCATGCCGAGCGCTGCCATGCCATCGGTCACCAGGGTGATACGGTCACTTCCTTTGCAGTGCCAGGCCATGGCCACCATGGCCGGGTGCGTGTGAATGCCGTCAGCAATGAGCCCCACAGTGGCCTCGGGGTTGGTGAGCAGCGCGCCGGCGAGTCCGGGCTCACGGTGGGCCAGCGGTGGCATGGCGTTGAAGAGGTGAGTGCCGTAGACGATGCCGGCCTCAAAGGCCACCAGGGCCTGGTTGTACGTGGCCATGGAGTGCCCGGCGCTGACGATGACGCCGCGCCGGCGCAGGTATTGGGTGAGCTGGAGAGCGTTCGGGAGCTCCGGCGCCAAGGTCACCAGGCGCACGCCGTGTTCGGGAAGCCAGTTCCTGGCCATGTCCAAGTCGGGCAGGCGCAGGTGGGCAGGATTGTGAGCTCCCTTCTTGGCCGGATTGAGGAAGGGCCCTTCCAGGTGGAGCCCCAAGGGGAGTGCTCCCTGCCACCCTGGTGGGGGGCCCCGTTGGATTACATCGAGAGCTTGCTGAATCTTCTCGAGAGGAGAGGTAATGATAGTAGGCAAGAAGGCCGTGACGCCAAACTTGGGTAGTTTGGCCGCCACATCCCAGATACATTCGGGATCATCGGTGAAGTCGTTGCCAAATCCCCCGTTCAACTGGAGGTCGATCCAGCCGGGTGTCACCACGAGGCCATCGGCCTCCACAACGAGGAGGTGTTCCTCATCCTCCACTCCCCACGAGCCCGAGGCGTGGACGGCTGTGATCAGGCCATCCTCCACCAACAGATCGTAATGGCGCAGAATGCGCTCGGGCGTGTAGAGTGTTGCCCGCTTGATGAGCAGCCGCATCGTTGCCTCCTCAGCGTACACTGTTCCTTCCCACCAACTGCGCCGTTGCGCTGTTTCTCACCCTGATACCCCTCTAGCTCACCCAGCCCCCTCACGGTCCCCGCCTCAATGTGGTGTTGATGGCGTTCAGAAGTGATGCCTCGGGGGCATCGCGCACGTCACCACTCAATTCCCAGAACATAATTCCGGCCAATCCGTTTTGGAGCACGTATTGGGCCTTGCGTGTGACCGCTTCCACGTCATCGTAGGTGATGAACGTCTGGCCGTCGTAGAGCCAAGGCACCTGAGCCTCCGGGTGGGTGAACTTCCGGTAGACTGGTTCGTAGTTCTGCCGAATGTCCCAGTAATCGAGGACACCATTTTCCCACGTGCCAGGCCCCACTCCTTTGGCCGGTTGGTAGAGGCCGTTGTTCACGTCGGGCACGCCGGCCCAACTGCGGCCGTAGAACGGCACCCCCAACACCAGTTGCTCAGCCGGCACGCCAGCCCGCAGATAATTTTGGACGGTCGCGTCTACATTGGCGTCGGCTGCACCCGGGGAGGGATCGCCGGAGGAGAAGAACAGGGGAGCGTTGAAGTTGGTCACCTTTTCCCATGTGCCGTGGTAATCGTAGGCCATGACGTTGATGAAGTCCACATATTGGGCTACTTTCTCCATCTCAGTGTTCCGGAAAATGAAATCGAGGTCAGCTCCGCCTGCGATGGTGAGCAAGTAGGGTGTACCTGTACGCTGGGTCAACGCATCAAGTTGCCGGCGGAACTCGGCAAGGAGACGTGTGAAGTTCTGCTTGTCCTCCGGCTGGCCGGGCTTCATCCCCCCTTCGACGGGAAATTCCCAGTCAATGTCGATGCCGTCGAAAACCCCTTCGTATCGTCCGATGAGGAATCGCGTCACACATGATTCCACGAAACGCCTGCGGGAAGCGTCGGTGGAGGCCACATCCGAGAAATTGGCCGACCAAGTCCAGCCGCCCACGGAGATCAAGACCTTCAGGTGTGGGAAACGGCCTTTGAGCTCCCCCAGATAACGAAAGTTGGCATCGTCTGCCCACGTGTCGCCGAGGACACATGTGCCCGTTTCGCCGTCCACGTTGGCAAAGGCGTAGTTGATGTGTGTCAGTTGCTCGGCCGGGATGTCAGCCACTTGGAAATCGCGGGCATAGATGCTCCACGAGGTGTAGTACCCGATGATCACGGGCGAGGGCTGCCCCTTGCCCGAGGGAAGATGGACCACCTCGGCATTTGGAGTCGTGGCCGGCGTTGCCGTTGGAGGTATGCTCATCTGACACCCTGCCAACACGAGAAAACTTGTCCATACGACACACCACCATGTGGTGGGCAACTGCGGTCGCATCTCATTCCTTCCGCACTGATAGAGACCGGGCCAAACAGACGGGGAGGGAGCAGGGCACAAAGCCCTGCTCCCATCCCCTGACAGCGCCCCCCGAACGGCTCCGGCGTCTACCGGTTCTCGTACAGCGCCCTGATCAGCTCCCCGTCAGCCGTGTCCCCGCTCAGCTCCCAGAACATCACCCCGCTCAGCCCCTCTCTCTTCCGGTACGCCTGCTTCTCCGCCAGGCTCGTCGGATCATCATAGCTCCAGAACGTTGTCCCGTCGTACTTGTGCAACGTCCCCGCCCCGTAGTACACCGTCCCGGGCACGTCCCTCAGCACCTTGTAGTCCTCTATCCCCGCCTCATACGTCCCCGGCGCCGCCCCGCTTGCCGGCTGCCCTAACCCGTTCGTCGTCCCCGCTTCCACTCCCGTCCACCCGCGCCCGTAGAACGGCACCCCCAACACCAGTTTCTCCCCGGGCACCCCCAAGCTCTTGTACATTTGCACCGCGTAGTCCGCGTAGTAGTTCGCCTGCGGTATTTCCGGCCACTCGTACAGTGCCGCCTGGTACGCCGTCGGCCCCTTCGCCTCCCACGCCCCAAAGAAGTCGTAGGTCATCACGTTGTACCAGTCCACGTATTGCGCCGCTCCCCCGTAGTCCGCCGCCACAATCTTGTCGTACCCCGCAGGCACCGCCGCCGTCACCAGCTCGTTCCCGAACCGCTGCCGCAACGCCGCCATCAGCTCACGGAAGGCGTCGTACCCGCTGGTGTCACATGTTAACCCACAGGCGTTCGGGTACTCCCAGTCGATGTCGATCCCGTCGAACAGCCCGTCCCACCTCGGGTCGTGGACCAACTGGTAGCACGATTCCGCGAACGCCTGCGGGTTCTGCGCTGCCACCCCAAAATTCCGTGACCACGTCCACCCGCCCACCGAGAGCAACACCTTCAGGTGCGGGTACATGGCCTTCAGCTTCCTCAACTGGTTGAAGTTCCCCCGCAGGCACCCCGCGTCCCAGCAGTCCGCCTGCCCGTCCACGCTCGAGGCCGCGTCGTAGAACTTGTCGATGTCCGCGTAGCTGTCCCCCAGCACGCACCGCCCGTTCGCGTCCACGTTGGCAAAGGCGTAGTTGATGTGCGTCAGCTTCTCCGCCGACCCGCTCGTCACGATGTTCTTCACGTGGTAGTTCCGCGCGTACACCCCCCACTGCACGAAGTACCCGATGATCTTGCTGCTCGAGGGGGGCACCGGCACCGGCGTCGCCGTGGCCGTGGGCTGCGGCGCCGTGGTCGGCGTGGCCGTGGGCTGTGGCGCCGTGGTCGGCGTGGCCGTGGGCTGCGGTGCTGTCGTCGGCGTGGCCGTGGGCTGTGGTGCCGTCGTCGGCGTGGCCGTGGGGGCCGTGCCGCCACAGGGGCCTAGGTCCTCCCAGACGCCCCATTCGCCCGTGGTGCCGGGCTCCTCGCCCTGGGTCCACCACTTGGCCCGCCACTGCCGGCCGTTGTGGGAGACCACGTCACCCCCCACGTAGACCGCGCTCGGGTCCCACGGCGGGGCCGTGCACTGGCCCGGCGCAGCCGTCGCCGTGGCCGTGGGCTGCGGCGCTGTCGTCGGCGTGGCTGTAGGCTGGGGCGCTGTGGTCGGCGTGGCCGTCGGTTGGGGCGGCGGCGTGGAGCCGTCGTTCACCGGCTGCCACAGGGCCGGCGTGTTGGGAGGCTCCCACCCGGGCAATGAGGTGTGAGCTTGCAGGGCTTGGTAGGTCTGGCCGTTGTAGATCACGAGATCGCCAACCGCGTAGTCTGTGTACGGTTGCCAAGCTGGCACTGTCTGGGCTGAAGCAGGTTGTTTTCCTAATCCCAGAAAACCAGCGATCCACACACTCAGGATTAAGACCATAACGATTCCCCGGTACAGCCGAGTTGTGCTCATCGCTTCCCCCCTTGCCGCGCGTTCAAAGTGGTTGGTTAAACTCGTCCTCGACGTAGTTGCCTCTCTCGGATACACGACTCGGCCTCACTCACATTACTCGGGTGACCAGAGCGCTGGCGTGTTGGGCGGTTCCCAGCCAGGCAACGAGGTATGAGCTTGGAGCGCACGATACACTTGGCCGTTGTAGGTCACCACATCGCCAACGGCATAGCTCGTATAGGGTTGCCACTCGGCTACATCGCCGGGCGGCGTGGCCGTGGGCTGCGGCGCCGTCGTCGGCGTGGCTGTAGGCTGCGGCGCCGTCGTCGGCGTGGCCGTGGGCTGTGGTGCCGTGGTCGGCGTGGCCGTGGGCTGCGGCGCCGTGGTCGGCGTGGCCGTGGGGGCCGTGCCGCCACAGGGGCCTAGGTCCTCCCAGACGCCCCACTGGCCTGTGGTGCCGGGCTCCTCGCCCTGGGTCCACCACTTGGCCCGCCACTGCCGGCCGTTGTGGGAGACCACGTCGCCCCCCACGTAGACCGCGCTCGGGTCCCACGGCGGGGCCGTGCATTGGCCCGGCGCAGCCGTCGGCGTGGCCGTGGGCTGCGGTGCTGTCGTCGGCGTGGCTGTAGGCTGGGGCGCTGTGGTCGGCGTGGCCGTCGGTTGGGGCGGCGGCGCCGTCGTCGGCGTGGCCGTGGGCTGAGGCCCTGTGGTCGGTGTGGCGGTTGGGTTGACCCCGCCGCCCGGGGTGACCACGGGCAGCCGCGGGTACTCTTCGGCAAAGGCATACGTCTGGCCGTCAATGGTGATCGTGTAATTCGACGGGCCGGAGATGGGCAGCTTATACCGGATGTTCACCTCAATGGATTGGCCCGGCGCCCACGATTGCCACGAGGGCACGGTGACGGCCACCCGGTGGTGGACGCCCTTGAGCCCACCCACATTGTCGCCCGTGTGGCCAACCTGTACCACCTGAAGTCCCCAGCCACTCATATCTCCAATGTCAGCGGGTGTCGAGGTGGGCATGTCAAATTCAATGCGTGTGCCACCGGGGATGGTGACGCCGGTCATGTTGGTGAACCTGATCTTCGGCGTAATGGGATAGTTGTTGTCACCCAACGGGAAGTCGTAGACATCTACCCTGATGTCCACCGCCTGTGTGGGCATGGGGCGTGTGGCACGGCGCGTTTCGTAGGGTGAAGCATTGCTCAGGCCATTGGCAATGGTGGTGATGAGACGCTGCCCCATGAAATACTCGCCCTGACCGCCGTTGCGGTCCGGGTAAAAGTCGTAATCCCCCGCCAGTTCCCAAATCATGATGCCGCCCAAGCCCTTTTGCTTGACATATTCCACTTTGGCTTGGAGCGACTGCTCATCCTCGATGGAGAGAAAGACGCGTTTCTGAGCATTCCAGAGCCACGGGGCCTCGGCCACGCTGTCGTAGTAGCGGACGTAGTCGCCTACCAGGCGGTCGGCGGGATCGTTGACGGGGTCGAGGCCATAGTCGGCCAAGTAGCTGGGCTCGATACCGTTCTCCAGATTCTTCGCGTGCCACATGGGATTGGTGCCGGAGAAGATCTCGTTGCCATTGGGGTCGAGGTCGTGCCACAAGTTGTCGATGCCCATTGCCCCGTAGCCACATTTGCTGGTTCCCAGCCCTGTGCCGGGCGGGCACTTGGTTTGGTCGGGCAAGACGGCACTGCCCCACAGGCCATTGGTGCCGCCGGTGACTTCCTGCCATCCCCGGGTGTAGAAGGGCACGCCGATGTTGATGCGGCCCGGCGGCAGGGAGCCCAAGTAGTAATGAACCGCCCAATCGGTGTTCAAGTAGCCTATGCCGTTGTAGGCACCGTAGACATTGGCCGCGATCAGCTCGGCATCCTGGCCCGTGTCGTAGAGGGCCGCGTTGTGGCCCACGTACTCGTTCCAGGCGCCGTGGAGGTCGTAGCTCATGATGTTGACGAAGTCGAGATACTTGGTGACGCTGAAGTCCTCCATGCCCCTCAGAAGCCATCCAGAAGCCGGCACGGCCGCCGTCAACAGGTAGTGCTTGCCGTCTTGGGCACCTGCTTGGTCCAACTTCTCCCGCAACGTGCGCATGAGCACTTCGTAGCGGGCCCAAAGCTGGCCGCGTTGAGGTTCGGAAATCCAGAAATCATCGGGGTTACCGGCGTAGGACATGGACGTGGGATACTCATAGTCGATGTCCACGCCGTCGAAGCCATACGTGCGCAGAAAGTCCACCACGGAGTCGGCGAAGGCATTAATGCCCGCGTCGGTCTTGGTCATCTCGTAGAAGCCACCGTTGGCCACACGGTTGCCGTTCTCGTCGAAATAGCCGCCGGTTTCGGCCCAGCCACCTACGGAGATGAGCAACTTCACGTCGGGATATTGCTGTTTGTACTTGTTGAGGAGGTTGAAGTGGCCCTTGAAGGGCAATGAGGGATCCATCTCCGCGCCGGGCACACCCGGCCATTCCATACCCGTGGCGGGGTTGTTGGGATTGTTGGGATTGCCGATGGAGATGCGGTTGTTGTCGTCCACGTAGGCGAAGGCATAGTTGATGTGGGTCACCTTGTCCCACGGGATGTCAGGCACCAAGAAGGCGGGCTGACCGTTCTTACCGTGGCGCCAGGAGGTGAAGTAGCCTATGACACGGCGCGTGCGCCCGGGTCCTAGCTTCTCGCGCCCGTCGGCATCGTAGACCGTGCAGTACGGCGACTGGACGCCGGGCGTCGAGTAGAGCCCCTCTGGACGACATTGCTCGTGGGCAACCTGAGCGGTGACCGGCATGAGGTCGAAGACGAACATCACGGCGAGGAGCAACAACGAGATAACAAGAGCCACAATTCTTCGCATGATCATCCCCCCGTAGTTTTTTCCGACAGCCTTCCCCGTCCGCCTGAACAGCACGCCCTTGTGCTCCTGCACCGTTTATATTATCACACGAAAACAGAATATTCAATATGCATTGAGCGCCAATTTAGCATATATCTTGCACTAATACGGCAACATTCGTTATAATAATTTACCGAAGATGAATGTCATACCGACACCACTCCCTCACCGTGGCCAACAGGATACAGGGAAGGAATGGAGACCGGCAGATGTCCTTTAAAGGGGTGATGGCCGAAGAGGGCCGCCGCCAGAGCGTTTAAGGCTGGAGGTTGTACGCTGTAGGTGCACACGTAAGTGGAGACTTCAGGAAAAGCGTGCAAGTCATACGGCAATCGGAGGGCTGCCACGACCAACGGTACACCGGTTCGGCAGAGCGCGCGGACAAGATCAGCCTGGGCCGGCTGGTCAAAGGCGTTGAGCGTGCCCACGATCCACACATCATGTTGGTCTGCGATTTCAACGAGAGCAGCGATGTGGCTTTCGTTGGGCTCGAAGGGGACGATGTATTCCTCCACACGGGGGTGATAGCGCCGAATGGCCTCCCCCAAGAGCGGGGGCACGTAAGAGGAGGTGTCGGCCGGTGTCAAGTCGGCCGGCTTGGGCATCACCACGCCCACCCGTGCGTCGGCCGGCAGGCGGAGCGGCAACAGTCGGGCATGGTCACGCACTAAGGTAACGGCACGGGCCGCGATTTCATCGGCCACGGCCATGTGTTCGGCACATCCCACCACGTCCAGCGGAGGCGCTGATGGCCTTTGGGCCACCCACGCCTTCAGCCGACGGACGCGCTCAGCCGCCTCGGCTACACGGCGTGACGGCAGCAAGCCCCGGCGCACGGCCTGGAGGAGCGCATCTCGCACCACCACTTGATCCTGGGAGCGCGGGCCGAGGAGGAGAAGGTCGGCGCCGGCCAAACTGGCACAAAGGGCATCAACGGCCAACCCGCATCCTTGCTGGATGGCTCCCATGTCCATAGCGTCGGTGATGATCACACCTTCGAACCCACACCGCCGGCGCAACAGCCCCTCCAACACGGCCGACGAGAGGGTGGCAGGCAACTCCTCTGCGCCCGTGACGGATGGCACAGCCACGTGAGCAGTCATGATGAGCTGAACGCCGGCCTCGATGGCGGCCACGAAGGGAACCAATTCCACGGCCTCGAGGCGGTACACGTCGTGGGGCACGGTGGGCGTGCCGTAGTGGGAGTCGGTCGCCGTGTCGCCGTGGCCAGGAAAGTGTTTGGCCGTCGCGGCCACGCCGGCCGACTGAATGCCCTCGATCATGGCGGCCGCCAGGCGGGCCACCTGCCTGGGGTCCTGGCCGAAGGAGCG
The DNA here is from genome assembly GCA_026989095.1 of Ardenticatenaceae bacterium. Classification (GTDB taxonomy): domain Bacteria; phylum Chloroflexota; class Anaerolineae; order Ardenticatenales; family Ardenticatenaceae; genus WFWG01. Next base: position 17,927 of record JALSKA010000101.1, read on the forward strand.
GGTGCCGATGACCGGGTTGTGAGGGTTGACGTTGACATCGCAGACCGGCGCGTAGTTCACGTTGATGCCCATTGCGGCCAGCTCCCGGCCCAGCACCTCGCCAGCGCGTCTGGCTAAAGAGGGTGAACCGGCAGCGCCCAACGCCATGTTGCCGGGCAGGGGTGTGGTGCCCTCACCGACGCCCATGAGCTGCCCTCCCTCCTGATCGATCGCGATCAGGAGGCAAGATTGCCCGGCCGTTCGGGCTGCGCTCTGGAGCGCACGTGTCAATTCACGAACTTGGGCCGGATCTCGGACGTTGAGGGCACGGTAGAGCGTGACGCCGGCCACCTCCCACGCCTGAATGCGGTGCAACACCTCCGGCGGCGCCTGTGTGCCCTCGAAGGCGATGAACAGCTGTGACCCGACCTGACTCATGAGCGCGCTTACCCTTTCGTTCCGCTTAACACGATGCCGCCCAAGAGATACCGCTGGGCAAAGACGAAGGCCACCAGCAGGGGAAGCGTGGTGAGCACGGAGGCGGCCATAATTGTCGGCCAAGGCTGCACCGTCTGCTGCGGATTGACCAAGGAAGCCACGTAGACGGGCAATGTGTAGAGGCTCTTCGTCTGCAAGTAGACCAGGGGAGCCAACAGCGAGTTCCAGTGGGCCACGAAGAGGAACGTGGCCACTGTCGCCAAGGCCGGCCGGCTCAGGGGCATGATCACATGCCACCAGATTTGCAGGTGGGAGGCGCCATCGATAAGGGCAGCCTCGTCCAACTCGCGCGGGATCTGGAGCATGAACTGGCGCAGGAGGAAGACCATCGCCGCCCCGCCCGCGAAAAAGCCGGGAATGGTGATGGGGTTGAACGTGCCGATCCACCCGATCTTGTTGAAGAAGACGTACTGGGGCACAATGAGTGCCTGGTAGGGGATCATCATGGTCGAAAGCATGAGGAAAAAGACCACATTGCGCCCCGGCCACTGGATGCGGCTGAAGGAATAGGCCACGACAGCCACGGAGATCAACGTTCCCCCCACGGCGAGCACAGTCACGAAGATGGTGTTGGCGTAGGAGCGCAGGAAGTCGGTGTCCTTGATGATCTCCACATAGGCCGTGAGCTGTGGGTCCTGGGGAATCCAGACCAAGTAGGGCGCGTTGGCCTCCTCGAACGTTTTCAGGGAGGTGAGGAGCATCCACACGAGCGGGAAGAGGACAATCGCACTGCCCGTGACGAGCAAAACGTAGAGCCCCAGCCGCTCGATCCGTTCCCGCAGCGTCACACTTCGCCGGCGCCGTTTGGTGTAGAGGGCCAGCACGTCCGCTTCGCTCAATTCGCGCACACTCTCTTCGATCATGGCGTCACCTCGTCATCGCAACTCGTAGCGAACCCACCGATCCTGCAACTTGAACTGGGCCACCGTCATGATGAGGATGATGACCGTCAGCACCCAGGAGATGGCCGCCCCATAGCCTACCTCGTTGAAACGGAACGTGGCCCGCCACAGGTAGAGCACCACCGTGTAACCACCCCGGGCCACGGTGGGAGAGTCGCGCAACAACACGTAGGGCTGCTCGAAGAGCTGAAGAATGGCAATCATGCCCACCACCAAGTTGTAGAAAGTGGCCGGCGAAAGCAGAGGAAGGGTCACATATCGGAAGCGCTGCCAGCGTGTGGCCCCGTCCACGGCCGCAGCCTCGTAGAACTCGCGGGGAATGCCGTTGAGCGCCGCCAGGTAGATGAGCATCATGCTGCCACAGCTCCAGACCAACAACAGAATGATCGAGGGCTTGATCCAAAGCGGGCTCTGGAGCCACAGGGGCACACGGTGGGGAGGCGGGAACCCTGACGACAGCACTTTCTGGAGGAGCACGTAGTTGCCATTTTGCAGGCCAATGAAAAAGGCGTTGGTGATCTCAACGATGTAAATGAAGGCGCGGGTGAGCCAGTTCACCGGGGGCAGGCTCTTGCCCAAGGAGCGCAAGACCGTGTTCACGAAGCCGGTGTTGGCATTGAACATCAACACCCACGCCAGCAGCACGGCCGCGTTCAGCCCCAGGATGACGGGCAAGTAGAAGGCCATGCGGAAGAAGTTCTCGCCTTTGGTGCGCTGGTTGAGCAACAAAGCCAGCCCCAAGGCCACGCCGAGCTGGGCGGGCAAACCGAAGGCCACCAAATAAAAGGTGTTGACCAGCGCGGCCCGAAAATCCCGGTCCTCGGTCAACAGGCGCACGTAGTTTTGGAGTCCCACCCACTGGGGAGGGTTTGGTAGTCGGTAGGACGTGAAGCTCCAGTAGATCGATGCCAGCACCGGCAACAACACAAAGATGATGAACCCCACAATCCAAGGCGAGGCAAAGGCATACCCGGAGAAGGTGTCATGTTGCCGGCGGCGGTCTGCCCCGCGAGCTCTCACCACCAGGCGTGCCAGTGTGCCCACCGCCACGCTGGAGGCCACAATAAATGCCACCGTAATAGCCGACCACGTAAGCGTGTAGACGTAGCTAGACCACATGATACCGGCTCCCTCGCGCTTTCCGAACAGCTCTTCCTCATGCCCCGTTGAGATACATCCTTAGTTTGCGCTCCGCCACCTGCGGTGGCCTGCTGAATGGCTCTGGGGAAACGCGAACCATGCCACGAAGGCTTTCCTGCTACGCCGGTCAAGGTGATGGTGAGGGGGGAAACCCCGGCGCCCCCCGGTCGGGGTTCCCCCCATGCGCCCCCCAAGTGGTTGGTGTCAACGGATGAAACGGCCGTCCGACGTGAGAGGCGGCGTGTGGGGCACCTTTGGTGCCCCACACGTGCCGACAGAGTGAAGCCCCCTGAGACCCTGCTTTCCTACTGGAGCCAGCCGCCCTCCTGGAGCACTTGGGTGTAGTCCCGTTGGATGTTCTCCAACGTGGTGTCCAGGTCTTGGAGGTCGGTGAAGTAAGCGGACATCTCACGCTGGAGGATCTCGCGGAACTTGGGCGACTCGCGCACATCGGCGAAGCCCTTGCCGTACTCGCTCATCAGCTCGCCCATAATTTGCATGGGGCGGGCTTCCTCGACGTACCCTGTCCAGGCATCCTGGCGCGGCGGGAAGGAGCCGAAGTCCTTGTTGTAGCGGTTGAGGTTCTCCGCAGAGCCCAAGAACTTCAGGAACTCGGCTGCCAGCTCCACGTTCTTGGAGTAGGCCGGCACGGCCAGCCAGTCGTTGAAGACCTGGACCACGGGCTGGCTGTCGGGGTACTTCTCGGGGTAGGTCAGGCCAGGCGAGAAGGCGATCTGCTCCCAGATGGGATCATCGACCGGCGGCGCGCCCCAGAGGTTGCCCCAGATGCAGACTGCCGTCCCGTCGGCCAGGCGCGACCCTGTGGCCGGCGGCAAGTCGGCCACTGTCTCGTCGGGGTAGACGGCGCGGCGGCGTTGGTACATGAACTCGAGGGCATCGCGAGCCTCTTGGGAATCGAAGGTGGGCTCGCCGTTGTCCTTGTAGAGCTCACCGCCCAAGGACCAGATCAGAGCGATGTACTCCTGCCAGTCGTCAAGGCGCCCGGTGGTCACGATGCCGGCCCGCTGAAGGGCGCCTTCCTCGATGATCGTGCCCTTTTCGGCCTGTTCGATGGCTTCGGCGAAGGTGCTAGGCGGCGCGTCAAAGCCATCGA
>JALSKA010000102.1 GCA_026989095.1 Ardenticatenaceae bacterium
GGACGCGCTTGCGCACGCCCACCTGGGGGGCGGCCAGTCCAACGCCTTGGGCGTGGCGCATGGTCTCGATCATGTCCCGCACCAGGGCGCGCAGCTCCGGGTCGAAGTGTTCCACGGGATCGGCCTTTTCCCGTAAAATAGGATCGCCGATGAGCACAATGTCGAGCACGGCCATAGCAGATCACCTGTTCGCCGAAATTGATCTTGTCCTCATCACCACGTGGCCGGGAAGTATAGCACACTTTCCACATCATGTCACACTGAAAGCGGAGGCGCTTTCGTGGAACCCTGGCGCGAGTGCGCAGACGGCGTGATCGTTCACGTTCACGTGCAGCCGCGGGCGCGCCGAACCGAGGTGGTGGGGCCCGTTGGGGGGGCGCTCAAGGTGCGGGTCACGGCGCCGCCCGAGAGAGGGCGGGCCAACGAGGCCCTTGTCGAGCTGCTGGCCGGCCTCGTCGGCGTGCCCAAGCGGGATGTGGCCGTGGTGCGGGGCCACACGGGCCGGCGCAAGCAGGTGCTCGTGCGGGGGGTGACGCTCGCCGAGGTGGAAGCCCGCCTCGGGGGAACCAAAGGCCGCAGGTGAGCGTTGTGGAAGTGGACGTGGGGAGTGAATGCCCGCGTCCGCGGACAGGAGGCCCTTCTCACAGGGCCGAACATGAGGTCAAGGAGGTGATGGGAATGAAGAAGCGGAGGAGTGCTCACCTGCTCGTTCTCCCGGTAGCCTTGGCGCTCGCCCTCCTCCTGGCCGCCTGCGCGGCCAGCGCACAGCCCGCGGCCACGCCCGAAGAGGAGGAGTTCCGCGCGTCGTCGGTCGCCGGGCCCACAGCCACGCCCGTGCTGACCGTCGAGGAGTTCGTGCCGCCCCGTGTTATGGGGAGCATTGCGGCGCGACTCTCAGCCCTGCTCGGCCAAGAGGTGCGGGCGGATGAGGTGCGGGTGGTGTCGGTTGAGCGGCGGGAGTGGCAGGACACATCGTTCGGGTGCCCCGAGCCCGGCCAAATGTACCAGCCGGTGGTGACGCCCGGGTACCGCATCGTGGTGCTCGTCGGCGGAGAGGAGTACGAGTTCCGCACGGACGCCGACGGCCGGGTGGTGCGACTCTGTCGGCCCGGGCCGGCCGCCGGGCGGGACGACATGAGTTCGGAGGAAGGAGAGGAGGAGAGCATGGGCACGCCTGTGTTGCCGGATGAGGCCCGCCGGGCGTTCGAGAAGGCGCTGGCCCTGGTGGAGCAGAAGAGCCAAATGAGCCGCGAGGCTATCACCCTGACGGCGTGGGAGTCGGTCACGTGGTCGGACAGCAGCTTGGGCTGCCCCGAGCCGGGCAAGGTCTACTTGCAGGTGATCACACCCGGCTACCGCTTCGTCTTCCAGGCCGGCGACGCCCAATACGAGGTCCACACGGACGAGCGGGGACGGGCTGCGGTGATATGTGCGCCCCGCAAGGGGGAGCTGGGCGGGGAGTAAGGCATGCCCTACCCCGGCCCTTCCCGCGCTGTGTGCCCAGGAAGGGCCGGGGGGCAATGCCAGTTGACAGCCGCCGAGCACCTGGGTACAATGGCATCGCCGTGAGGTATCGTGAGGTTGGCATCCATTGGAGTTCGTGGAGCACAGTTTCGCAGCGGGTGAATCACAGTTTGCCACATCACGGCTAGGACGCTCAATTCAAAGCCACTGTGCATTTGGGATACCTGTCTTCTGCTGAAGAGCCCGCAGGCGTTTTCCTAGGGGGAACGCACGTGCGGGTTTTTTCCTTAAGTCAACAAGGGCCAAAGCCACAAAGCACGTGCAGGACAGCGCCCGGGTCCTCCTCTTTTCGGTTCCCGCCCAGAAAGAGGCGTGAACCTTGCTCCCAGGGCGACGGAGACATCAGGAGAACACCCCATGAAGCTCGCCGTCATCGTGTTGGCCGCCGGCCAAGGAACCCGCATGAAATCCGACGTGCCCAAGGTCGTTCACCCTGTGGCCGGCCGGCCGATGATCCTCGAAGTCATCGAAGTGGCGCGCGCACTGCACCCCGACGAGCTCGTTGTGGTGATCGGCCACAAGGCCGACCGGGTGAAGGCCGTGGTGGGCGATGGCGTGACCTACGCGCTCCAGCCGGAGCCGTTGGGCACCGGCCACGCCGTGGCCCAAGCGGCCCCGCACGTCCGCACGACGCCTGACACGGTATTGGTGCTGTACGGCGACACGCCCCTCATCCGCGCCTCCACGTTGCGCGCCTTCGTGGACGCCCACGCCCAACATCAGGCCACGGTCACCCTGTTGACCTTCGAGCCCGATGACCCGACCGGCTACGGCCGCATCGTCCGGGACGAGGCCGGCCGGATCGTCGGCATCGTGGAACACCGGGACGCCACCGAGGCCCAGCGGGCCATTCGCGAGTGCAACAGCGGCATTTTGGCCTTTCAAGCCCCCTGGCTGTGGGCCCACCTGCCGCACTTGCCCCTGAGACCCAAGGGAGAGTATTACCTGACCGACTTGGTGGCCATGGCCGTTGCCGAGGGGCGGACCGTCCACAGCGTGGTCGCCCCGGACCCCCGCGAAGTCATCGGCGTGAACGACCGGGTGCAATTGGCCGCGGCCTCCGCGGTGCTCTTCGGGCGCCGGCGTGAGGCGCTGATGCGCGGCGGGGTTACTTTAGTGGACCCGGCCACGGTCTACGTCGGCCCAGATGTCCACGTGGGGCGGGACACAGTGATCGAGCCCAACGTCGTCTTGGAGGGCCGGGTGCGCGTCGGACCCCGCTGTCACATTGGTCCCAACTGCGTGTTGCGCCACGTGGTCGTGGAGGCCGGCGCCCGCGTTGTCCAAGCCCACCTCGCCCACCTCGTCGTCCCGGCAGGAGCTCACGTGGGGCCCTTCGTGTGCCGGGAGGGAAGCGCGGAGGAGATGCCGGCGCTCTGACGGGGAGGGCGTGGTCGCCGGGTGTGCCGGTAAAAGTCGAGCAGTGTGAACGAAGACAGGGTGTGAAACGATGGACCCTCTGGACCCCGACAGTTCAAGGACGGCTCTTCTCCTCTCCGGTGTGCTGTACCTTCTCCTCTTCGCCGGCGCGTCGGCCGCCGAGGCCATGATTCGCTCGGCACGCCGCTACGAGGTGCGAAAGCTGATCGAGGGTCAGGTGGCCGGCAGCCTCTCGCTCCAACGTCTCATCACAGCCCCCGAACGCCGCCGCGCGACGCTGATGGCAGTGCGCCTCGTCGGCGCCGTAGGCGCGGCGCTCAGCGCCGGTGCCTTGGCCACGAGGGGGGGAATCTCCGTGCCGGCGGCGTTGGCCGGCCTCGTGGTGGCCCTGCTCCTGGTGGACCAAGTGGCCTTCGTGGTTGTCTCGGGCCGGGTGTCGGCGCACACTGCGGCCAAGGTGGCCATTTTGGTCGAAGGGGCGCGAATTGTGATGACCCCCTTGCTCTTCCCCCTGGAGCTGGTCAGCCGCCGGTTGGCCCGGCCTACCCCCCAGGAGGATGGGACGGGCGGTGGGCTGAGCGACGAGGAGCTGCGCGTTCTCGCCAGCGTGGTCGGCGAGGAGGACGCGGCGGACGATTTGCCCCCCCGAGAGCGCGAGATGATCGCGCGCATCTTCGAGCTGCACGAGACGACAGTGCGCGAGATCATGGTGCCCCGTTTGGACATCGTGGCCCTCCCGGCCGACGCTTCCCTCGAACAGGCCCTGAACACCATTGTGGAGTACGGCTACTCCCGCATTCCCGTCTACGAGGGCACCATCGATCACATTATCGGCGCCCTCTACGCCAAGGATATGTTGAGCGCGCTTCGGGATGGGAACTTGGAGGAGCCGATACGCCGCCGGCGGGAGTCGCTGGTCCGATCTGTGCTCTTCGTGCCCGAGAGCAAGAAATTGGACGAGCTGCTCCAGGAGCTTCAGCGCCATCGCATCCACCTGGCCATCGTGGTGGACGAGTACGGGGGCACGGCCGGCATCGCCACAATTGAGGATATTCTCGAGGAAATCGTGGGCGAGATCTGGGACGAGTACGACCGTGACCTCGACCGCGACCAATCCTTCCTCCGCGTGGGGCCCCATGAAGTGCTGTGCAGTGGGCGAATGGACTTGGATGACCTCAACCGGTTGCTGGACTTGGACTTGCCCACGGACCGCAGCGACACGGTAGGAGGACTCATTTACAGCGAGCTGGGACGGGTGCCCCGGGTCGGAGAGGAGGTGGCCGTGGACGGCGCTCGTTTCCGCGTCGAGGCCGTGTCCGGGCGGCGCATCGTCCGGGTGCGCGTCATCCGGTGGCCCTCGGACGAAGATGCGCACGAGCTTGGCGCGTCGCCCGAGGAGGAAAGGACCCACCTCGATGCTTCCGGTCGGGCGGGCAGCGCTGCGCCGGCGCCGGAGGAGCGTGCGGGTTCAGAGGTGCAGCCGTGATCCGGTGGCTGCGCGCCGGCGGGTGGACGCGCCTCATCCTCCCCTTCTGGCAGCGGGCGCCCCTGAACGTGCGGCGCCGGCTGATTTGGCTAGGGTCGGCCAAGTTTTTGGTTGGCGTGGCGGCCGTCTGTGTCAACCCCCGTGGGCGTGTGCTCGTGCTCGAGCACCGCTTTCACAACGAGCACCCGTGGGGACTGCCGGGCGGGTGGCTTGAACGGGGCGAGACGCCCTTGGCCTGTGTGGTTCGCGAGGTGGTGGAGGAGACGGGGCTCCAGCCCGAAGTGCTCGGGGTGCTCTGGGTGGACGGCGACGGCGAGTGGGTGGAGATCTGCTACTTGTGCCGGGTTCCCGACGCCGTGCCGGTCATCCAGCTCTCGGAGATCAAGGACTACCGGTGGGTGGACCCTGCTTCCCCGGGGGTCGCCCTCAAGCCGAGCCAAGCCCAAGCTGTGCGTGTGGCCCTGTCCCGGCTCCACGAGGCAGCGCCAGGAGTTGCCCATGTTGCTGATTGGCCTCGAAGCCCCTGAACTGTTGCTCTACTTGCTCACGGCCTTCTTGGTGAGCTTCACCTTCCACGAGGCAGCCCACGCGCTGGTGGCCTTCTGGCTGGGCGATCCCACCGCCAAGGCCCAAGGCCGTCTGACGCTCAACCCCCTGGCTCACCTGTCGCCGACGGGGACATTGCTGCTCCTGACGGTGGGGTTGGGATGGGGCAAGCCGGTGCCGGTGGACCCCTTTCGCTTCCGGCGCCTGTCGCCCAAGGTGGGCATGGGCCTGGTGGCCCTGGCCGGGCCACTGGTGAACTTCCTCCTGGCGCTTCTGGTCGCCCTGCCGTTGCGGGCCAAGCTCATTCCCTACACGCCCCAGCGCGTGGGCCCACTTTTCATCTCCTGGGGGGAGTTCGCCGCCCTCTTCTTCTGGCTCAACATCTCCCTGGCCACCTTCAACCTGATCCCCATTGGCCCTCTGGACGGCTCCCGCATTGTGGCGGCCTTCCTCCCCGACTGGTGGTTCTTCCTGAGCGCCCGGATTGAGCTCTACCTGCTGGGCATCTTCTTCGCCCTTATCCTCCTCGACCGCTTCGCCGGCACTAGCCTTCTGGTAGGGCTCATCACGCCGGTGGGATGCCGTGCCTGGTGGGCCTTCGTGGGATACACGCCGCCATTTCCCTTCTGCGGGCTCCTGTAGCGGCCCTGTGGGGCACGGCGCTCATTCTGAGGGCTGCTCGGCCTCCTCCTGGTCGGCTTGGGCCTCGGCCTGTGCGGCCGCGATGGACTCGGCCGTCTCGCCGTGTTCGCCCACCACTTCCACCCGCACGGTGGCCGTTAGATCGGCCATGAGGCGCACGGGCACCTCGTAGGTGCCGAGCTGGCGGATGGGCTGGCCCAAGTCGAGGGAGCGGCGGTCGATCTCCACGCCCAGTTCCTCGGAGAGGCGCTCGGCGATGTCGCCGGCCGTGACCGAGCCGTAGAGGCGGCCGGTTTCGCCCACCTTGGCCTCGAAGCGGAGCAGGAGCTCGCCAATGCGCTGGGCCAGGGCTTCGGCATCTTGGCGCTCGCGCTGGCGGCGCTTCTCGGCCGCCCGGCGGATTTGTTCGGCCTGCTTCTTCACGCCCGGCGTGGCCACCTTCGCCAGGCCCTGGGGAATCAGGTAGTTGCGGGCGTAGCCGTTGGAGACGGTCTTGATCTCGCCAGCTCTGCCCAAGTTGGGGACATCCTGGAGCAGCAGCACTTCCATGAGTTCTTTCCTCCTCGTGCCGAATTGCTGTTCTGTGAACGCCCGAGTGCGCGGGTACTATACACGAGACTTCCAAAAAAGCAAGCCTCAAGGGCCGTGACTGCCGTCAGGTTTGACGGCGGCGCTGGGGCGTTGTAGAATCGGCGCCGGTTGTGTTCGGAGGGGCAAAAGCGTTTCGTCCACTGCACGTTACCACACCCCAGCATGTGTGTCCATGTCTCCACACGTGGTGTTCTCCACTTGTACAGCCTCGTCCACTAGTACAGGTTCAAGTTCATAGCGGAAGGGGGTGATGAGCATGAGATAGGCAAAGGTGCCCATGTTCATCGGCTAGAGAGCAGGCAGGCTCCGGCTGGCGAGTCCGTGTGCCGCGGGAAAGCCGGACATTGGTGGAGTCTTTTGAGGAAAGGAGAGGTGCATGTTTGCCAGAAAGTGGCCTGTCGTGACCGGTACTGTCCTCTTGGTCGGTTTACTCCTCGTGTTGTTGCTCCCCCGCATTTCCACCGCGCAGGGCCCCTCCCTGGTCATGTCAGACGATGACCTGGCGCTGCGCGGCCAGCCCGTCGTGCTCGACGAAGTAGGTGAGGGCACCTCGTTGCCCGCCGCCCTCCGCTACCGCGATCCCAACGAGATGGTGACCGTCTACGTGGTGCTGGAGGGACCTTCGGCGGCCGAGGTGGCCTTGGGCAGCGGGTACAGCCTTCAGTCCGGCACGGTGCGGGAGCGCGTCCAACGCCGGCTGGCGGAGATCGAGGCCCAGCAGGCGGCCCTGCGCCCCATGTTGGCCCAATTGGGCGCCCAGGAGATGTACAGCTTCAAGAAGCTGGCCAACGCCATCCAAGTGCGCGTGCCGGCCGGCAAGCTGGCCGATCTGTTGAACCTGCCCGGCGTGGTGCGCGTTGACCCGGTGGGGCGCTACCGCCTGCTCAACACGAGCAGTGTGCCCTACGTGGGCGCGCCCCAGGTGTGGGAACCCAACGCCGCCGACGCCACCGGAGATGGCATCAGCATTGGCATCATCGACACGGGCATCGACTACACCCACGCCATGTTCGGCGGGTCCGGCGTGATCACGGACTACGAGGACAACATCTCCGACACGATCACCAGCACCCCGGGCCTGAGCGAGACCTTCCCCACGGCCAAGGTGGTGGGCGGGTATGACTTCGCCGGCGACGACTACGACGCCAGCGGCCGCTCCGGCTCGCCCATTCCCGACCCCGACCCGGACCCCATCGACTGCAACGGGCACGGCACCCACGTGGCCGGCACGGCTGCCGGGTTCGGCGTGCTGAACAACGGCACCACGTACACCGGCCCGTACACGGCCTCGCTCGACATGTCCCAGTTCCTCGTCGGCCCGGGCGTGGCGCCGGAGGCGGACCTCTACGCCCTCAAGGTCTTCGGGTGTGCCGGCAGCACGGAGCTGGTGACCCAAGCCTACGAGTGGGCGGCCGACCCCAACGACGACGGCGACTTCAGCGACCGCCTGGACGTGCTCAACCTCTCCCTGGGCTGTGACTTTAGCTGTGGCTCCGAGACCGAGCTGCAGATGACCAACCTGCTGGCCCAACTGGGCACCTTCATGGCCATCGCGGCCGGCAACGACGGCAACACCTTCTACGCCACAGGTGATCCGGCCAGCGCCAAATGGGCCCTCTCCGTGGCCGCGGGCATAGATGATGGTATCCAGAACTTGGCCATCAGCGTGACCGCGCCCGTCTCCATTGCCAAGCGCTACGAGGCGGTCGAGGCGGCCTTCTCCAAGCCCCTCGAGGAGGTGGGGCCCATCACCGCCACAGTGGTCTACGCCGAGCCCAACAACGCCTGTTCGCCGCTGACGAACGCCTCTGCCATCAGCGGCACCATTGCGCTCATCGACCGCGGCGCGTGCTTCTTCACCACCAAGTTCATCAACGCCCAGGCGGCCGGCGCGATCGCTGTCATCGTGGTCAACAACGTGGACGGCCCGCCCATCACGATGGGTGGCTCACCGACCACCACGATCAACATTCCCGGCGTGATGATCTCCAAGAGTGACGGCAACATCATCAAGGGCGAGCTGTCGCGGGGCGTCACGGTGGTCATGTCGGCCGACATCAAAGTCCCGCGCGCTGACTTGGCCGGCCAGGTGACCGACTTCAGCTCCCGGGGTCCCGGTTCGCCCGACAACCGGCTCAAGCCCGAAATTAGCGCGCCCGGCTTCCAGATCAACTCCGCCGCCGTGGGCCAGGGCACCAAGGGCGTGGACTTCGCCGGCACCTCGATGGCTACGCCCCACGTGGCCGGCGCGGCCGCGCTCTTGAAGCAAATTCGGCCCAACTTCTCGGTGGAGGAGATCAAGGCGGCCCTGATGAACACGGCGGGCGAGAACCGCGACGCCAACAAAGTCCTCTACCCCGAGTCCCGCGTGGGCGCCGGCCGCTTGCAGGTGGACAAGGCCGCGCAGACCGAGGTGCTCGTCATGGCGGCCGATGACCCCGGCGCCGTGGGCCTCTCCTTCGGCTCCATCTTCGTCAACGAGCGGGTGACCAAGACGCGCGCGGTGCGCATCGTCAACAAGGGCAGCACGCCGGTGACGTACACGATCACCGTCTCCGAGACGGTGACGGAGACGGGCGTGATGGTCATGCCGGTGATCACTCGGGTGACGGTGCCGGCCAACGGCGAGCGCACGGTGCCCATCCAGCTCGTGGCCGACCCCGCCCTGTTCGACCGCACGGCCGATCCCACCACGCCGGCCATCCAGGTCGGGCTGCCGCGCTACACCCTCTTCGAGGCCAGCGGACAGCTCCGCTTCAACGGCACGCCGGCGCTCCACCTGCCCTACTACGCCAACGTCTACCCCGGCAGCGCCATGTACACCCCCGTGTCGGAGATCGCCCTCACGCCCGGGATAGGCGAGGTCACGGCCACGATTCCCTTCACCGGCACCGCGGCCCACCCGTTGCCCCTGGTCTCGGCCTTCGAGCTGGGCACCTTCAGCCCGGATGAGGGTTACACGAGCCCGCTCCAGCGCATGGCCGACCTGACCGCCGTGGGCGCGGCCAGCAACGTGCCCGCCACGGGCGTGGTGACCGGCACGATCTTCTTCGGGCTGGCCACGGCCGGCAACTGGACGACGCCGCAGCCGGCCCTGGTCGAGTTCGACATCTACATCGACAACGACGAGGACGGCAGCCCGGACTACATCCTCTTCAACTGGAACTGGGGCGCGATCAACGGGCGCGGCGACACGGACACGTTCGTCACCGTCGTGTTCGATCTAGCGGCCGGCACCTTCACTGCCGACGCCTACGCCTACGGCCTCTCCCCGGCCGTGGACACGGCCCCCTACAACACCAACGTCTTCATGATGGCCGTGACGGCGTCGAGCATCGGGCTCTCCGAGTCGAACCAGGACTTCAACTACCGGGTGGTCACGTGGGGCGGCGGGGGCATGGTCGACGCCACGCCGTGGATCTCCTACAACGGCGTGAACCCCGTCGTCAAGACGGTGCCGAACGTGAAAGGCGCCACACCGTTCTACGTGGACGGCGGCAACATCACCGTGAGCGTGGACCGCACGCGCCTGGCCGACGCCGGCTACTCGGCCGCCAACCCGCCCCAGGTGTTGCTCTTCCACCACATGAACACCGGCACCGACGGCAACTCCCGGGTGGAGGCGGTTACGCTGCGCTTCAACGAGTACAACTTCTTCCGCTTCCTGCCGCTGATCGCCCGGTGACCCTCGCGCCCGGCGCGTGAACTGACGCACGCCCCCCGGAAGCCGACTCCGGGGGGCGTTTTCGTGTGGCCGAGATATCTCAACGTGCCCGGTGTTCCGGCATTGCCAGGGAAACGAAGGCGATGGTGGTGGTCCAGGCCACGGTGCGGTTGAGCGCGTGGTGGGCGAAGAGAGCTTCCACGAGGCTGATTTCCTCCGGGCTGAGGGCGCGGGCCAGGTGGTCGGCGTAGGAGGGCGGCGTGCGGTGGCGTTGGAACCAGCGCGCCATGAGGGCCGGCGTGACGTGGACTTCGGTCACCACCTCTTGGACCTCCACCTCGGCGCGAAGCACGTCAAGGTGGTGGGGCACGGCCCGGAGCGCGTCCACGTCCCAGTGTTGTTCCTGGGCGTAGACGGCTTCCTCGGCCTCCACGGCCCGCCGGCGGAGCTCCTCGGGCACGGTGTCCCAGGGAACAAGCTGGTGGAGGCGCTGGCCGCGGCGCGGCACGCTCTCGGCCAGGATCAGCCGGCCGCCGGGCAGGAGAAGCCCGCACAGGGCGCGCAACAGGGCAGGCCACTGCTCCGGGGGGAGGGAGCGCAGCACGTTGCGCCCCAGGATGCGGTCGAAGCGCACCTCTGGGCAGGCGCGGGCCAGGGTGTTGGGGATGCGCTCTGGTGGGCTGACCACGACGGTGGGGCGCTCCAGCTCGGGGAGCATGGTCGCCTGGGCGCGGAGAGCCTCTTCCTCTTGTGACGAAGCGACCGTGGCGAAGACGCCACCCTCGGGCGTGCGGCGGACGGCCTCCCAGACTAAGAGCCCGTCGCCGGCGTTGAGCACCAACACCACGTGGTGGCGCTCCGGCCCGGCGCGCTCGAAGAGGGCATCCCGAATGTCGCCCAGCCGCCGGCCCACTTGGCTCAAGGTGCGCTGAAGCCACCGCGCCGCAGCCGGATCCTGCGGGCCAAAGGTGAGCACGTCGCGGGGCACCAGGTCCGGCTCCCGGTCGAGGGCGGCCAATTGCTCTTCGCGCCGGCGGGCCACCTGATCGCGCAGGGTGGCCTCGTGGCCCTGGCCCGTGGGGCGGTAGAAGATGCGCCCCCGCAGTTGGGCCGGCAGATAGGCTTGGGCCACCCAGTGCTCGCGGTAGGCGTGGGGGTAGCGGTACCCCTCGCCGTGGCCGAAGCCCTTGCGGTCGCGGCTGGGGTCCTTGAGGTGGGCGGGCACGGTGGCCTCGCGCTCCCGCTCGACAGCCCTCAGGGCGTCGAAGTAGCCCATGACGCTGTTGGACTTGGGCGCCGTGGCCAGGTAGAGGGCGGCCTGGGCCAAGTGGAATTGCCCTTCGGGGAGGCCCACCCGGTCGAAGGCCTCCGCGCAGGCGGTGACCACCACGATCGCGTTGGGGTCGGCCAGGCCCACGTCCTCGCTGGCCAGGATCAACATGCGCCTGAAGATGAACCGGGGGTCCTCGCCGGCGTAGACCATTTTGGCCAGCCAGTAGAGGGCTGCATCCGGGTCGGAGCCCCGCAGGCTCTTGATGAAAGCGCTGATGGTGTCGAAGTGGGCGTCGCCCTCCTTGTCGTAGAGCACGGCGCGGCGTTGAATGGACTCCTCGGCCACGGCCAGCGTGATGTGGATCACCCCGTCGTCGCCGGGCGGAGTGGTTTCGACGGCCAGCTCCAGGGCGTTGAGCAGGGCGCGCGCGTCCCCGTTGGCCACGTTGACCAGGTGATCGAGGGCCTCTGGGTCCACTCGAACTCTCAGCCGGCCGTAGCCCCGCTCCGGGTCGCTCAGGGCCCGGCGGGCAATGGCGCGCAGGTCATCGTCCGTGAGGGGCTTGAGCTGGAAGATGCGCGAGCGGCTGACCAGGGCCTTGTTGACCTCGAAGTAGGGGTTCTCCGTGGTGGCCCCAATGAGGATCACCGTGCCGTTCTCCACCCACGGCAGGAGAGCGTCTTGCTGGGCCTTGTTGAAGCGGTGGACCTCATCGATGAAGAGAATCGTGCGCTGCCCGAGCTGATCGCGCCGGCGACGGGCTTCGGCCACGGCGGCGCGAATCTCCTTGACCCCGGCCAGCACGGCGTTGATGGTGATGAAGTGGGCGCTGGTGGTGTTGGCGATGATGCGGGCCAGCGTGGTCTTGCCGCTGCCCGGCGGGCCGTAGAAGATCAGGGAGGAGAGCTGGTCGGCCTGAATGGCGCGGCGCAACAGCCGGCCTGGGCCCACAATGTGCTCCTGGCCGACGAATTCGTCCAGCGTGCGCGGCCTCATGCGTGCGGCCAGAGGCGTTCCCGCGTGCCCGGCCGGAGCCCCGTGGTCCACAACAGACGAGCGTTCGTCACCCTCATTTTGCTGACGCACCCCTATTCTTGACATAACTTCACCTTCGTGAACGGCATTCTCCGGCAGTGGTGCGCGTGCGCCACGTTGTTGTTCGAGGGGAATTGTGACACGAAAAGCGAAAAAGGGCCAACAGTTTCACCTTGACGTTCGGGGAGAATTGCATACAGTTGAAAAAACGATGTCCCGTGTGCCAACGTCTGACAACGCGCAGGGAGGGAAAACCGTGACCGCCAGGCACATCATTCGCCGCGTGGGTGTTGTCTCATCGATGAAATTGGGCTGTGCGGTGGGAGGGCTGTTGTTCGCCGTCTTCGGGTGTTTCACGCTCCTGTTGCCGGGCCTGTTGGGAGGAGGCAGCCTTTTCATGGGGGCGTTCGAGGAAACCGGCATGAGCCCCGACGCTTTCGGCGCCGGCGCGGGGATGTTGGTTTTCCTCGTGGTGCTCTACGTGCTCGGCGTGGCCTTCTACGCCGTTTTCACCGGCCTCGTCATGGCCCTCTACGCCTTCTTCTACAACGTCGTGGCCCGCATGGTGGGCGGCGTGGAGGTGGAACTGGAGGAGTTGTGAGCGGGCCTATCTTCGACGGCACGTGTGGGCGCGGAGGGGTGCTGAAAAGGGGCACCCCTTCCCCTTGTTTGAGGAGAAGGGGTGTGGAGGGAGAGGAAAGGGAGAGGTGCTGGTGAGCCCTCAGCCTGCGTGTGGCCGGGAGGTGGGTGAGCACGATTGCCTCAGTATCGGCGGCAGGCATATCCTTGTATTGCTTCGGTGCTGGCGGAGCGTTGGGGCGAATTACCCCCTGCGCCCCACCGCCCGGCGATCAGTCCGGCGGCCTCAGGTCGGGCATGTCGCCCAGGTCGGGCAGGTCCAGGTTGGGCAGGTCCAGCTTCAGGTCGCCCATGCTTCCCGTCCCCAGGTCGTCCGGTGTCAGGTCTAGCTTCGGTATGTCTACCACGTCTGGCTCAGGGGCACTGTCAAGCTGCCTGCTGAGCTTTTGGCTCTTCATTCGCTCAATGAGGTCTTCAGGAGAGTCTGCTGCCGTGCCTTCCCAAAATGCACCGGGAGCCTTCTTCGACTTTTCTCTCATCAGATCAAGCATCTCGTCTGCATCCTTCTTGTCAATGTCTCCTTTCCGCACCGCTTCATTAAACTTGTCTGCGTACTTCCTTATTTCGTTTTCATCCAGCTCCCGCAGCGCCTGATCAAGTCCTTCCTTACTATGCGCTCTCAGCCATCTGTCGTACTCCTCCAGCGTGTCGAATCCCGTCCCTTTGTGAAGTCTAACAAAGAGCGGCTGGTTGGCTTTCTTCAGCGCCCGCAGGCTGTGCGCTGCAGGGACGGCATCCAACAGGATCAGGGCATCCCACCAGGTCAACGGGTCACATGGGTCGTTGGCCAGGGCCCGCCAGCCGGTCTCTGTAAGCCCGGCGAGGCCCTGGAACGTGTTGAACGCGACGCCTGTCTTGATCGCCCTTTCAAGACTCTTCACTTTGGCCAAATCGTCCACCGAGGTCTTGGCGAGGTTCTTTGCCATTTGGGTCAAGGTTTTTGCGTTGGCCCGCGCGATGGCCGCCTTCCTCAGGTACTTCTGGGCCGTCTTCTTGGCCCCTAGTTGCAGGGCCGTCTTGGCCATCTTCTCGAACTCGCGCGCTTTGGTGAGCGCCTGTCGGGCCATCTTGGCGGCAACGGCCCCGCCCCGCTTGGACTCCTTGATCGCCTTTGCCAGCTTCGCCAGCTTGGCGCCCTTCAAGATCTGTCCCGCAGGGATGAAGAGACTGGCGCCAATACCCAGGCCCTGACCGATGTTGAAGAGGGTGCCCTTGTGGTTCCGTTTCGCCGTATCGCCGTAGACCATCTCCCGCACCTTGGTGGTCAGCCCACAGGTGAGCGCATCGGCAAAACCGGCCACGCACTTGTCCACGGCGTTGAGCGCTTTCTGGAAGTAGTAGTAGAAGGGGCCAAACCCGTCCGGGTCTGTGTATTGCGTCGGCGCGTTGAGCACGTAGCGGTAGAAATTGTAATCGCCGCTCTGAATCGCCAGCGGGTCCTCGCCGATGAAGCGCCCGACGCGCGGGTCGTAGTAGCGGGCGCGGTAGTAGTAGAGCCCGGCCGCCGCATCCCACTCCCGGCCGGCGTAGGTGAAGCGCGGCGTGTAGGCGGGGTCCGTCTGGCCGGTGATGTTGCCGAAGGCGTCGTAGGTGAGGTGATTCTTCAGGGCGCCGTTGTCGTCCAGCACGTCCACCACGTTGCCCCGCACGCTCTCTTGCAGGAGCCACAACGTGTCTCCGCCGACCCGCTCCTCGGCCAGCGGCCAGTCGGTCGCGGGGCCGTAGAGGTAACGGTGGGTCAGGTTGCCGCTGCCGTCGAAGGCCAGGAGGATGTCTGTGCCGTCGTAGACGAAGCGCTCCACGGTGGCCCCTTGCGGCCCGGCGCCGTCCGGGTCCACCTCCCTGGCGATGCGCCGGCTGAACACGTCGTAGGTGTAGGTGATGGCCCTGGTCACCGCGCCGCTGCTGTCCTTGAAGACCACGTGGGTCAGCCGGTTGCGGTAGTCCCAGGTGTACTCGGTCACCGCGCCGGTGGCCTTCTCCGTGCGCCGGATCAGGTTCCCCTCGTCGTCGTAGGCGTAGTCGTAGGTGCCGTCGGAGAGGAGGCGGTTGCCCGCGCCCACGGTGTAGCCGCTGCCGGTGCGGTTGCCGGCGTTGTCGTAGCTGTACGCCTCGTCATCCTGGAAAGTGTACGTGGCCGCGGTGAGCTGGCCGAAGTCATCGTACGCGAAGGTGCTGCTGCCGTCGGGCGACGTGCGCTGCACCGGGCGACCGACTCCGTCGAAGGTAAAGTTGTACGTTCGCGTCGCGGCGTTCAGACCGGCCGAGGCCGGGCGGGAGGTGGTGGCGCCCAGAGTGTGCTCCACCGTGGTCGGGCGGGAGGCCGCGTCGTAGGCCACCGCGGTGCGCGCCACCAGTTGGGTGCCGGCCCGGTCCCGGTAGCGGGAGATGGCCGTCAGACGCCGCGCCGCATCGTAGGCCAGGTCCACCCGCTTCTCGTCCACGCCGTTGCCGTACTGCACGATGCGCGTGACGGCGCTGAACGCGTCATACGTGTACTCGGTCACCCCCCTGGCCTGGCCGTTGATCACCTCGCTGAGCGCGGTCATGTTGCCGAACAGGTCGTAGGCGTAGTTGAGGGTCACGTCGGGCATGTTGGGGGTTCCCGCGTTGCTCACGGAGGTGAGCTGCCCCATCCCGTTGTAGCTCATCTGGTAGAACGAGTCGGGGTCACGGGCCGCCGTCAGGTTGGACATGGCGTCGTAGGTGTAGGTGATCACCCGTCCGGCCCCCACCCACTCCTCTTTGATCAGATTGCCCAGCGCGTCGTAGGTGAGCCGGATCTCCCGCCCGTTGCGGTCCTTGAGGGAGATCGGATTGCCCACGGCGTCGTAGGTGTAGGTGCGGCTCTTGCCCAACGCATCGGTCTCGCTGACCAGGCGGTTCAAGGCGTCGTAGGTGTAGGTGGTGGTGTTGCCGTTGGGGTCGGTGACCGCCGTCAGGTTGCCGGCCAGGTCGTAGGTCATCTGCAGCGTGGTGCCGTTGGGATAGGTGACCACGGTGCGCCGGTTTAGGGCATCGTAGGCGGTACGCCGCGTCTTCCCGTTCTGGTCGGTGAACTGCACCAGGTTCCCGTTGGCGTCGTAGGCGTAGGTGAGCGTGTTCCCCAGGGCGTCCGTCACCACCGTCAGGCGGTTCAGCGCATCGTACTGGTAGCGGCCCGTGCGGTTGAGGGCATCGGTGGTGGCGATCAGGTTGCCGCCGGCGTCGTAGGTGTAGGTGAAGACTTCACCGGTCGGGTCAACGGCCGCCACGCGACGGTTCAACGGGTCGTAGGTGTACCGCGTGGTCCACCCCAAGGCGTTGGTCTCTTCGATGACGTTTCCGTTGGCGTCGAAGGCGTAGCGCGTCATCCCGCCCAGCGGGTTGATCACCTGCGAACGGCGCCCCAAGGCGTCGTACACGTAGCGGGTGGTGTTGCCCAACCGATCCGTGTAGGCCGTCAACTGGTCGAAGGCGTTGTAGGCAAAGGTGGCCGTGTGGCCCAACGGGTCCGTGATGGAGGTGCGGCGGCGGGCCGCGTCGTACCCATAGCGGGTGGTGTTGCCCAGCGGGTCGGTGATGGCCGTGAGGTTGCCCACAACGTCGTACGTGTGAGTGGTGGTGTTGCCCAGGGCGTCCGTGATCACCGTGAGCTGGTCCAGGCGGTCGTAGCCGTAGCGGGTGGTGTTGCCCCGGGGGTCGGTCTCCGCCACCAGGTTGCCGTTGGCGTCGTAGGCGAAGCGGGTGGTGGCGTTCAACCCGCCGCAGTCGCGGGTCCTGGTGAGCATGAAGTCGAGGGCGTTGTAGGTGTAGCAGGTCTTCACCCCGCGCGGATCGGTCTCCTTCACCAGCCGGTCCAGCAGGTCGTACTCGAAGGCGGTGGTGATGTTGAGCCCCCCGGCGTCGCGGATCACACGGGACCGCCGCCCCAGCTCGTCGTATTCGTAACGGGTGACGACGCCGCGCGGATCGGTCTCCGCGATCAGGCGGGCGTTGGCATCGTAGGTGTAGGTGATGGTGTTGCCCAGGGGGTCCACGCTCTTCACCAACTGGCGCGCCGCATCGTAGAAGTGGCGGTAGCGGTAGCCGCGACCATCCTGCTCCAGCGTGCGGTTGCGCTGCAGGTCGTAGCCGAAGCGGCTCTGGATCGTTTCCCCGCCGCCGCTGATGCGCGTCTCCACCAGCAGGCCGAGCGGATCGTAGACGTAATCCCAGGTGCGCGGCGTCCCCGTGGCGTCTTCGACCATGCGCACCAGGTTGTCGGCGTTGTCGTACTCGTAGCGGGTGACCACGCCGATGGGATTGGTTTCGGAGATGATCCGGCCGCGGCCGTCGTAGGCGATTCGCCGCTGCCGGGTTTGCCCCGTGGGCGCCGGCAGGAGCATGACCTGCGGCGCCCCCGCGGCATCAAACCCTTTGTAGACCGTCACCCGTTCCTGCGGCCCGCCGCAGTCCTCCACGATCTGGGTGAGCAGGCCCGGCACGGGGCTCACGCCTAGCGCGAAGAGGGGGTTGCTGCCGTTGGCCGCCTCGTCCACCGTGCCCCGGGTGTAGACGTAGCAGGTGGCCACGCCGCGGGCGTTGGTCGCTTTGGTCACCTGGCCCCAGGCGTTGTACTCGAAGGTGTGCGTGGGCGTGATGAGCGCGCCGTTGGGGTCGGTGATGGGCGGGAAGGTGATCTGGAGCAGTTGTCCTTTGTCATCGTAGGTGTACCGCGTCACGTTCCCCAGGGCGTCTGTCGTGGATTGCAGCAGGTTGAAGCGCGGCTCGTAGGTGTAGCGGGTCACC
Organism: Ardenticatenaceae bacterium; assembly: GCA_026989095.1. Taxonomy (GTDB): domain Bacteria; phylum Chloroflexota; class Anaerolineae; order Ardenticatenales; family Ardenticatenaceae; genus WFWG01. Next base: position 17,551 of record JALSKA010000102.1, read on the forward strand.
TGGAGCTTCGCCGGGTCCCGCTGGTCCGCCGGTTTGGCGCACTCGGCGGCCGGCATCCTGGTGCGGGTCAGCACGTTCCCCCGCTCATCGTAGGTGAACTCCACGCAGGTGCCGTCCGGCTGGACGACGCGGGTGACGCGGCCGGCCGCGTCACGTTCCATGCGGATGCGGCGGCCCAGGGCGTCGGTGGCCTCGACGGGGTTGCCCCAGCGGTCGGTGCGGCCCACCTGCTGCACACCGCCGGCCGTCACCGTGTCCGTCACCGCCTCGGGCTTCACCAGGGCAACGGTGGGCGTCACCGGGTTGCCCGGCGCCAGGTCGTTCACCAACTGGCCGGAGACGTCGCTGGGCGCGTACTGCCGCACTTCCTGCTCCACCCGGAAGGTGTCGGCGGCGGGATCGTAGATCTCCCGCGGCGGCAGGATCACTTTGGAGAGCCGCCCGCGGGCGTTGTACTCGTAGGTGGTCACGTAGCCCCGCTCGTCCTGCTTCTGGGTCATGCGGTGGCGGGCGTCGTAGGCGAAGGTCATGGCCTGGTCCCAGCCCGGCTGTTGCAGGCTGACCAGGTCACCGTGCCCATTCAGGGTAAAGGTGGTGGTGCGCCCGGCAGGGTCGGTGACGACCACAGTGCGGGCAGCGCTCAAGAGACTCACCCTGCCCGCAGATGAAGCCTGCTGATAGGTGAAGGTCCACTTCCAAGGGGCGTCACCGCTCCAGCCGGCGGGGATGAACTCGACGCGGGCCAGGGTGCCGTCGGCGTTGTAGACGTAGCGGGTCTTGTTGCCCAGGGGGTCCATGGTGTAGTCGTGGCTGCCGTCGGCGTTGAAGTGGACCACGGTGCCGTCGGGGTAGTGGCGGGTGTAGGTGCCGGTGGCCGGGTCGTAGGTGAGGGAGGTGACATCCCAGGGCGTGTTGTTGATGATGCCCAGGGTCTCGCCCTTCTGCTGGAGCCAGGGGTCGAAGAGCACGTTGTCGCTGACCCGGTCGCCGGTGCCGTCAGGGTTGCTGGGGTGGCGCGGCCCGGTGGCGTTGCCCCACCAGTTGTAGCGGGCGTCTACTTGTGTGGAGGTATCGTTGCGCACACCGTAGTCGCTGTTGCCCTGGATGGAACTGAAGTGGACGTTGACCTCGCTGCCGGTGACGTGGACGCCGGTGCTGTTGGTGACGATGGCGGAGGCCACGATCCCGGCCGAGCCGTTGTTGCTCACCTGCACCCCCGTCCCGGCGTAGCGCACCGTGGCGTAGACCATCTCGAGTCGGCCGCCGTCCACCTGGATGCCGTTCCACTGGTTGCGGTCGCTGTTCTGAACCGAGGTGAACAGGATGCCTTCGTCCTCGGTGCCCACCGCGCGCAGGGTGCCCCGGACGATGACGCCCGTGTTGTTGCGCCCCAGTATGGCTACACCCGGCTGCACAGTGAGGGTGACGCCCTGGGGGATGGTGTGGCTGTTCTCGAACTCATATCCCTCCAGCCCGTTGGTGCCGTAGAGGGTGGCATCCTCCGTCATGCTGGTGCCCCAGATGAGCATCCGGTTGGGGTTGTTGCCGTTGTAGACGTTGGTGCCGTTCAGGATGTAGGGCAGGGTGTTTCCATCCACCCGGATGGGGTACCCCTGGTTGTTCTGGAAGGTAGTGTTGCTCAGCCATACCTCGGCAGCGTACTCGGCAAAGATCCCGGCCACCTCCCAGTTGCCGGCAATGTTGTCCCGAATCGTGCTGTTGGTGACTGTGACCACCGTCTGGTCACCGTAGGCCCGGATGGCCGCCTGTTTGGCGACATTGTTCGCGCCGATGTTGGCAAAGAGGGTATCACTCACCACCACGTGGCTGTTATCCACGAAGAGGCCGTAGTCACTGCTGGCATAGTTATTCGGCGCCCGTGCATCCCGAAGGGCGCTGGATTCGATGCGCACCTGCCCTGTCAGCACGTTGCGCACGGCGATACCGGCGTTCACGTCCCCATAGTGAGCCCGCCACCACTTGCTCACCGTCACGTGCTTCAGGTTCCCCGTGCCCCCGTCGAAGAAGAGCCCTCGCCACCAATCCAGCGGTGGATCAGACCAGTGCTCCTGGGCCGAGGTGAAAGTAATAGGCTCCGTCACCGTGCCCACCGCCTCCAGGTGGCCCAGCACCTTCAGTTCCGCCTCTTTTCGCCCCAGCACCATCAGGCCCGGCTGCACCGTGAGGGTGAGGCCCCGTGTTACAACCAGATCGCCGTTGAGTTCATACCCTTCCAGGCCGTTGTCGTAGAAGGTCACATCGGCGACCATCTGTCCGGGGTGGATGCGCATCCGGTTGGGATTGTTGCCCCTGTAGGTGTTGGTGCCGTTCAGCGCATTCTGCAACCGGTAGGCCTCCACCCAAATGGGCAACCCCTGGTTGTTCTGGAAGGTGGTGTTGCGTACCCGCACATCCGCACCGGACTCGGCGTAGATGCCGGCCACCTCCCAGGCGCCGGCAATGTTGTCCCGAATCGTGCTGTTGGTGACGGTGATTACCGTCTGATTGCCGTAGGCCCGGATGGCCGCCTGTTTGGCGACATTGTTCGCGCCGATGTTGGCGAAGAGGGTATCACTCACCACCACGTGGCTGTTATCCACGAAGAGGCCGTAGTCACTGCTGGCATAGTTATTCGGCGCCCGTGCATCCCGAAGGGCGCTGGATTCGATGCGCACCTGCCCTGTCAGCACGTTGCGCACGGCGATGCCGGCACTGACCTCCCGGTCACCGGCGGGATGATTGTAGTGACCTCCCCACCACTTGCTCACCGTCACGTGCTTCAGGTTCCCCGTGCCCCCGTCGAAGAAGAGCCCTTTCCACCAGCCCAGCGGCGGATCAAAGATATTCTCCTGGGCCGAAGTGAAGGTGATGGGCTTCGTCGCCGTCCCCACCGCCTCCAGGTGGCCCAAGATCTTCAACTCGGTGTCATCGTTCCCCTTCACCTCCACCCCGGGCTCAATCGTCAGGGTCACACCCCGGGTCACCACCACGTCGCCCGTCAGGATGTAGGGGCTGTTGGCCTTGGTCCAGGTGGTGTTGGTGTCGATGACGCCGCTGACGTTGGTGCTGAGGAGGGAGATTGAAGATTGGAGGATTGGAGATTCGTCGGCCGTGGGCTGTTCGCTGGCCGCCGACGGCTGACCCTTCGACAGGCTCAGGGCGTCGCCGCCGACCGCCGCGCCCTCCGCCGCAGCCGGCTCCTCCTCAACGACTGTGGGCTGCTCGCCAGCGGCCGACGACTGACCGCCGGCCGCCGTGTCCTCCGCCGCAGCCGGCTCCTCCTCAACGACCGTGGGCTGCTCGCCAGCGGCCGACGGCTGACTACCACCGGCCGACCACAGACTGCCACTGCCCCGCTCCCCATCCAAGCGCCATTCTCCGATCTCTTCCACATACATCCCGTGCAAGCCCGTCACTTCATGGAGGGCCAGCCGGGTGGCGCCGGCGCGCAACAGGTTCTTGCCGGGGAAGTAGAACTCCACCACGTTGTTGTTCCCGTCGTCGATCATGATGCGTCCCGCCTCGTCCTGGTACAGCCGCTGCTGGCCCACCAGGCTCCAGCCCATGCCGAAGGGGCCACCGGGGTCCGCGTCCAGTGTCACCGAGCCGTACAGCCAGCGGTCCGCCGTGGCCGTGGTCCACACCCCCAGCGGACGGTTGTAATCCGGCGGGCCGCCGAAACGGCCGTTGGACGAGGCGTAGTACTGCGCCCGATAGGGGAGGCGCACCCGCAGGGCGTAGCGGTAGATGCCCGGCGGCAGCCGGTTTCCTTGGGCGTCCTTGCCGTCCCACAGGAAGCGGAAGCGCCCGATGCTGCCGCCCTGAGACAGGTTCGCCACCTTGAAGGTGTACTCCGCCGTCTTTTGCCCCTCGATGTACAGCTCCGCCTGGACGTAATCTCCCACCTGCACCCCCGGCCCCAGGTCCAGGTTCAGGTCCGCCTCGATGAGGGCCATGGGGTCGGCGCGGCCGCTGTCGTACTTGAAGGTGA
>JALSKA010000103.1 GCA_026989095.1 Ardenticatenaceae bacterium
GGGGCACCCGACGGTCGTGGCCGGCGTGCCCCCCGATTACTTCAGCGCCACGGGCCAACTGTGGGGGAACCCCCTCTACCGCTGGGACCGCATGGCAGACGAGGGCTATCGCTGGTGGGTGGAGCGTTTCCGCGCCGTGCGCCAACTCGTGGACATTGTGCGCCTGGATCACTTTCGCGGCTTCGAGGCGTATTACGAAATTCCCGCGGGTGCCCGGACGGCGGCCCAGGGGCGGTGGGTCCCAGGCCCTGGCGAGGCCCTCTTCCGGGCCGTCTTTCAGGAGCTGGGCACATTCCCCATCGTGGCCGAGGACTTGGGCATCATCACCCAAGAAGTGGAGCACCTGCGCCGGCGCTTGGGCTTTCCCGGCATGAAGGTGCTCCAGTTCGCCTTCGGCGGGGACGCTGCCAACCCGTACTTGCCCCACAACTACGAGCCCGATTGCGTGGTCTACACGGGCACGCACGACAACGATACGACCGTGGGCTGGTTCCAGAACGCCTCCCAGGCCGAACGCGACTTCTGCCTGCGCTACCTGGGATACACACCGGAGAACATCGCTTGGGCCCTCATTCGCCTGGCCGCCTCCTCCGTGGCCTGGCTGACTATTGTCCCCGTCCAGGATGTGCTCGGCCTCGGCTCCGAGGCGCGCATGAACGTGCCCGGCCGCGTCGAGGGCAACTGGCAATGGCGCCTCTCCCCCGAGATGCTGGGCCGTCCGGCCATCGAGAAGCTGGCCCTGATCACGGAGACCTATGGCCGGGCGCCCCGGTAGGGCTCGCTCCCTCACGGTTAGCACAACGGCGTACGACCTTGACAGGGCCAACCGGGTCGTGATACACTCTTGCCGGTATATCACCCGTATATTTGGGCGCACACGCCGGTTTGCCGCTTGCTCCTCGCCTCTCTCCCGGAGGTGGTACCCCTCGTGGCAGCGTAAGGCGGTGCCCCCTGTACGTTGAGGGGGAAGAGCGACTATGGCCCGTAAGCCGTACACGCCGCTCAGCGAGCAGGCGTACCGAAAAATCCGCCACAAAATTATCACCTTGGAACTTCCCCCCGGCGCTGTGGTGCGGGAGGGCGAGCTCATGGACGAGCTCAGCATGGGGCGCACGCCCATCCGGGAGGCGCTCCACAGGCTGGCACGAGAGCGGCTCATCGAGATCGTGCCCAGGCGGGGCATCTTCGTCAGCCAAACCAGCATCACCGACCTGCAACGCCTCTTCGAGCTGCGCGTCGTCCTCGAGGGGTTCGCAGCCCGCTTGGCCGCCGAGCGCGCCACGGACGATCAGGTGCGCCGGATGGAGGCCACCCTGGCCGAGTTGCCCCGTGAGGCGGAGCCGCCCTACGAGTACGAGAAGCTCGTGCGGCTCGACCGCGCCTTTCACAGCCTCATCTACGAGGCCAGTGACAACGTGTTCCTCCAGGACACGCTGACGACCCTCTATGCCCTGAGCCAGCGCATTTGGTACCAGTTCCTCAACCGCATGGGCGATGTGGTGCCGGCCCTCGGCAAACACCGGGAGATCTGTCGGGCCATCAAGGATGGCGACGGTGACCTGGCGGAGCGGTTGCTCCAGGAACACATTCGCGAATTCCACGAGATGATCAAGGCGGCCATGTAACCCCCACCGGCGGGCACACGTGGAAAAGAGCAGGGCGCCACCTCGCGGCAGCGCCTTGCGGAACACCCTGGTGTTTTCTGCCGGCTCACCGGCGGGATTTGCGCATCTGGTACTCGATGTATCGCCCCCGCTGGCCGGCCCCCCGGCCGAAGTAGTGCCACTTGGGGAAGTTGAAGTCCGTGGTGATCGAGCGGGGCATGAGCAACACGGCCTGGAGAAAGCCCTCCAAGTCGGGCACGTTGTAAATGTTCACCTCAAAACCCCAAGCGTCCATCTGGTTGAAGAACTCCCGTGCCTTGGGCACCAGCCAGTTAATGGAGAAGCGGTTGATGCCCCATTCGCGAAACATGTCGAGCACCTCTTTGGCCTTGTTGGGGGCGCTGACCACAAGTGGGGCCAAGAAGTCGATGGAACACTGGACAATGGCCCCGGGGTGAGCCTCGGCCAGCCGGCGGAAGTCCTGCTCCTGGAAGACGTGAACCTCGCCGTTGAACCAGAGCTCCTCGTCCGCGAAGCCGTGCTTCTCCACGAGGGCCAGCACCTGCTCGATGAGCCCGCTGTTCTCCTTGAGGTCCAACTTGGCAGCCTTGCCCCACTGTCGGTAGGCGGCCAGCGCTTCGTCGAGCGTGAGCCACTCCTCGTCCTCCCGCGGGGGCGTCTCCTCGAAGGTGTCGTGGCGCAGGATGAGTTCCCGGCGGGCCGGGTCGAAGATCACGTCACACTCGCCCCAATGAACCCGGGAGGTGGCCAGGAACTGGCGCAAATTGGCCCTGTCGTTGATGCCGTGCCAGACGAGCTGGATGTTCTGGGGCAGGGCCCGCTCGGGGATGAGCTCCGTGATGTCGTACTCGTGGCCGCGCACCACTTGGGCGGGCAAGCTCACTCGCTTGGACTCGAAGATGGTGGCCGCGTGGAGCAACAAGATCTCCCTCTCGGGGTCAATGGCCGAGATGGCCTGGAGCACGGCCGGCTCGTTGTCCACCACGGCGAAAACCCGGAACCCCTGTGACTGGAAGTGACGAATGCCGGCCACCTTGGACTCGAGCACGTGCTCCTCCCAGTCGTTAGGGTTCATGTAGACGAGAGCTTCGTCGAAGTGAACCCGGTACGCCTTGCCCAGTTCGTTCAGGCAGTAGAGGGTGTCCTGACGGACATGTTCCGGGCGCCCGGTGTTCACGCCCACGAAAGTTCGGGGCTGGATTTGGAACCAGCGGATTACCTCCATCACGCCCCGGAAGGGGCGGTGGGCCTCGAGAATGGCGGCCGGCGTGCGGCGGTGGGCGTAGTACCACGTGAGGATGGCCTCCTGCTCCTCGGGGGGAATGAAGAGGCGCTTGATGAGGGGCTCGATGTGGTTCTCGTGAACGTCAATGGCCTCGGCGTTGAGGTGCTGGAAATAGTTGGTGTGGTGGAGGCGGTCGTACTGGTGGAGGACGTAGAGCACCATGTGGCGCATGTCGAAGATGGTGCCGTCCAAGTCGAAGACGATCATCAAGTTGTCGTCGGGGTAGAGCGACCGGACCCGCTCGTAGTGGTCGGCCAGCTCGGCCATCCAGTTCCGGCGGCGTGTCCTGCGGGCGTGCATGGATGATCACCTCCTCGAAATTCAGTCTTGTGATCTTTCTCCTCCTGCTGTCCGTCCTGGGCCCGTGTACCATACCTTCCTCACCGGCGAAAGGCGAACGGCGAAAGGCGAACGGGCAAGAAAAAAAGGCGCCCGAGGCGCCCGAGGGCTTGAAGGGTCGGGAGCGATCACTGCCAGAGCAGCGAGCGCTCTGTGTGTGGGTCGAAGAACTGTGCCTTTTCGGTGTTGAAGCGCAGGGTCACCGGCATTCCTGGCTTCAGCCTCAAGGCCGGGTCTGCTAGGAAGTGGACGAAGGTGTCGCCGGGAAGCTGCACGTTCACCAAATCGTCGCGTCCCAACGGCTCCACCACGTACACTTCGCCGCGCACCCCCTCTCCGTCGTCGGCCAGCGAGATGTCCTCGGGCCGGATGCCGAGGATCACCTTGCCCTGGCCCACGACTTTTTTGCCCCGTTCGGCCGGCACCTCCAAGCAGAACGCCTCGTTGCGGGCGATGTAGCGTTCTCCTTCCACCACCACTTCCACGTTCTTGATCAAGTTCATGGGGGGATTGCCGATGAACCCGGCGATGAAGAGCGTCCTGGGGCGCTCGTAGAGCTCATCGGGCGTGTCGTAGGCCTGGAGCTTGCCGTCCTTGATGACGGCGATGCGGTCGGCCATCGTCATGGCCTCGACTTGGTCGTGGGTCACGTAGATGGAGGTGATGCCCAGCTCCATCTGGCGCCGTTTGATCTCCCCGCGCATGGTGAGGCGCAGGCGGGCGTCCAAGTTGCTCAACGGCTCATCGAAGAGCAGGAGCTTGGGGTCCTTCACCAGAGCCCGGCCCAGCGCCACGCGCTGCTGCTGCCCGCCGGAGAGCTGGCCGGGCTTGCGGTCCAGCAGGTGGCCGATGCCCATCATGTCGGCCACGTGTTGAACGCGCCGGCGCTGCTCTTCCTTGGGCACTTTCTGGAGCTTGAGGGGATAGGCAATGTTCTCGAAGACGGTCATGTGGGGGTAGAGGGCATAGCTCTGGAAGACCATGCCGATGTTGCGGTCCTTGGGCGGAATGTGGTTGACCACCCGGCCGTCGAAGAGGATTTCGCCCGACGTGGGCTTGTAGATGCCGGCAATCATCAGCAACGTGGTCGTCTTGCCACACCCGGAGGGGCCCAACAGCGCCACGAACTCCCCGTCCTTGACCTCCAGGGAGATGTTGTCCACGCCCACCACGTTGCCCCAGCGCTTCGAGAGATGTCTCAGCTCCACGCGCATGTTTGGTTCCCCCGTAAAGTCAATCGCTCAGACGCCGCCCTTGGTGCCACCGCTGTAGATGTTGAGGAGCTTCTCCTGGGTGAAGAAGAAGAAGACTAAGATGGGGATCATCTGGAAGAGACCCACGGCTGCAATCTGGTTCCAGTTGGTGGGCGACGTTTCACTCATCAGGTAGTTGATGTAGACGGGCAAATTGGAAACTTTGGTGCCGATGGTGAAGGTGGCCGGAATCAGGTAGGCAGACCACCCGGTCAGGAAGGTGAAGACGGCCAAGGCTGCCAGGCCGGGGCGAATCTGGGGCATGATGATCTCCCACCAGACCCGAAACCGGGAGGCACCGTCGATCAGGGCGGCGCGTTCCATGTCCCACGAGATGTTGTCGAAGAACCCCTTCATGAGCCAGATGCCCAAGGGGAGGTCGAGGCTCACCATGACCAGGGCCACGCCTCCCACCGTGTTGTACCCGAAGATGTCACCAATTCCCGGAAGGGCCGAGATGGCCTGCAACACGAAGAAGATGGAGATGAGCAGCGTCACGCTGGGGAAGGCGTGGAGGATCAAGGTCATGGAGAGAACCCCCCGCCGGCCGGCGAAGTTCATGCGCGAAAGGGCGTATCCGGCCAGTGAGGAGGCCAGGCCCACACCCACCACCATGGCCAGCGCGATGAGCAGCGAGTTGAGCGTCACCCGCCAGATCAGGGGGTCGGTGACGAACGCCCAGTTGGCCAGGGTCCACCCGCCAACATTTCCTTCGGCGTCCTTGGGCAACAGCCCCTCGGTGCGGTAGGAGAAAGTGGCAATCAGCAGCCAGGCGTAGCCCACCAGGATGGGCACAACGCTGATGACGAGCAGCACGTAGGCCAGCGAACTGCGCACCCGCCTGCTCAGCCCGCTCGCGCGTTCGGTCTCAACCCAGACGGCCATGAGATGCCTCCTCCGCCCGTGCCTACAGGGCGTCGATCTTGGGCTCCTGCACCAGCTCGTTGAAACGGAAGACTCGCAAGTAAATGACCGAGAAGATGATGCCGATGACCACCAAGACGAACCCCCACGCGGCTCCGTAGCCCCACTGGTTGTTGCCGAAGTAGGTCTGCAGGGCGCGGTGATAGGCCGTGAGAGACCACACCTCGGTGCGGTAGAGGCCCGGCCCGCCGTTGGTGAGCAGCAGGATGTACTCGAACGAGGCCAGCAGCGAAAGGGTCTGATACGTGGTCACGAAGAGCAGGGGCCATTTGATCAGCGGAATAATGATGGTGCGAATGATTTGCAGAGTAGTAGCGCCGTCCACCTTGGCCGCCATGATGTAGTCCCGGGGAATGGACTCGATGGCCGAGCTGAAGATCAACATGCCGAACGAGGCGCCCACGAACCCGTTGGTGACGATGACGAAGAGCCAGGGGGCCTCCTTCAGCCAAAACCGGGGCTCGACGCCCACGGGCATGAGGAACTGGTTGAGAATGCCGAAGGGGGCGTCGGCGGCGATGCGCTTCCACATCATGATGTAGATCACCGAGGGCGTGATGCGCGGCAACAGCCAGATGGCCCGGAAGAGGAAGCCCACGCGCCGCTCGATGTGCGTGGTCAGGAGGGCCAGCACCAGGGCCAAGCCCACGTTGAAGAGCGCCAGCGTGCTGAAGACGTAGAAGAGCGTGTTGCGCAGAATCTTGGGGAAGAACCGATCCGCGAAGAGGCGCCTGTAGTTGCTCAGTCCCACGAACTCCACGCCGCCCGCGCGAATGCCGAGGGCCTCGCACACCTCTCGGGCACCGCCCACGCAGAGCGGGTTGCCGAAAGTGTTGCTGGACAGGTTCGTCAGGCTGATCCACAACAACAGGAGGACCGGCACGAAGAAGAAGAGGGTCACCAAGAGCATGGTGGGGGACATGAAGGTGAACGCCTCCAAGGACACGCGCGCGGGCCGGCGCCGGGCGACGGCCTCCACCGCCTGCTCTTGCACAACAGCCTCCATGAGGGCCTCCCTTGCAGTGTAACTGTCGGGCACCGTGTGACGGGGCTGTGTGCCCCCCACACGGTGCCCGTCCCTCCACGACACTTAGCGGATAACCACGTTGTCACCCAGCTCGTTCTGAAGCTGGTCGATGACCACCTCGACGGCCTCTTCAGGTGTCAAATCGCCCGACTCCACCGACTGGATGCCCAGGAAGTACGCCTCGGACCACTGGCTCCAGTAGGGGCTGTTGGGCAGGAAGGTGGTGTACTCGAGCAGCGGTAACACCTCCGAGAGGAACTTGGCCGCCTTGTAAGGCGGGTAGTCGGCCTGGGACTTGAGGATGCCCAAGTGGCCGCTCTCCACCGCGTAGGTGGTGTTGAGCTCCTTGGTGGTCGCCTTGGCGATGAGCAACAGGGCCAAGTCGGGGTACTCGGACTGGGTGCTGATCATGTAGACCAGCGGGTGGGTGAGCGTGATCGGCTTGCCCGTGCCGCTCTTCAAGCAGGGGATGGCCGAGAAGCCCACGTTCTCCCACAGGTAGTCCTCGCCGCCCCGGTCGGCCACGTAGTTGGCCGCCCACTCAGGCCAGTTCCAGGAGCCGCCGAACCAGAAGAGCACGTTTTCGGCCGAGGAGACGGCCGTGTGCCAGTCAGGCCACTCCGTGCCCAAGAGGTTGGGGGAGAGGATCTTGCGCTCTTGGGAGGCGTCGTAGAGAATCTGGTAGACTTTCAGCAGCGCGTCCTTCTCCATGACGAGCTTGTCGCCCGACTGCTCGTCCTGGATCACGCCGCCAGCCGCGTAGTAGTAGTAGAGGAAGTCGGGGCCGTTCTTGGGGCGGTGCCACCAGCCGTTCCCCTCCTCGACAACGCCCTGCTGAACGGCTTGGGTGGCCACCTCCATCATGTCCTCCCAGGAGAACTCACAGGCGAAGATGCGGTCCCGCAGGGACTCGATCTCCTCGTCGGACCAGCCCAGCTCCCTCAAGAGGGGCTTGCTGAAGAACATGGGGCGGGCCTCGGCGTCCTGGGGCACGCCCCAGATGCGGCCGTTCCACGTGGTGGACTCCCAGAGGGAATCGATCACGTCCTCGAACTCGGGGTGCTGGCCGAGCATGTCGGTGATGTCCACGATCATGCCGGCCGGCGCCCAGTCGCCGATGTGCTCGTGGCCGGAGACAATGATGTCAGGCGCCTCACCGGCCTGGAAGGCCAGCTCGAACTCGGTCTTGTACTCGCCCCAGTCCTTGTTGTCCTGAATGGTCTTGACCTGAATGCGCCGGTCGTCCCCCTGCTCTTCGAGCCAAGCGTTGGCAGCGCCCACGGCCGAGATCAGGTTGTTGCAGCGCCCCTGCTCGACCGAGCCGGCCTTGCACCGCGCCACCAGGGTGACCAGCTCGCCGCCGGCGGGCACCTCGACCGTCCGCTCGACGACGACCGTCTGTTCAACGGGAACCGTCTCCCGAACCACGACAGTCCGTTCGACAACTTGGGGTTCTTGCTGCTGCTGGGCACACGCGGAGACAAACCACAGGAGCGTCAGGAGACCGACGAACAGCCAAAGGGGTCGTGATCGCCACATACTTCCTCCTCCTTTGGGATCTTTGGGTTGATCCGGTCGAACGCCTTCACGGCCAACGGGGACGGCTTTCGCTGACCGGTGTGGGCCTCGCTTGACAAGGCGGGGAAGGGGCCGGTTGGTCTTTGTAAAGCATAATACACACGTTTGCATCACTTGTCAAGCCCCCAAATCGCCCTCTCTTCCACGAACTTTGACAAACTCCCCGCCCGGGGGTAAGGTCGGTCACTGCGTGGTCACACCCGGCGTTGGCGGACCCACTCTCGGGCATGGGACCGGTGCGTGCGAGGTGTCATGTGAGCGCTTTTGGCCAACGGTACCTGTGGGGTCTTGTCGTGCTCTTCCTGCTCGCCTGCCGGCCCCTGCCACCCGCACCGGAGGAGCCCGCCCCTGCTCTGCCCTCTCCGTCGCCCACGTCCGGGCGCGTGCCCGTTCCGGGCACGCCGTCGAGTGCAGGGCGTTTCTTCGCCCCATCGAGCCCCTTCAACCAGCCCATCGGCCCCAACCCGCCCTTGGATCCCCGCTCGGACGAGCTGGTGCTCGCCTTTGCCGACGTGGCCGTCCACGAGGGGTTCAACGTGGCCGTGCGGAGCTACGCCGTGCCCGTCTACTTCGCCGACGCGCGTTCGCCGGCCTACCAAGTGCGCCTCACGGCCGACTGGGCCCCGTGGCAACAATTCGGGCCTGTGCGCATCCCGCAGGGGGCACGCCCTGATCCCCAAGACGACGGACACATGGTGATCGTGGACCGTGAGGCGGGCTGTGCGTATGAGTTCTGGCAGGCTCGTCGGGTGGGAAAACAGTGGGCCGCCAGTTGGGCCAACGCCATCTCGCTGGAGGGCGATGGCTTTTACCCCTCCGGCGGCGGTGCCCGCGCCGGCGGCAGTTCCCTGTTGGCGGGGCTCATCTGGCCGGCCGAGCTCGAGGCCGGCCGCATTGAGCACGCCCTGGCCTTCGCCTACGGGCTCACGAAGGCCGGCGGCCCGGTGCCCCCGGCCACGGCGTCCGACGGCTGGTCCGACGATCCCCGCGCTCTGCCGCAAGGAGCCCGCCTGCAACTCGACCCGGCCTTCGACGTTTCGACCTTGCCGGAATGGCAGCGACCCATTGCGCGGGCCCTTCAGGAATATGGCATGTACTTGCTGGACACTACCGGGGGTGACGTGAGCCTCTTCGCCGTCCACCCCCAGAGCTTCGACCAGGATCCCTACGACCGGCTCATCCCGCCCGGGGCGTGGTTCGGGGCGACGCCGGGCGCACGGGAGTGGGCGCGGCTGGACATCCCCCCGGACCGCTTCCGCGTGCTCCGCCTAGGTCCCCAGCGCCCCAACCCCGAGAGCCTCTCGCCGCCGGCCTGTGGCCGCGCGGAGGGGGAGTGGATGCGCGGCGTGTGGGACGCGGCCATCAGTGAGCCGTACCTTTTTCTGGCAGCCGGCGTGGACGGCCTGCTCGTGGTGGACGTGAGCCGCCCGGAGGCGCCCCAGCCTGTTGCCACCTTTGTCGGCGACGAGGACGACGAAATGGAACCGGCCATCGCCGTGGCCGTTGCCGGTGGGCGCGCTTTCGTGGGCACCGACGGTTCCGGCCTGTGGGTGGTGGACGTGAGCGTGCCCGATGCTCCGCGCCTGCTGGGGCGCTTCGGATACGAGGACGAGTTGGCCGTTTTGGGGCTCCTGGCGGAAGACGAACGGCTCTACGTGGCCACTGAGGGGGCGCTCTACATCCTCGACTTGGCTTCAGGCGAGGTGCCCCACCTCCTGGGCGCCCTAGAGGCGCCCGAGGTGTTGGATGCACCCCGCCACATGGCCAAGGGCGGACCCTATCTCTTCCTGGCGGACCCATCCTTGGGGCTCACGGCCGTGGATGTCTCCGCGCCCCGGCGCCCCGTTGTCGCCGGCCAATGGGAGGCGTTCGTCGAAGGGGTGGCCGCCCGTGGGGAGATGCTTTATGCCACTGAGCACGCCCTGGGTGTCGTGATGGTGGACGTTCGCCTGCCCAGCAGGCCGCGGGTGGTGGGGACACAGGAGCTGCCCGACCTGGGCTTCGGCCTGGCTGTGGAAGGCAACACGGTCTACGTGGCCAACGGGTTGGCCGGCCTGCAAGTGGTGGAGAGCAGACCCACTGGCGCGCTGGCTCCGCGCGCCACGCTGGAGTTTCCGGGAGGATACGCCCGCGATGTGGCGCTGGACGCGCGGGGATACGTGTACGTGGCCCTGCAAGATGGGGGGCTGGCCGTCGTTGACGTGAGCACGCCGTCGGCGCCACGCCTGGTGGCGAACTTGGTGCCGGAGGAGCCATAGCACATGTGGGCCAATGCGATCACGTTGAGCCGGTTGGGGCTGTTGGGCATCTGCGTGCTCCTGCTCTACATGCCCGGCGTCGTTCCCAAGGTGGCTGCTTTCGCGCTCATTCTCCTGCTCATCGGGCTCGACGGGGTGGACGGCTGGGTCGCCCGCCGGCGGGGCGAGGTGAGCGACCTCGGGGCAGTCATGGACATTGCCATCGACCGTGTGGTGGAGAACGTCTTCTGGATTGTCTACGCCGACCTGGGCCTGGTCCACGTGGCCGTTCCCCTCATTGTCATCAGCCGGGGCATCGTGACCGACGCCATCCGCGCCTACGCCCTGGCCAAGGGGGAGACGGCCTTTGCCATGATGCGCACGCCGTGGGCCCGGTGGCTGGTGAGCGGCCGGCCCATGCGGGCCTTCTACGGCCTCCTGAAGGCTTTTGTCTTCGCTGCCCTCGCGCTGCTGATGGCCTTGGAAGCGTGGGCTCCCCAAGCCCCGTGGTTGGCCCCCATCAACTTAGGGGTCGGGAGTCTGGTGGTGCTCACGGTGATCATCACGCTGGTGCGCGGCGCGCCGGTGGTCTACGAGAGCCGGCGGTTCTTCTTCGGGGAGCCGCTGTGAGAGGAGCCTACGGCGCCGGCTCCACCCGCACAGTGCCCAGGCGGACGGCATCGCCTGCCGGATCGCCGTTCAGGGTGACGGGCAGGCGTTGCAGGCTGCTCTCGTCGTAGAGGCCGGCCAGCAGGGTGTACTCGCCGGCGGCCGCGCCCCGGGGCACGGTGAGGGTGTACTCGTCCACCACAGAGAGGCCCTCCCGCCAGAGGGGAGTGGGCAGGAACCCCTCTTGGGGCTGCTGGTCGTCTTGGGCCACCAGGGTGCCGTCGGGCGCCAGGAGGTGGACAAAGCCCTTGTAGGCCACGTCGCTGCCCCTCAGCGCCTGCCAGTGGAGGCGCACGCGCACCGTCTGCCCCGGGCGGAGGGCGCGAAGGGGCTCGCCGCCATCCGAGAGCAGGTCCCACCCCGCCAGCGCGGCCACGTCGCCGAGGCGTGGCGGGGGCGCCAGCCTCTGGAGCGGCGCCGGCAGCGTGCCGATTTCGAGGAGATCCACGATCAGCGTGTCCCCCACGGGCGTTCCCGTCTTCACGTCCACGGCCGGCAGGCGCTCGAGGGTCTCGGGATCGTAGAAGGTGAGTTCCACCCGGTAGACGCCCGGGGGGGCATCCTCGGGCACGGTAAACGTGTGGCCGTCGGGCCACACGTCGCGCAGGCGCCACGTGGAGGTCGGGGAGCCCCAAGGCCAGCCCTCGTCACGGAGCAGCTCGCGGCCGCCCGGCCCCACCACGCGCACCAGCACGTTCAGGTTCCGCTCGATGGGCGCGATGCTCTGGAGGTAGAAGGTGGCCACGAAAGTGTCGCCGGGCATCACGCGGGATGGCAGGCGGTAGGCCACCAGGCGAATGCGCTCGCCCCAGTCGGTGAAGCGGGGGCGGCCCACGGCCAGGTAATCGGGAGGAGGAGCATCGCGCACGTCGTAGATGCGGGCGTACTCCAGCCCGTCTATGACGATGACCTTCTCAGGGGGGTGTTGCTCGAAGTAGTCCAGGAGCTCTCGCGAGGGCAGTCCGCGCTGCCATTGGTTGACATATGTTACCACGTAATCGGTGCTCAGCCATTGGAGAACGTTGGTGATCGTGGCCCGGAAGCGGATGGGCATGGGTTCGCCCACGAAATAATAGGAGAAGGGGCCGTCCATGTACCAGGCCGTCACGCGCAGGGTTTCGGCCTCCGGCTTCTCGTTGAGGTAGCGGGCTGCTGCATCCAAGCCCTCCCCCCAGCCTATCAGCATTACCTGTGGTGCTCGCCGCGCGCCGCCCAACAGGGGGTTGTAGTAGCTCAAATAATAGGGAAATGTGGCCAAGACACCGGCCCCTTGGCCGGCGACAGCCGTCGCCACCAGGAGCCACGCGGCGCGCAGTCGCCACGTGCGCGCGGCCGTTGCCAGAGCCCACCACCCCAGTGCTGAGACGAGCGCCAACAAGGGGAAAGCGGGCAGCAAGTAGCGGTCGAATTTCTTGGCCCCGGCGCTCATCACCACGCCGAAGGCGAAGGCGCCCGTGAGAAGCCAACCTGCCACGGCCCGCGCGCGAGGAGTACCGAAAGGAGGGTGGCGACGAGCCCACGCCGTGGCTGCCCCCAGCAGGCCGACCAACACCACCGGCGTCTCCCGCCAAAGGTAGTTCACCGGGTAGAAGAGCCACCCCGGGTCGTTTTCGTACACTCGTCCCATGAAGAACGTGGGGTTCAAGTGGCCTATGCCGGCATAGGTCGTCGCCGCGGCCATAACCCGGACGACGCTGTCCAGGGGAGCCACCCACATGGCCGGCCAGAGAAGCACGGAGACGCCCATCCCGGCGACGCCCCAGAGGACTCCGCGCCGGAGCGCCAACGGCCATGCCCGTGACCAACCCTCGCGCCGCCAGGCGTCCCAGAGGAGGATCATGCCCGCCAACGGGATCAAGAAGAGGCCGGGCGATTTGGTCAGCCAGGCCAGGCCGGCCGCCGCGCCCGAGACGAGCAAGTCACGCCGCCTGTGGCCGTCGAGCGCGTAGGCCAGCAACGCGGCCAACGAGAGGAGCACAAGGGCGGAGAGGAGCGCGTCCAAGTGGAGCAGGCGGGAGAGCCCCACGTGGAAGGGGGAGAGGGCGATCAGGGCGAAACCCAGCGCGGCCGGCCCATCCCCGAGGGTGCGCCGGGCGAAGGCGAAGGCGCCCAACAGCGCCCCCGCCACGAAGAGCACCGTGAACAGGCGGCCGGCCACGAGCACGTCGAGGGGATCGAAGCCCTTTTGGCGCAAGAAGGGCTCGATTTCCTCCTCCTTCCAGCCGAAGTAGCCGGGTGCCTCGCGGGGATAGTCCGGGTAGCGGGTCAACAGGCCCAACGCGCCGGCCCACATGACCGTCACGCCGGGGTGTTCGCGCTGGAAGGTGCGCGCGAAGTCGGCGTGGGCCAGGGCGTAGGCGAAGTTGGCCGAGCGGGCCAGCCACTTGCGCTCGTCGGGGGTGACGAATTGGCCCAGGCGGGGCAGGCGTGGGGCCAGGATCAGGAGCAGGAGTCCCAGTGTGAGGGCTGCCAGACGGAGGCGGGGGGAACTCATGGCGCCTCGATAGTAATCGTGGTCAGCTCGATCTGGTTGCCCAAGGGCTGGCCGTCGGCCGAGAAGATGTCGAGTCGATAGCCCTGCTCCCGCTGGTACATGCCCGTGATGAGCGGGTACGTGCCTGCCTTCGCGTCGGGGAAGATGGGAATGCGGTACGGGTCCACCACGAGCTCGTTCACCTTCCACTTCGAGGTGGGATAGCGGTCACAGCCGGGCTCGCCGTCCCGCTGGCCGTACATGGCCACGCCGGGCTCGAGTATCTGGTTGAAGACGCTGTACCGCTCGAAGATGTTGGCCGTCGTGGTCCAATAGAGGGTGAGCAGAATTGTGTCGCCGGGCTTCACCGTGGTGCGGTCAATCGTATAGCCTTTGAGCCAGATGCTCTCCCCCAGCCGCACGTTGAGAGGGTGTTGGATGGTGGGCAGGACAGTGGGATAGTCGAGCGGGAGGTCGGGGGGCGAGAGCTCCTCGTCGAACCACGCCTCGTACTCTTCCACGTAGAAAGTGCGCGGCTCGATGGGCTGATCGCTCTTGCGGTAGATCTCCATGCGCCGCTGGCCGTTGATGATCACAGTGCCGAAGAGCTGGTACTCGCGCCGAAGCCTCTCCTGGAGCAGGCGGCGTTCTTCCTCGCCTTCGGGTTCCAAGTTGTCGATGAAGAAGAAGACCGTGTGGTCCCGCAGGCAGCGCTCCTGGCCCCGGGTGTACCAGTCGGGCACCCACGCCTCCTTCTCGTTCGTCTCGTAGATGTCGTCCAACACCCCTTGGGCGTAGAGTGCGCCGACCACCTTCCAGCCGTTGCGCAGCGGAAAGCCGAAGATGGCCCGGTCCTCCGGCTCGTCGTAGACGACCCAGTAGCCGGGCAGGCGGTTCTCCTGCCAAGTGCGCAGGATTTCCACGCGGTTGTAGACGAAGTAGAAATAGGCGTATGTGCCGAAGATGGCTACGCCCAGCAGGGCGCCCGCCACGCCCAAGATAAGGGCCCGCCTCGAGCCCAGATGGCTGTCCAGCGCGCGGAAGGCGTGGGCGATGACGAGGCCGTTCAGCAGGGCCCACGGCATGAAGAAGATGTAGACGTGGGAGCGGGGCTTTTCGGTGAGAAAGAGGGCGAGGAGCGCCGTGCTCCCGAACCAGGCCCACATCGTGCGCTCCTCGTGGGCCATGC
This sequence comes from Ardenticatenaceae bacterium, assembly GCA_026989095.1. Taxonomy (GTDB): domain Bacteria; phylum Chloroflexota; class Anaerolineae; order Ardenticatenales; family Ardenticatenaceae; genus WFWG01. The sequence goes on from JALSKA010000103.1 coordinate 14,600, forward strand.
GCGGCGCAAGCCACGCCAGACCGAATGCCGCGGCGAAGAAGAGCACGGTGGAATCGCGTGACCCCACGGAGAGCCACGTGGGCTCCACGGCTGTGATGCTCAGACCGGCCACGAGGGCCAGCGCGGGGAGGCGCCACCACCTGCCGAAGCTCCGGCGGTAGGCCACGATCAGGCCCACGGCGGCCAGCACAATCATGAAGACCAGGTAATAGGTGGAGCTGTAGACGGTGGTGCGGAGGAAGAAGTCGGTCAGGTTGTTGTAAGGGAACTGCCCCCCGATGCGGCGTTGGGTCAGGTAAGCATAGGTGGCCGCGAAGTTGGGGTGGAGCACGAAGGGGACGTAGAAGAGGGCCAGAACCCCCCCGCCCACCAATAGGCCGGGCACGAGGTCGCGGAGCACGGGAGCCAGCGGCTCACGCTTCTGCCGGATGCCCCACACCAGGAAGAGAAAGGCCGGCAGGGCCACGACAATGGCCTCGTAGTGGGAGAAGAGGCCGGTGGCCAAGACGAGGGCGGCCAACACCCAGTAACGTGCCCGCCCGCCCGGCCACTGCGCGGTGCGGTACATGATGAGCACGGTCACCACGTTGGTGAGGAAGACGAGGCTCTGGTACTGGACGATGCGGGAGAAACCGATCAAGTACCCGTCCAAGGCCAACAGCATGGCCGCGGCCCACCCGGCCACGGGGCCAAAGAGCCGCCAGCCGAGCAGGAAGGTGGCAAAGAGGCCGGCCACGTTGGCGAGGGCGAAGGGCAGCCGGGCCGATGACTCGTTGATCCGGCCGGTGAGGGCGTAGAGGTTGGTGGGCAGCAGAATCTCCGTGGGACCCTTCTTGTGGATAAGGAGCACCTCCTCACGCCCTTGGAGCACGCCGGCCGCCCGCAGCACCGCGCGGGCTTCATCCCCCTGGAACTCCGAGTAGCCCAAGTTGGGCAGCCGGAAGAAAATGCCCACAACGAGAAGCGAGATAACGCTGGCGAGGAACAGGCGGCGTTCGACGCCCTGCCAGGGAGGGGGCCACGCCTGTGAGACTATCTCCTCCTTCCCCTGGGGCCCATCTCGCCGCCACACCAGCCCAAGCAGCAGAAGGATCACCAGGCCATAGGCCACGCCCATCTGGAAAGCAGTCAAGCCGCCGGGGAGGTAGCTGAGGAGCAACGAGACGATCACGGCCACGCCGTAACCGGCCGAGATGCTGTAGAGGAGGTGTTCCCACGGCTCAGGGCGGTGTTGGCGTGAACCCACAAGCCACTCCACCAGGAGAAGGCCGGGCACGTAGGCCGTGATGACGAGGACGGCCAGCGACTGGAGCACCAAGGGAAAAGGGGCCACGAGGACGACAACAGCCCCGAGCAGAAGGAGTCCTGTCCACGCCGCCAGTCGTTTCCGGTCCATGCTCACGTTTCGTCTCGGCAATAGCGGGTTTCACGTCACCTCACACTGAAGGCGAATAGTAACACGGAGCCAAGAGGTGAGCAAATGGTCCGCCGAGCTGCGTGTGGCGGACAGGACACTTTTGGGGCATTTTGCCAAAGCGGACAAAACCCGGTATTATTGGAAAAGCGTTTCAACAGGAGGCATCTCGTCCGGCCGGCTCCCCATCTGCTATGCGCCGGCTTTTCCTCGTTTCCGTTCTTGGCGGCAACACAATCGACAGCCGATGGAGGTCTGCGGTCATGCGCTATCTCATTGCGTTTGCACGTACCGTTGATGCCCTCTCCGAGCGAATGGGCCAAGTGGCCATGTACATTACCATCTTCACCATCATCATTGGCTTCTACAACGTGGTGGCCCGCTATCTCGGCCGCTTTATTGAGGTGAAGCTCTCCTCCAACTTCTTCATCGAGCTCCAATGGTACCTGTACACCTTGGTGTTCTTCTTCGGGTTCGCTTACATCATGAAACACGGCATCAACGTGCGGGTGGACTTCTTCTACGGCCGGTGGAGCAACAAGCGCAAGGCTATGTTGGACTTCTGGGGCCACATTTTCCTCCTCATCCCCTTCCTCATCCTCGCCCTCTACGTGACTGTCGATCCTGTCCTCCGCTCTTGGGGACGTCTGCCCAATGGAACGTGGGGACCTTGGGAGATGTCCCCCGACCCCAGCGGCTTGCCCCGCGCGCCCATCAAGAGCATGATCCTGGTGGCCTTCGCCACGCTCCTGCTCCAGACGGTGGCTGAGCTCATCAAGATGTACGCGGTGATCGCCGACCGACGAGACATCTTGGAGCAGGTGCGGCCCTACATCATCGAGGAGATCGAGCGCGAGGAGCCACTGCGCATCGAGTGACCACCTCCAGTGGACATGGTCTGCCCAGTCAGGTCAAACCCCATTCCTGCCAGGAGAAGGAGCTAAGTCATGGAATACGGATGGCTTGCGCTGGCGATGTTCATTCCCTTCACCATTCTGCTGGTCTACGGCTACCCGGTGGCCTTCTGTTTTGCCGGCACAGCCTCGATGTTCGTCATCATTGGACTCCTCTTGGGCTCGTTCGACATGAACTTGTTGAGGCTGTTGCCGAACCGCTGGTTTGGCACGATGTCCAACTTCACTCTCTTGGCCATCATTTATTTTGTCTTCATGGGGGCTGTTTTTGAAAAATCGGGATTAGCCGAGATGTTATTGGAGACCATCGGCCTTCTCTTGGGCCCCGTGCGCGGTGGCCTGGCCCTGGCTGTCATCGTGGTGGGGACGCTGTTGGCCGCGGCCACGGGCGTGGTGGCCGCCACGGTGATTGTGATGGGCCTGCTCTCCCTGCCGGTGATGGTCCGCTACGGCTACGACCACAAACTGGCCACCGGCGTGATCGCGGCCTCGGGCACGATGGCCCAGCTCCTGCCGCCCAGCTTGGTGTTGGTGGTGCTCGCCGACCAGATTGGCGTCTCCGTCGGCGACCTCTTCTTGGGCGCGCTGGTGCCGGGCGTTATGCTCGCCGGGCTGTACATGCTCTACGTGATCTACGTGGCCATTACAAACCCCGAGGCCGCACCCGCTTTGCCCCCTGAGGCGCGCACGCTCCGGGGCACGGCGCTCCTGCGCCGCGTGATGGTGGCCCTGGTGCCCCCGGTGCTCCTCATCTTCGCCGTGCTGGGCAGCATCTTCTTCGGCATCGCCACGCCCACCGAGGCCGGCGCGGTCGGTTCCATTGGCGCCTGCGTGCTGGCGGCGGCCAACCGGCGCCTCAACTGGAAGCTCATCAAGGAAGCAGCGCGCTCCACGGCCAACATCACTGCCCTGGTGATCATGATTCTCTTCTGCTCCACCTTTTTCGGCCTGGTCTTCGACGGTCTGGGCGGCCAGCGGTACGTCACCGAGCTCTTGACCAACCTGCCGGGCGGCTACTGGGGGTTCATCATCGTGGCCAACATCGCGGTCTTCCTGCTGGGCATCAACCTGGAGTTCCTGGAGATCAGTTTCATCGTGATGCCCCTCTTCGTGCCGGCTGCCCGTGCCCTGGGCATTGACTTGGTGTGGTTTGGCGTGATGATGGCCATCAACTTGAACATGGCCTTCATTTCCCCGCCCGTGGGCTTCTCCCTCTTCTACCTCCAGAGCGTGGCACCAAAGGAGGTGGAGACGATTGACATTCACAAGGGCGCTATTCCCTTCATGGTCTTGCAGGGCGTGGCCCTGATTCTCGTGATTCTCTTCCCCGAGACTGTGCAGTGGTTGGTGCAGCTCTCGGCCGGATGAGGCGAGCGCGGTGACAACCTGATGCGAAGTTCAAAGCCCTGAACACCTCTGGCGGGCCCTTGGGCAATGGGGCACCATCAGAGTTCGGCTGGCATCGCGTCTTGGGCAAGGCGGGCGAAGCCGTCAGAATGAGTGTCCTGGGCCGTCTACGCGCGGATCGAGCTCTTGTCCTTCCCCGTTCAGGGAAGCCAACAGGTGTTCCGGCGCCACCCGGGACGTGAGATCAATGCTGAGCGGCGTGATGGAGACCACCCGCTCCACGGCCAAGGCGTACACGTCGCTGTCGGGTTCCAGGGCGTCGGTGTCGAAGGCGCGGTAGTAGCCGTCCAAGTACTTGCGCCCATCTTCTTTGACGCGCACGGCGGAGTGAATGGTGCGCTGGCGCGAGAGGCGTGTCAGGCGCCACGGTGTTGTCGGCGTGGCGCCGGCCGGAACGTCGAGCTTGAGGATGTCCACGTCGTGGGGCAGGCGAGCTCGTAACATGAGGCGGGCAAACCGGCGCAGGAAGTCGCCGGCCACGGAGAAGTCTACCTCCTCGCTGTGGCTCAAGTGGTACTTGGGGTCCACTTCCAACGAGACGGCCAAGCCCGGCACACCAAACGTGGCCCCCTCAATGGCCGCCCCAATGGTTCCACTGACGGTGATGTTCACCCCCACGTTCTCGCCGTAGTTGATGCCCGAGATGAGCAAATCGGGCAGCCGTGGCACTTGGACGAGCAACCCCCACCTCACCGCTTGGGCAGGCGTGCCCTCCACAGCCCACGCCTGAACCGTCTGGCCGTCTTTCAGCCGGATGGCCTGCTCGTGAACGGTGCCCTTGCGGGGCGGAAAACTGCGGCTGGCCGCGGTCTGCTGAGTCCGGGGAGCCACCACCACGAGCGAGCCCAAGTCGTGGACTGCCTCGATGGCGGCGCGCAACCCCGGCGACGCGATGCCGTCGTCGTTGGTCACGAAGATCAGCGGTGTCGTCATTGACGGGCCTCCTAACACGAGTTGTTCAGTGCTGCTCCGATCACCTCACGGCATACGAGGGCACCCACCTGTCTGCTCCGGCCACGTGCTTGAGCAGGGAGCGCACCAACGGCTTGGCCGGCACGGAGAGATGGCGGTGGCGCACGCCGGGTTCACTCGCCACCAGCCGGTAATAGACAGGCGGGTGGTCGCGCCAAGCGAATTGTACCGGTCTCAAGCGTGTTGGCGAAATTCCCAGGTCGTCCCACATGCGGGCAAGCTCATGGGGGGTGAGATCGCCGTCCGGCGAGAGGGGGACGAGCCGGCCGAAAAAGCGTTCGCGGCCGGCGGCTGCGGCCATCAGGAGGGTCACCACATCCTTCAATGCCACCAAGTGAACCGGGGCGGCCTCGGGGAGCGCTTGCCAAGCGGGGCTCTCGTCCACGAGCCACGTGACCAGAGGATGGGCGACAGGCATTCGCGGGGCAACCACGGCGGGGAGGTTGAGGACGTTGACCCACAACCCCTTGTGACTGGCCAAGAGGGCGACTTCCTCGGCCAAAAAGCGGCTGCGCACGTAGTGTGTGGCCTGTCGGAGCCAGGATTCGGACTCGGTGAGGGCGTTCCACGGCCGGCCTACTGTGGCCAAGGTGCTCACCATCACGAAGCGGGCAACGCCGGCCAAGCGGGCCGCCTCGACGAGGATCTTAGTGCCCCGCACGTTGACGACGTAGAGCCGTTGTGGGTTTGTCTCGCCTGTGACGGCTGCCAAGTGGAAGATCACACTACACCCGGACACGGCCCGGAGTATGAGCTCCACGTTGGGCGTGGCCAAGTCTGTGTAGATGAGCTCCACGTTGGGCCAAGGCAAGGAGCGAGGCCGGGGGGCGGCTTGAACGAGCACGCGCACGCGCGTTCCTTGGGCCGTGAGGGAGGAGACGAGGGCGTGGCCAATGGGGCCGGTGGCGCCGGTCACGAGCACGTGTTGGGGCGGCCTCATCCGCGCCGGTCGCTTCCATTGCTCGCCCAGCCACGTTTCGATCTGATGCCACAACTCTCCAAACTGGCGCACTCGCCCCATTTGCTCGTCCAAAGGTGTGGGGAAATGAAGGCCCAAGGGCTCCGTGAGGTTGTCGTCTACGGCGATGGTAGCAGCCGTACATGAACGCGCCATGAACGGCCTTCTCGGGAGGCATGACAGCGCGTTCAGCCCGCCTCGGAACGAACGCACGCTCTCCCCTTGAAGCGGGCCCGCGCTCGACCTTGTACGCGTGGCCGGTTTGGGGTATACTGGACCCGTTTTCTCGCACACGAAGAACAGGCGTGGAGAAAGAGGTTGTCCCATGAGCGATGAAGCAACTCCGCCCCATCAATCCGCCCGGCCTCCCCAGCACGTTCCGGCCGAAGTGTGGGAGCGTTTGCCGGCCCTTCGCCAGAAAGCGGCCGAGATCTACCGCCGTCTGCTGGATGCCTACGGTGAGCCCGATTGGCGCCCCCGGTACCCGCCACTGGAGGAGCTCATCATCACCACGCTGGCCCAGAACAGCACCGACCACAACGCCCTCATGGCCTATCGCCGGCTGCGCGAGCGCTTTCCCTCCTGGGAAGCCGTCATGAACGCGCCCGTGGAGGCCGTGATCGACGCCGTGCGGCCGGCCGGGCTGACCAACCAAAAGGGGCCGCGCATCCAAGCCATCCTTCGCAAAGTGTGGCAAGAGCAGGGCGCCTTCGACCTGAGCTTCCTCGGCGAACTCTCCACAGAAGAGGCCGAGGCGTGGCTGACGAGCATCAAGGGCATAGGTCACAAGACCGCCTCCATCGTGCTGCTCTTCTGCTTCAACCGTCCCACATTTCCGGTGGACACCCACGTGAGCCGGGTAAGCCGGCGCCTGGGCATCGTGCCCGAGCGGGCCTCCACCCGCCAGATTCGCGCCGTGTGGGAACACCTGGTGCCCGCAGAGTGGTACTATCCCCTTCACCTCAACCTCATCCGCCACGGGCGCCAGATCTGCAAGGCCCGCCGGCCCCAGTGTGCCCGTTGTGTGGTGCAAGACGTGTGTGACTTCTACCGGGAGCAGGAAGCCATTCCTGCGCCGGCCCCGTGACACTCTCGGCGCGGGCAGCACACGGGGTGAGAGATGGCCCGTTGGCAGCGCACTCTCTTCATCATGTTCACTGCCCAGCTCGTCTCGGCGATGGGCTTCTCGATCATCTTCCCCTTCCTCCCCCTCTACGTGCAGGCGCTGGG
>JALSKA010000104.1 GCA_026989095.1 Ardenticatenaceae bacterium
AGATCTCGCCCAAGCTTCCCGCCACCTTTCCTCCCAAGTTTCCCACTTGTGCCGGTTTTCCTCCCAGGCCTGCTCGCGCTTGCGGTCGAGCTCTTCCCAGCGGCGTTCGAGCTGCTCCCAAGCCTGTTTGCGCTTCTGGTCAAGCTCCTCCCAACGGCGTTCGAGCTGCTCCCAGGCCTGCTCGCGCTTGCGGTCGAGCTCCTCCCAGCGGCGTTCGAGCTGCTCCCAGGCCTGCTCGCGCTGCTGCTCGAGCTCCTCCCAACGGCGCTGGTTTTCTTCCTGGGCCTGTTCAAGTTGGCGCCACCAGCGCCGAAGCTCCTCCCATTGGCGGTAATTGGCCTCCCAAGCGCGCTGGTTGGCTTCCCACGCCTGCTTGCGCTCCTGTTCGAGCCGGCGCAACTGGCGCTGGTGTTCTTCCCAGCGCTGTCGGCTCTCAGCCCACATGCGCTCAAAGACCTCCCGATCGCGCTCGAGAGCCTCGAAGAGGCGCTCGAAGCGACTCTCTGTCTCCTCGCGCCCGGCAGCGTATTCCTCCACGAGGCGCCGCACGAACTCGCGCACCTCGCTGTCCTGGGTGAGGAGGCGGGGGAGCTCTTCAAGGATGAGTTGCTTGATTTCCTGGCGTTCCACCGTGTTTCTCCTCGGGTTGGGGAGATGTGGCCGGAGCCGACAGGTATATTATACACAAGTTCCGGGCCGGCGGGAATCTCATAGGCAGATGTGTTGGCTCCAGTCGTGGTCCTCGGGCACGGGGCCCACGATGCTGAGCACGAGCTGGTCACGCACGAAGAGCCGGCCGGCTACACGTTGCACGTCTTCCGGGGTGAGGGCGTCCACGCGGGCGATGGCTTCGTTTGGGGAGATGATGGCGTTGCCCACGGCCACTTGGTGGCCGTACCAGCTGGCGTTGGTGTAAGTGTCCTCGAGGGAGAGGAGCAGGCGTCCTTTGAGGAATTCGCGGGCGGCGTCGAGCTCGGCGGCGGAGACGGGCTGGGCGACGAGGCGCGCCAACTCCTCGCAGATGACCTCGACGGCGAGGCCCACGTGTTGGGCATCCACCCCGGCCTCGATGACGAGGTCGCCGGTGTCCGCGTAGAAGGCCACTGAAGAGCCCACGGCGTAGGCGAGGCCCAAATCTTCCCGCAGCCGTGTGAAGAGGCGGGAGCTCATGCTCTCGCCCAGGATGGTGTTGAGGAGGGTGAGGGCGTACCGGTCGTCGTCGTTTCGGCTGAGCCCTCGTATTCCCAGACAAAGTTGTACTTGTTCCACGGGCCGTGGTATGACGGCAAGGTGTGGGCCCGGCGGCAGCGGCGGGGCGGGTTCAGGTGTGGGCGATGTGCCGGCGGGCCACCCGTCCACGAGAGAGGCCACGTGTTCCACGATGGCCTCGGGCACAATGGCGCCGGCCACGCTCAAGACCATCGTGTTGGGCCTGTAGGTGGCTTCCGCGAAGGTTACGATCTGGTCACGGGTCATGTTCAGGACGCTTTCCCTGGAGCCGGCCACATCACGGCCGAGGGGGTGGTTGGGGAAGAGCAGGCGCATACAGGCAAGGGCTGCGACCTCCTGGGGGATGTCCAAGGATTCGTTGATCTCCTCGACGATGACCTGTTTCTCCTTGGCAATGTCCTCGGGCCGGAAGAGGCTGTGGCGCGTGATGTCGAACAGCACGTCCACGATGTGGAAGACGTGGTGGGCGGCAGCCTTGGCCCAGTAGAGGGTCAACTCCTTGCCCGTGCTGGCGTTGAAGACGCCGCCGATGCCCTCGACGGCCAACGCGATGTCCGACGAGGAGGGGCGACTGGGTGTCCCCTTGAAGGCCACGTGTTCAATCAAGTGGCAGATGCCGGCCAGCTCGTTCGGCTCGTACCGGGAACCCACGGTCACGTAGAGCAGGACGCTGGCGGAGTAGACGCCCGGCAAGGGCACTGTCACAATGCGAAGGCCGCTGTCCAGGGTGTGGACGGCATGCTGAGGTGATTCGGGCATGACGCCGGCGGGCGGCGGGCTCACGGCCGGCGAGGGGATACGCTTGGGTGAGGGGGTGGAGTGGGGCGTGCTCACTGCATGTCTCCTCTTCTGTGCAGACGTGGCGCCGGACGCACCACTGCGTCCACGAAACGAGCCACGCGGCTCATCTGGAGCACGTCGTGGACGCGCACGATGTCGGCTCCTTTGGCGACGCTGAGGGCTACGGCGGCCGCCGTGCCCTCGAGGCGCTCCCCGGGGGGGAGGTCGAGGGTGTACCCGATGAAGCTCTTGCGGGAGGGTCCGACCAAGATGGGGCGTCCCAACACGTGCAGCTCCTCGAGCCGTCGGAGGAGCTCCAAGTTCTGTTCCACCGTCTTGCCGAACCCGATGCCCGGGTCCACAATGATGTGCTCCTCGGGCACGCCGTGGCGCAGGGCGAGCTCGACGGAGGCGGCCAGCTCGTCGAGCACGTCGCGCATCAGGTGGGTGTACTGCACACCCACGTAGCGCCCGCCCAAGCGTTGTTCCTGGACGGCGTCCTTTGGCCGGCTGCGATTGTGCATGATCACAACAGGCACGCTGTAGTCGGCGACGACGTGTGCCATCTCCGGGTCCATGCGCAGGCCCCACACATCGTTCACCAGGTGGGCGCCGGCTTCAATGGCCTGGCGGGCGACTTCGGCCTTGTAGGTGTCCACGGAGATGGGCACCTTAACGGCCTGGGCCACGGCCCGCACGGCTGGGACCACCCGACGCAGCTCCTCGTCCAAGGGAACGGGCGCGGCTCCAGGGCGTGTGCTCTCGCCGCCGATGTCGAGGATATCGGCTCCCGAGGCCACGAACTGGCGTGCCCGCTCGACCAGCACCTCCAACCACTCTTCCTCCCGGAGGAGCCCGTCGCCGCTGAAGCTGTCGGGCGTGACGTTCAGAATGCCCATGATGTAGGTGCGTGTTCCCCACGCACAGGTGAGCGGGCCGATCTCCAAGGGGCGCGGGGGATGCCGAAGGTGCTCCAAGGCCATGCGCCAGGCGTTGACGCAGGAGAGCGTGTGAGGGTCGTGGTGTACGGCCAAGGCCTCGAGGATTGCTTCCACCTGTCCGGGAAAGGCCAATGCCAGCAGGCGGCCTGGACCCGAGCCACCGTTCTCCAGCTCGGCCGAGAGCCACACACTTCCCCCGCACGTCTCGATGGCTTCCTTGAGCCGGACGGCCACGGCAGCGGGAACGGGGGACAGCTCCCACGCCATCCCAAACCCGCTCACCGGTTCTTGGGAGGGCGGAGGGGGCGGCCGGTGGCCCAACGCGAGGAGCTCGGCGTGCCAATCCTGCGGGGCCTGTACGCTAACGGCCCGGACCCGAATGGCGTTCACCTCTTGGGCGCTCATTTGGCCTCAAAGGAGAGCAACACAATTTGGGTTTCCTCGGGCAGGCTGGAGCGGGAGGAGATGGTGAGGTGGGAGTGGCGGGGCACATCTTTGGCCCCCATGGCCTTGAGAAACGGCTCGACCGGGTCCAATCCGTCGGCGTACACCTCGGTGCGGTAGTGCATGGGGATCACCAGGCGGGGCTCGATGAGGCTGATGACCTCGGCGGCCATGGCCGCGTTGAGGGTGCCCGCACCGCCGACGGGGATCAACAGGATGTCCACTTCGCTGAGCTCCTCGACTTGTTCCTGGTTGGGGATGTGGCCCAAGTCGCCGAGGTGACACACGCTGAGCCCGTTGAAGCGGAACAGGTAGACCGTGTTATACCCGCGCACCCGCCCGCGTTTGCGGTCGTGGTAGGTGCGGATGCCCGTGACGAAGACCCCTTTGACTTCGTACTCGCCGGGAGCGTCGATGACGAAGGGTGAGCCCTGAAATCCCTTGAGGGCGCAGTGATTTCGGTGATAGTGGCTGATGGTGACAATATCGGCCCGTATTCTGGGGCGGTGATAGCCCAGTGAAGGGGGAAAAGGATCGGTCACTACGACGGCCGATTTGTCACGGATACGAAAACAAGCATGGCCGTACCACTTAATCTCCATAAGCTCCCACCCCGCCGGATCAAAGTTGGAATCGTCCCGTCGCGGGCACCACTTTGTAGGAGAAGTTGGTGACGTACTCGAGCAGGCGCTCCTTCAGCTCCTGCCATTCGGGGCTCGCCAAGGCCTTCTGGACAGTTTCCACATCCTCGGCAACGGCGCCCATGAGAATTTGGGGGCCGTCGCCGTAGACGGTGTACCATCCCTCGACCAGCTCTATGCCCAAGCGGATCAGCGCAGGGGCGAACTCAGAGGTAACGAAGTCAAGGTAGGCCGTTTCGCGACCCTGTTGGATGTCCCACGTCATGAGCAGCTTGACTCGTGACACGACAACCCTTCCTGCGCAATTTCTCGGTCGTCTCGCCCTTTCCACACCAACGACTGCACAAAACGACTACAAGAAGCATAGCATAACTGGGACGATGTGACAATCGGTTACTGTGAGGTGGCTTCTTGGTCGCTCCGAAAGCGAAAGCTCATCAAGTCGATGAACGATTGGGACTCATGTGCAGAAGCGAAGAAAGCTGCTCTTCATCTGAGTGCTGCTGGCGTTGTGCGGCGATAGCTGAGCAGTTTTACCACAAAGAACTCCCGGAGCTACATGCTCCGGGAGTTCTTGGCCAAGGGAAAAGAGATCCGAGCACAGATTACATCGATTGGCGGAGGCGGAACCCGACACTTGCCTCTTCCACGCGGCCGAACGGGAAAAAGCGGGAGACGGGATTCGAACCCGCGACCCTCTGCTTGGAAGGCAGATGCTCTACCCCTGAGCTACTCCCGCTTGCCTTGCTAAGAGCTGTCCAAAATTATAAAAGGAGATGGTACTTTCGTCAAGGTTCTGGAAGCTTGCGTCGGCGAGAGATGTTCAGCGGAGATCGACCATGACGCGCGAGGGTGTCCAGATGCCTGTGAAGGAGACGTTGAGCTGGGGGTCGAAGGCTGTGGTCATGCCCACGGGAGCCGGCGGGGAAGCCGTGTAGAAGATGGGCACGTGGTTGTGACCCCGTGGCGCGAAGAACAACACCAAGCTGGCAAGAACCATGAGCGCAGCCAGCGGGATGAACCGGACGGGAGGATCGGCTCCTCGCGCGCGGGGAAGTACGTCAGCTTCGGCGGGCGCGAAGGATTCCTGCAGGGCCCGGTAGGCTCGCCCCGAGGGGGCCACGTGGCTGTATGCCTCTTGTATCAGTTGCCGGAGGTCGGGGTTCGTCCAGTCGGACACCGGGATGACCCGCCTTCTTGTGCCTTGTGCCGAGGCCACCAACGCCACCCATCCGGGGAGGAGTCCCCTTCCCTCGGCGTTGTCTTCCATATCTAAGATACACGCTTGGCAACCTTCCGGTTCACCTGGAAAAGGACTTCAAGGCCACGTGGCCCACCCCCGCGCTCCACGGGGGTGGGCAGAGACCTCAGCTTGCTAGCACCCGTCGCGGAGCACGGCGCCTTGACTTCCGCTGGTCACCAGGCTGGCGTAGCGGCGCAGCCACTTGCTCGTGGTGCGAATGGGCGGCGGGGTCCACTCGGCTCGCCGGCGGGCCAGCTCTTCCTCGCTCACTTCGAGCTCCAGGCGGCGGTTGGGTATGTCGATGGAGATCATGTCGCCGTCCCGGACGAGGGCAATGGGGCCGCCGGCCGCGGCCTCCGGCGAGACGTGGCCGATGCAGGCGCCGCGCGTGCCGCCGCTGAAGCGCCCGTCGGTGATGAGGGCCACGCTGTCCCCGAGCCCCATGCCCATGATGTTGCTGGTGGGCGCTAACATCTCCTGCATCCCCGGCCCTCCTCGAGGACCCTCGTATCGGATCACCACCACATCGCCGGGCTTGACGCGGCCGTTGAGAATGCCGGCGTTGGCCTCGTCGTGGCTCTCGAAGACGACCGCCGGCCCGCGGTGGACCATCATTTCGGGTAGGACGCCGGCCGTCTTCACGATAGCCCCTTCGGGCGCCAAGTTGCCGAAGAGCACGGCCAATCCCCCCGTCTCGCTGTAGGGGGAGTCGATGGGCCGGATCACCTCCCAGTCACGACTCTCGTGGCCCCGCACGTTTTCGCCCAGCGACTTCCCCGTCACCGTGAGTTGGTCCAAGTGGAGGATTCCCGGCCGCTTAGCCAGCTCGTTGAGGATGGCCGAGATGCCCCCGGCGCGGTCCACGTCCTCGATGTGGTAGTGGCTGGAGGGCGACACCTTGCAGATGCAGGGCGTGCGCTCGGCGATCTCGTTGAGGCGTTCCAGGGGGTACTCGATGCCGGCCTCGTGGGCGATGGCGATGGTGTGCAACACCGTGTTGGTGCTACCCCCCATGGCCATGTCCAGGGCGAAGGCGTTGTCGATGGCTTCCGGCGTCACGATCTTGCGGGGCGTCAGGTCCCACTCGATGAGGCGCATGAGCTGGAAGGCTGCCTGGCGGGCCAACTCCTCGCGCCGGGGGTCCACGGCCAGAATGGTGCCGTTGCCCGGCAGGGCCAGCCCCAACGCCTCGCACAGGCAGTTCATCGAGTTGGCCGTGAACATGCCGGAGCAGGATCCGCACGTGGGGCAAGCGTAATCCTCCAGCACCTTGAGCTCTTGCTCGGAAATGCGCCCGGACTTGTACGCCCCCACGCCCTCGAAGACCGAAATGAGGTCCACCACTTGGCCGCTCGGCGTCTTGCCGGCCGCCATGGGCCCCCCGCTGATGAAGATCGTGGGAATGTCCAGCCGCACGGCGGCCATGAGCATTCCCGGCACGATCTTGTCGCAGTTGGGAATGCAGATGAGGCCGTCGAAGTGGTGGGCGGCCACCATCGTCTCCACCGAGTCGGCGATCAGCTCGCGGCTGGGCAGGGAGTATTTCATGCCCTCGTGGCCCATGGCGATGCCATCGTCCACGCCGATGGTGTTGAACATGAAGGGCACCCCCCCGGCTTCGCGCACGGCCTCGCGCACCACTTCGCCGAACTCCTTGAGGTGAACGTGTCCGGGGATGATGTCCACGTAGGAGTTGGCGATGGCGATGAAGGGCTTGTCGAAGTCCTCGTCGCGCACCCCTGTGGCCTTGAGCAGCGCTCTGTGGGGAGCCCGTTCGAATCCCCGCTTGATGATGTCAGACCGCATTCGCCGGCCGTCCGAACCGTTCGCGCGCATCGTCCCCTCCTACCATTAATTCGAGTAAGATTATACTCCTCACCTTCTAGCGTTCCGCCGTCTCCTCTTCGTACACGTAGGTGAGCCACCCGTGGCGGTCCTCCGCGTGGCCCTCGACAATGGCGAAGAAGTCCTCTTGGAGCGCCTTGGTGATGGGGCCACGGGTTCCCCGGCCAACTTTCTGGCCGTCCACGGAGCGGATGGGCGTGATCTCCGCCGCCGTGCCGGTGAAGAAGAGCTCGTCGGCGATGTAGAGCATCTCCCGGGCAATGGGCTGCTCGCGCAGCGGATAGCCGTGGTCCTCGATGAGCTGCATGACCAGCTTGCGGGTGATGCCCAACAGAATGGAGTTGGCCGCCGGCGGCGTGTAGATCACCCCGTCCAGCACCACGAAGATGTTCTCCCCGCTCCCCTCGCTCACGTACCCGTACACGTCCAAGGCAATGCCCTCGGCGAACCCCAAGTCCCGCGCTTCCATGGTAATGAGCTGGGAGTTGATGTACTGGCCGCCGATCTTGGCCATGGCCGGAAACGTGTCGGGGGCCATGCGCCGCCACGAGCTCACCATCACGTCCACGCCGTGCTCGATGGCCTCGCTGCCCAAGTAGCGGCCCCACTCGATGGTAATGATCACCACGTGCACAGGACAGCCGCGCGGGTCCAGCCCCAGCCGCTCGGCTCCCCGGAAGACCAAGGGCCGGATGTAGGCGGAGGGCAACTTGTTGGCCCGCAGTGTCTCCAAAATGGCCTGGTTAATTTCCTCCTCGGTGTACGGGATCTCCATGCGGTAGAGCTTGCACGAGTTGAAGAGCCGGCGGGTGTGGTCCTCAAGGGCCAACACGGCCGGACCGCGGGGCGTGGGGTAGGCGCGGATGCCCTCGAAGACGCTCGAGCCGTAATGCAGGGCGTGGGCCATCACGTGAACGGTGGCCTGATCCCAGGGAAGGAGCTGCCCGTCCATCCAGATGTAGTCCGCTTTACTCGACATAATACCCTCCGTGGCACAGAGTATGGGATTTGAACACGTCGCGACGGCAGTGCCCCGGCCAGAAGGGGGCTGCCGCGTGAAGAACAAAAAGCGCACCTTGCGGTGCGCAGCGCATGGCACGGCAAGGCGTGCTCAGCAGCTCCAGGGGACGGAATCGGCTGCCACCGTCTCACGTGGCGGACGGCTCCGTCCCCTGAAGTTCGCGTTCACACGGAGGTCCAGCCCGCTCGAGCGGGCTAGCAGGCTGGTGGGGCGAGGGCAGCTTCGCGGGACTCAGCCAGTGCCCCTGAGCGCCACAGGCCGTACTCGATGCTGTCCACCAGCGCCTGCCAAGATGCCTCGATGATGTTGGTCGAGCATCCCACAGTCGTCCACACGTCGTGTCCGCGGCGGGTGTCGATGAGCACTCGGGTTGTGGCAGCCGTGCCCGTGTTCCCGTCGAGGATACGTACTTTATAATCGCTTAGGCTGAACTCGGCAAGTGTCGGATAATAGGGCAGCAGGGCCTTGCGCAACGCCGCGTCCAAGGCGTTGACGGGGCCGTTGCCCTCGGCGGCCGTGTGGACGACCTCGCCCCTCACTCGCACCTTGACGGTGGCCTCGGCCAACACCCCACGGCCATCCCGGTGTTCCACAATGACCGTGAAGTCGATGAGCTCGAAGGGCGGGCGGTACCCGGCCCGGCTGCGCCGGATGAGCAGGGCGGCTGAAGCTTCGGCCGCCTCGAAGGAGAAGCCCTGGGCTTCCAGCTCCTTGATGCGGCGGGCCACCTCGCGAGCCTCTTCCCGGGAGAGATGTTCGTCGAAGCCCAGCTCCTCGACTTTGTAGAGGATGTTCCCCTTGCCCGAGAGTTCCGAGACCACCACGCGGGTGCGGTTGCCCACCAGCTCGGGGTCAATGTGCTGGTAGCTGTGGCGGTACTTGACCGTGGCGTCCGCGTGGAGGCCGGCCTTGTGGGCGAAGGCGCTGAGGCCCACGTAGGGCTGGTGGGTGTCGTGGGGCAGGTTGCACAGCTCGGCGACCACGCGGGAGATCTCGGTCAGTTTGCGCAGTTGCTCGTCGCTCACGCACTCGATGCCCATTTTGAGTTTCAGGTTGGCGATGGTGGAGATGAGGTTGCAGTTGCCCACCCGCTCGCCGTAGCCGTTGATGGTGCCCTGCACGTGGGTGGCGCCGGCCTGCACGGCCGCCAAGGCGTTGGCCACGCCCATCTCGGCGTCGTTGTGGGTGTGAATGCCCACCCGCACGGGCACGCGGGCGACCACGGCACGGGTGATGGCCTCCACGTCCCACGGCATGGTGCCCCCGTTGGTGTCACAGAGCACCACCGTCTCCGCGCCGCCGCGGATGGCCGCGTCCAGAGTGGCCATTGCGTACTCCGCGTCGTCCCGGTAGCCGTCGAAGAAGTGTTCGGCGTCGTAGATCACCCGCCGGCCGTGGGCCCGCAGGTAGCGCACCGTCTCCTCGATCATGCGCAGGTTCTCCTCCCGCGAAACGCGCAGCACTTCGCGCACGTGGAGCGCCCACGTCTTGCCCACGATGGTCACCACGGGAGTTTCGGCGGCCAACAGGGCGTGCAAGTTGGGGTCCTCCTCCACGGCCACGTCGGCGCGCCCGGTGTAGCTGAAGGCGCACACGGTAACGTGGTTCAGGCACAGTTCCCGCACGCGCCGGAAATATTCGGCGTCCTTGGGGTTGGAGCCGGGCCATCCCCCCTCCACGTAGTGGACGCCCAAGTCGTCGAGCAGTTGGGTAATGCGCAGCTTGTCGTTCACGGAGAGGGAGATGCCCTCCCGCTGGGTGCCGTCGCGCAATGTGGTGTCGTACAATTCGACTCCGCTCATGGCCTTGTGCCTCCTGTTGGCGTTGTGTCCACCATCCCGCCCCTGGGGAATCCCCCGACTGGGCCCAGGGCGACGCCGTCGAAGCGCCTCCATGGGCCTCTACCGGTCCACCTCGGCAATTGAACTGGGGACCAGGTCGGCGACCCGGGTCCCCAGCACCTCCGTGCTTACAGGTGACTCGTCCGAGCGGGCGATGTCGGCTGTGCGCAGCCCTTCGGCCAAGGCCTGGCGCACGGCCTCCTCGACACAACGGGCTTCCTGTTCCAGGTTGAGCGAATAGCGCAACAGGAGCGCGGCGCTCAGGATGGCACCAATAGGGTTAGCCACGCCTTGGCCGGCGATGTCGGGCGCGGAGCCGTGGACCGGCTCGTAGAGGCCGGGCCCGCCCTCGCCCAAGGAGGCGCTGGGCAGCATGCCCATCGAGCCGGCCAACATGGCGGCCTCGTCGGTAAGGATGTCGCCGAACATGTTCCCGGTCACGATCACGTCGAAGTCGGTGGGCCGGCGCAACAGGTGCATGGCGGCCGCGTCCACCAGCAGGTGATCGAGTTGCACGTCGGGAAACTCCTGGGCCATGACGCGGGTGGTCACCTGGCGCCACAGGCGCGAGGAGGCCAGCACGTTGGCCTTGTCCACGCTGGTCACACGGCGCCGCCGGCGCCGGGCGATCTCCCCGGCCAAGCGCACCACGCGGGCCACTTCGGGCTCCGTGTAGAGCATGGTGTCGTAAGCTGTGCCCTCCGTGGGCTCCTGGCGGGGGCCGAAGTAGATGCCGCCGGTCAGCTCGCGCACGACGACCAGGTCCACGCCGGCCACAATGTGGGATTTCAGGGGCGAGGCATCGGTGAGGGCCGGGAAGAGCGTGACCGGCCGCAGGTTGGCGAAGAGCCCCAACTCCTTGCGCAGCCGGAGCAGGCCCTGTTCGGGCCGCACGGCCGCGGTGGGATCGTCCCACTTCGGGCCGCCCACGGCCCCCAGGAGCACGGCATCGGCGCCTCGACAGGCGGCCAGCGTCTCCTCGGTGAGGGGGGTGCCGTGGGCCTCGATGGCAGCGCCGCCGATGAGGTGCTCCTCGAAGCGAAACTCGTGGCCGAAGGCCTCGGCCACAGCCTGCAGGACGCGCACGGCCTCGCGAGTGACCTCGGGGCCGATTCCGTCTCCTCCCAGCACGACAACAGTCGCTTTCATGGGCGGTCTGCTCCTCACTCGTTCGTCGTTGGAATGTGGCCTAGGTCTGTGTGCAGCCCGAGCAAGGGCAACACGTGGGTGACATCGGGCACCACCCAGTCGGGGGTTACGCCCCGCTCCAGGTCCTCGGGCCGGAACTTGCCCGTTTTCACCAGGATGCCCTTGAGCCCCACCTGCTGGGCTGCGCCCACGTCGCTGATGATGTCGTCTCCGACCATGGCCGTCCGGTTCGCGGGAACGCCCAGTGCTTCCAGCGCCAGCCGGAAGAAGGCCGGCGCCGGCTTGCCAATGACCACGGGCTCTTGGCCTGTGGCGAAGCTAAGGGCCGAGACGTAGGCGCCCGTGTCGAGCCGCAGGCCGTCGGGGGCTTTCCAGTAGCGCCCCATGCCCAAGGCCACGAGGCGGGCGCCGTTCACCAACAACCTGAGGGCGCGGTTGAGCGCGGGGGCGCTCCACTCATCTCCCATGTCCCCCACGACCACGAAGTCGGCGCCGGACTCGGCCTCTGGGTCCACGAGGGGGAGGCCGGCGAACTCCTCGCGGGTCCCGGGGGCCACGAAGAGGGCCACGGCCTGCGCGCCTTGGTCGTGCAGCCACCGGGCCGCTGCGGCCGGAGGGGTAAGCACCATGTCCGCGGTGAGGGGAATGCCGAGGCTGCGGAAGCGTTCCACAATGAAGCGGCGGGGGACCAGTGTCGTGTTGCTGAGAATGCGCAGGGGAACGTCGGACGCCAGCACCGTCGCGAGCATCTCGGGAACGCCTGGCAGGGGCCGTCCCCCTGTGACCAACACGCCGTCCAGGTCGAGCAGAAGGCCGTCGAGTTCAGCGTCCATGAATCTCTCCTGTTTTCTGCCGGGTGGTTGGAGATGCTCTCGAACGGGGAAGGCCCCCGACAGGGGAATGTCGGCGCGCGTTCCCCGTCGGGGGCGTTGGTCCGAACAGCCGCTCAACGGTAGTAATCCTGAATCATCCGACAGGCGTACTCCTCACGGTCGGGCCGGGGGGAGGGGACGACTCCGTTTCCGTGCCCGTTCGAGGAGACCTCTTTCTCCGCCTTCACCATCTCCTTTTTGGTCGTCGGGATAACAGCCTGTTTCCACATGATGCCCTCCTTCTCTCTCCTCCTCAACTCCGTGTTGCCACCATGCCCTGAACGCCTCAAACGCCTCAACCGATGCGCCGACTCACGTCCCTTTGGCCTTCAAGTATTCCAGGTAGCCCCCTGCCTCTCGCACTTTGATGGCGAATTCGGGCAGGGGCTGGAAGGTGAGCGCCTGGCCCGTGCGCAGATTTCTGAGCGTGCCGCCCGTCAAGTCCACCTCCACCTGATCGCCTGTCTCGAAGTGGGCGGGGGCGTTGGGGAGTTCCACGATTAAGAAGCCGTTGTTGATGGCGTTGCGGTAGAAGATGTTGGCGAAGCTCTCCGCGATGACCATCTCCACGCCGGCGGCCTTGAGGGCCCAAACGGCGTGCTCACGGCTGCTGCCGGTGCCGAAGTTCTTGCCGGCCACCACGATGTCGCCCGGCCGCACTTTCTTGGGAAAGTCGGGGTCCAAGTCTTCCATGACGTGTTGGGCCAAGTAGGCCGGGTCATCGCTGGTCAGGTACCGGGCCGGGATGATCTCGTCGGTGTTGATGTGGTCTCGCGCGTAGACGTGAACGCGACCTGTGACCTTCATGCGGCCTCCTCCGTGGCGGGTTCCAGGGTTCGCGGGTCGGTGATGTGGCCGGTCACGGCGCTGGCGGCCACGACGGCCGGGCTGGCCAGGTAGATCTGGGCCGTGGGGTGCCCCATGCGGCCGGTGAAGTTGCGGTTGGTGGACGAGATGCACACGTCGTTGGGGCCAAGCACACCGGTGTGCATGCCCAAGCAGGCGCCACATGAGGGATAAGAGACCGTGGCGCCGGCCTCGACGAAGATCTCGATCAGCCCCTCGCGGAGAGCCTGTTTGTAAATCTCCTGCGTGGCGGGCACGATGATCATGCGCACCCAGGGGGCCACTTGGCGCCCCTTGAGGATGCGGGCCACCTCGCGCAGGTCGCTGATGCGGCCGTTGGTGCAGCTTCCCACGTAGGCTTGATCGATGCGGATGCCCACAGCTTCGCTGATGGGGCGGCCGTTGCCGGGCCGGTTGGGGAAGGCGACGACCGGCTCGAGCCGGTCGAGGTCCACTTGTACCACTTGGGCGTACTCAGCGTCTGGGTCGGGCTGGAAGCAGTGCCAGCGCTCCTCGGGCGTCCCCTTCTCGCGCAGGTACGCCTGGGTGACCTCGTCGGCCGGGATGATGCCCGTCATGCCGCCGGCCTCGACGGCCATGTTGGTGAGGGTGAAGCGCTCCTCCATGGAGAGGGAGGCCATGCCCTCGCCGCCCCACTCCATGGCCATGCCGCGCGCGCCGTCGTCGCCGATGCGCCGGATCACCTCCAGGATGATGTCCTTGGCGTAGACGCCGGGGCCGAGCCGTCCCCTGAGCTCGATGCGCAGGGTTTCGGGCACGCGCAGCCAGATGGTGCCGGCGTAGATGGCGCCGGCCAAGTCGGTGGAACCGATGCCCGTGGCGAAAGTGCCCAAGGCGCCGGCGTTGGGCGTGTGGGAGTCGCCGGAGACGACCACCTCGCCGGGTGCAGGGAGCCCGCTGGCCTCGAAGACAGTGTGGGCGATGCCGCCCCGGCCCACCTCGTACCAGTGCTTGATGCCGTGGCGCTGGACCCAGGCGCGCAGCCGCTGGTAGAGCTTGGCCGAGGCAATGTCCTTGGCCGGCACGGTGTGGTCGGGCACGGCCACCACGCGGTCTGGGTTCCAGACCCGATCCATCTCCCGTGCCTCCAGCATCTTGATGGCCGCCGGTGTGGTCACCTCGTGGGCGAGCACCCAGTCCACCGGCACTTCCAGCAGCTCGCCGGGGCGCACCACGTCGCGGCCGACTTTGTGGGCCAGAATTTTTTCCGCCAGAGTCATGCTCATGGGCTTTCACCTCGTTGGTCGGATTTGAGATCACCTTGATCGAAAGGGGCGGGGAGGACTACGGTGTCCTCCCCGGGATGGGCATGCCGTCCGCGAGTTCACGAAATGGCCACGAAGGCCCGCTGTTCCTCCTTGGCGGCGATCAGGCGGTTGAGCGCCTGCACGTAGGCCTTGGCGCTGGCCACGATGATGTCCGTGTCCACGCCGCGGCCCGAGTAGATGCGGTGGGTGGTGCCGGTCTGCGGGTTGAGGCGTTCGTCGCCGGCCTCGCCCTCAATGCGCACGGTCACGTCGCCCACGGCGTCGATGCCCTCGGTGACGCTCTGGACGGTGTACTCGATCAGCCTGTTGGGCACTTGGACGATCTCGCGGATGGCCGTGTAGGCAGCGTCCACCGGGCCTGTGCCCGTGCCCGTGGCGCTGAAGACCTCGCCGTCGTGGCGGCGGAGCACCACGGTGGCCGTGGGGATGTTCTTGTTGCCGCAGATGACCTGCACTTGCTCCAAGTGCCACGTCTCCGCCGGCTGATAGAGCTGTTCGCCGATGAGGGCCTCGATGTCGGCGTCGGCCACGTACTTCTTCTTGTCGGCCAGCTCCTTGAAGCGGCGGAAGGCCTCGTTGAGCTGCTCGGGCGAGAGGTGGTAGCCGAGCTGTTCTAGCCGCACGCGGAAGGCGTGGCGGCCGCTGTGCTTGCCCAGCACCAGGCGGCTTTCGGGCACGCCCACCAGGGAGGCGTCCATGATCTCGTAGGTGCGCTTGTGCTTGAGCATCCCGTCCTGGTGGATGCCGGCCTCGTGGGCGAAGGCGTTGGCGCCCACGATGGCCTTGTTGGGCGGCACGGGGATGCCGGTGTAGCGGCTCACCATGTCGCTGGTGCGGTGGATCTCCGTGGTGACGATGTTGGTGCGCAGGCCGAAGAAGGGCTGGCGCACGTAGAGGGCCATCACCACCTCTTCCAGCGAGCAGTTCCCGGCCCGCTCGCCGATGCCGTTGATGGTACACTCCACCTGGCGGGCGCCGTTGCGCACGCCGGCCAGGGCGTTGGCCGTGGCCAAGCCCAAGTCATCGTGGGTGTGGACCGAGATGATGACCTCGCCGCTGGCCACTTTCTCCTTCAGGCCGGGGGTGTTCTCGATGATGAGGCGGATGAGCTCGCCGAACTCCCAGGGCGTGGTGTAGCCCACGGTGTCGGGGATGTTGAGCGTGGTGGCTCCTGACTCGAGGGCGGCGGCCAACACCTCGTAGAGGAAGCGCGGGTCGCTGCGGCCGGCGTCCTCGGGGGAGAACTCCACGTCGTCGCAGAAGGAGCGGGCAAAGGCCACCATCTCGCGCACGGTGCGGACCACTTCCTCGCGCGTCATGCGCAGCTTGTGTTCCATGTGGATGTCGCTGGTGGCGATGAACGTGTGGATGCGGGGCTTGGCCGCGTGGCGCACGGCCTCCCACGCCTTGGCGATGTCGTCGCGGTTGGCGCGCGCCAGGCCGGCGATAGTTGGCCCGTCGGGGGTGCCCACAGTGCGGGCGATCTCGGCCACGGCCTCCAAGTCGCCGGGGGAGGCAGCCGGGAAGCCGGCCTCGATGATGTCCACGCCTAGCCGGGCGAGCTGGCGGGCGATCTCCAGCTTCTCGTGCTTGTAGAGGGTTGCTCCCGGCGACTGTTCGCCGTCGCGCAGGGTGGTGTCGAAGATGTAGACGGTCTCCTGTGGCGGGAAGATGTTGACAATGCCAGTGTCTCCGTTGTCCATTGGTGTACTCCTTTCCTCGTGAGCTCTGTGTGTTGCCGTCCTCCACTCCACGCCTTCTCGGTCGGGCGAAGGCCACTAAGACCATCCTCGCACACGAGGAATCACCCCCTTTCGTCGTGAGATTCTCTGTCAGCGCGCTCAGGCCGGCCGGGTGAGCCAGTCGTCCAAGCGGTGGCGCCGGGAGGCGCGGGCCGGGTGGGCGAACTGGCTCGGCTCGGTGAAGACGGGCGCGCGCTGTTCGGCCTCCACGCGCTCGATGATGCGGCGCATAGTCTCCACAGCCTTCACCGGGTAGGAGCCGGTAGCCGTCTCGCCGGAGAGCATCACCCCGTCGGTGCCGTCGAGGATGGCGTTGACCACGTCGCTCACCTCGGCACGGGTGGGGCGGGGCTGGAGGCACATGCTCTCCAACATCTGCGTGGCCGTCACCACCGGCTTGCCGGCGCGGTTGCACCGCCGGATGACCATCTTCTGGATGAGGGGCACGTCCTCGGCCGGCATCTCCAGCCCCAAGTCGCCCCGCGCCACCATGATGCCGTCGGCCGCGGCGATGATGGCGTCCACGTGGCGCACGGCCTCGGGCGTTTCGATCTTGGCCATCAGGCGGGGCGGCCGGCGGTGGGGGACGAGCTCGGCCAACAGGGTGCGCACGGCGAAGATCTCGTTGGGGTGGCGCACGTAGGAGAGGGCCACCCAGTCGGCACCCAATTCCACGGCCAACTGCAAGTCGCGCTCGTCCTTCAGGGTCAGGCCGGCCGTGCCGTTGGCCGATGCCCGGCCGGCCCGGGTGGGCAGGTTGATGCCCTTGAAGGAGGTGAGCGTGCCGCCCACCACCACCCGGCAGATCACCGCGTGGGGGGGCTCGGCCCGCTCAACGGACAGTTCGATCTTGCCGTCGTCCAGGAGCACGGTGTCGCCCGGCACCAGCTCGAGCACGGCGTTGGGCACGGGGATTTCCCGCTCCCCGCCGGCCACGCGCGCGCCGGCCACCAGCCGCACCTCCTCGCCCGCGGCGAGAGGGACCCCGTCGCCCACGTCGCCGATGCGCAGCTTGGCTCCCTGGAGATCGACGAGGAGCTTCACCGACCGCCCGGCTTGGGCGGCGGCCTCGCGCACGGCGCCGGCGATGCGGCGGTGGGTGATGTGGTCGCCGTGGGACATGTTGAGCCGGGCCACGTCCATGCCGGCCAGGATCATCTGGTGTAGCGTGGGCACGGACCAACTGGCCGGGCCGATGGTGGCCACGATGCGGATGCGGGGCGACTCTTCGCGCTGCATGGCTCTCTACTCGACTTCTTTCGGGTTGATCCAGGGCATCATTCGGCGCAGCCTGCGGCCGACTTCCTCGATGGGGTGGCGGCGTTCCTCCTCACGCCGCTTGTTGAACCAGGGACGCCCCTTGGCGTTCTCCTCGAGCCACGTGCGGGCGTAGGTGCCGTCTTGGATCTCGGCGAGCACCTGGCGCATGGCCTGTCGCACGTGGTCGTCGATGATGCGCGGCCCGGAGAAGTAATCGCCGTGCTCGGCCGTGTCGCTGATGGAGTAGCGCATGTAGCTCAGGCCACCTTGGTAGATCAGGTCCACGATCAGCTTGAGCTCGTGGAGGCACTCGAAGTAGGCGATCTCGGGCTGGTAGCCGGCTTCCACCAGCGTCTCAAAGCCGGCCTTGATCAGCTCCGAGACCCCGCCGCAGAGCACGGCCTGCTCGCCGAAGAGGTCGGTTTCGGTCTCCTCGGCGAAGGTGGTCTCCAGCACGCCGGCGCGGGTGCAGCCGATGGCGCGCGCGTAGGCCAGGGCGTTGGCCTTGGCCTCGCCGCTGACATCCTGGTGCACGGCCAGCAGGGCCGGCGTGCCCACGCCCTCGACGTAGAGCTCGCGCACGCGGTGGCCTGGCGCCTTGGGGGCCACCATGCTCACGTCCACGCTGTCGGGCGGGGTGATCTGGCCGAAGCGGATGTTGAAGCCGTGGGCGAACATCAGGGTGGCCCCAGGCCGCAAATTGGGCGCAATGGCCTCCCGGTAGAGCTGGGGCTGCACCGTGTCGGGCACCAGCACCATGACGAAGTCGGCCTCGGCCACGGCGTCGCCCACGGGCTTCACCGTCAGCCCTTCGGCCTCGGCCTTGGCGCGGCTGCGGCTGGTGGGGTGGAGCCCCACGACCACGTCCACCCCGCTGTCGCGCAGGTTGAGGGCGTGGGCGTGGCCTTGGCTGCCGTAGCCCAACACGGCCACGCGCTTGCCCTCCAGGCGGGACAGGTCGGCGTCTTGCTCGTAGTAGATGGTCGCCATGTCATCTCCTCCTCGTGAGAAGGCTCGCGGCGGAGAAGCCGGCAGAGCCTAGGATTTGCGCGTGCTCACACCACGGCCCCATTGCCGCGCAGGGGCACGTGTCCGTTGGGGGAACTCCCCCGCGTCATGGCCACGATGCCGGTGCGCACCATCTCGAGGATGCCGAAGGGCCGCATCACCTCGATGAAGGAGCGAATTTTCTCCTCCTCACCGGTGAGCTCCAGGATCAGGCTGTCGGGCGCCACGTCCACCACCTTGCCCCGGAAGACCTCGGTGAGCTGGATGATCTCCGGCCTGGTCCGCGCGTCGGCCTTGACTTTCAGGAGCACCAGGTCGCGCACCACGGATGGCCGTTCAGTGATGTCCTCCACCTCGATCACGTTGACCAGCTTGTAGAGGTTGTGGACCACCCGGGTGGCGTCGGTCCGGGAGGTGTCCACCACGATGGTCATGCGGGAAATCTCGGGGACCTCGGTCTCGCCGACGGTGAGGCTGTCGATGTTGAAGCCCCTTCTGCGGAAGAGGCTGGCCACCCGGTTGAGGACGCCGGGCTTGTTCTCCACGCGGGCGACGAGGATGTGTTTCATGGAGTCACCTCCTTCTGCCCGTGCTCGCTCACGGGCCGGCGGATCATGGCGTGCAAGTCGGCGCCGGCCGGCACCATGGGGTAGACGATGTCCTCCTTCTCCACCACGAAGTCGATCAGCACCGGCCCGTCCACTTGGCGGGCCTTCTCGACGATGGGGATCACCTCCTCGCGCCGGGTGACGCGGAAGGCGGGGATGTCGTAGGCGGCGGCCAACTTGCAGAAGTCGGGGTTGACGAGCGGAGTGGCGGCATAGCGCTTCTCGTAGAAGAACTCCTGCCACTGGCGCACCATGCCCAGGTAGGCGTTGTTGATGATGGCGATGCGGATGGGCACCCGCTCCTGCACGGCCGTGGCCAGCTCGGCCTGGGTCATCTGGAAACCGCCGTCGCCGGCAATGACCCACACCTCGGCGTCGGGGCGGGCCAGCTTGGCGCCGATGCCGGCCGGCAGGGCAAAGCCCATGGTGCCCAGCCCGCCGCTGGTGATGAGGGTGAAGGGCTGTTCGTGGCGGTAGTATTGGGCCTCCCACATCTGGTGCTGGCCCACGTCGGTGACCACAATGGCGTTGCCCTCGGTGGCCCGCCAGATGTCGTGGATCACGTGGGCGCCCCACAACTTGCCGCCCCCGTCCCAGTTCAGGATGTCGCGCCGGCGGGTGTCGTCGCGCCACTCGTCGATCTGCTCCAGCCAGGCGGAGCGGTCGATGGGCTCCACGTGGGGGAGCAGCTCCTGGAGCACGGCCTTGAGGTCCCCCACGATGCCCACGTCCACCTTGACGTTCTTGTTGAGCTCGCTGGGGTCGATGTCCACGTGGATCTTGCGGGCCTTGGGCGCGTAGGTCTTCACGTTGCCGGTCACGCGGTCGTCGAAGCGCATTCCGAAGGCCAGCAACAAGTCGGCCTCCTGAATGGCCTGGTTGACGAAGGCCTCGCCGTGCATGCCCATCATGCCCAAGCAGAGGGGATGGGAGGCGGGGAAATTGCCCAGCCCCAACAGCGTCTGGGCCACGGGGATGCGCCCGCGCTCGGCGAACTCGCGCAGCTCGCGCATGGCCCCGCTCATCAGCACGCCGTGCCCGGCCAAGATGATGGGCCGGCGGGCCGAGTTGATGAGCTCCACGGCGCGCTCCAAGTCCTCGGGGGGAATGACCGTCCGTGGCCGGTAGCCCGGCAGTTCGACGGGGCCCTCGGGGTAGACGAACTCCGTGCGGGCGATCTGCACGTCCTTGGGGAGGTCGATGAGGACGGGGCCGGGCCGGCCGCTGCGGGCGATGTAGAAGGCTTCCTTGACCACTTGGGCCAACTCACGCACGTCGGTGACCAAGTAGTTGTGCTTGGTGATGGGGAGCGTGATGCCGGTCACGTCCGTCTCCTGGAAGGCGTCGGAGCCAATGGCCGCGGTGGGCACCTGGCCGGTGATGCAAACGATGGGCGAGGAGTCCATCATGGCCGTGGCGATGCCGGTGACCATGTTCGTGGCGCCCGGCCCGCTCGTGGCCATGGCCACGCCCACGCGCCCGCTCGCCCGGGCGTAGCCGTCGGCGGCGTGAACGGCGCCCTGCTCGTGGCGCACCAGCACGTGGCGCACGGGGTAGAAGTTCATGGCGTCATAGGTGGGCAGAATGGCGCCGCCCGGGTACCCGAAGACGACTTCAACGCCCTCCCGAAGGAGACATTCCCACAGGATCTCGGCTCCTGTTAGCTCCATAGGTGTATCCCCCTTTCGTAGAACACCTGCCGCTCCAACCCTCCAAAACGCACAGCGCCCGCTCGCTCTCCAGGAGCTCGGGCGGGCGCCTTTGCCCTGAAAACGTTAAGGCCTCCCGCGTTGGGGAGGCCTCGCTGGTCTTCTGTGTGGCTGGTGACCGGTCGTTCAGGTGCTTCCGGCCCTCCCAACGCGCGTTAGCTCCTTGCCAACAAGAATGACAAGGAGCTGAAGAATAATAAGCACCAGGACCTGAAGCACCACGAACGGCATCATGACAGAGTTCCTCGCTCCGTATTTCACAGAGTTGTTGGTACTATACCACGCCTTGGGCCCGCCGTCAAGGGGGTGAGCGGGCCCGAACGGGGAAGACTACCCGTGTGGGTAGTTCCGGCGCGTGTGGCCGCGATGCCCGTTCGCCGATTTCGCCACTTCTCGGTATAATTGGCGTGCGCCGCCGGCCTAGCCAGCATGTGGGGCGCTGCCGTGACGTGGCAATGCCGGCGGGCGAACACCGGCGAGGAGGCAGGAACACGTGAGGCTCTCCCTGGCAGACGTGGAACACATCGCCCAACTGGCGCGCCTGGAGCTGTCGCCCGAGGAGAAGGAGCTCTTCCGGGAACAGCTCTCGGCCATTCTGGACCACGCCGCGCGCCTCCAGGAGCTCGACACAGAGGCCATTCCGCCCACGGCCCAAGTGATCGAGTGGCGCAACGTGATGCGTGAAGATCAGGTCACCCCCTCGCTCGCCCAGGAGGAGGTGTTGGCCAACGCCCCCGAGGCACGCGAGGGCTACTTCGTGGTGCCCACCGTGCTGGAAGACCATGCGTGACAGGCTACCCCTGCACTGGGGCTGCATGGGCATCCTCCTCGTGGCCGTGGCCCTCTACGTGGGCGGTGGCGTGGCCTTCCACGTCGGGTGGACGCACGCCCTCGAGGCGTGCCGCGCCCTGCGGGCGGCCCGGGGCGAGTTCGTCGAGCCGGCGTGGCCGCAGGGCGTGACCTTTGCCTTCAACGTTTCCTTCTGG
>JALSKA010000105.1 GCA_026989095.1 Ardenticatenaceae bacterium
GCGGCTGCGGCGGGGGGGGCGGGGGCGGCGGCGGCAGCGGGGGGTTCGACTGACGTTGTGCCTCGGGCGGAGTGGGCACGGCGCGCGTGGCGTTGGACTGAACCAGGGAGGAGAACGATGCTCAACGTCGGCAAAGTGCTCGGGGGGCTCTTCATGGGCGTCGCCGGGTTGGGAGCACTCCTCGTTGTGGGGTGGGGCGCTGCCAACCTGGCCGAGGGCACCATGCAACTGAGTGGCTTCATCTTCCTCCTCATCCTCTCCACTCCCCTGCTGGCCGGCTTAGGCGGGACCGGGCTTTTCCTCTACTTGCGGGGCCAGTCCGAGGCCGCCCAGATGGCCCAAGTAGCCAAACAGCGCCAACTGCTCAACATGATCGAAACGCAGGGCGAAGTGCGCATCTCCGAGGCAGCCCTGGCACTTGACGTGCCCCGCGAAGTGGTGCAACAATACGTGTACGACCTCGTCGGCAAGGGGCTCTTCAGCGGGTACATCAACTGGGACGAGGGCGTGCTCTACGCCCGCCAGGCCCGCTTGCTCCGCGATCAGGGCACGTGCCCCAACTGCGGCGGCCAGCTCGAGCTGGCCGGAAAGGGGGTCATCCAGTGCCCTTACTGCGGGACCGAGATCTTCCTCTGAGCGTGTCGCCCCATTGCGTGAAAAAGACGAAAGGAGAGGCCTGTGGAAGAACTACAACAGCGCATCGAGGAGCTCATGAAGAAGATACCCGGCTACGCCGGGTACGCCGAGCGAGAGAACCGGCGGGAGGCCGACAAGGAGCTGCGCGAGGCCGTGGCCGCCGCCTTCCAGAGCCAGGTGGACCGGCTCAACCGCGTGCAGGAACGCCTGCTGACCCGCGGCGATTTCGCCACCCTCGAGGTGCTCGACAAGGCCCGCACGCGCCTGAGTCACCTGGCCGAGCGCCTGCGCACGGCCTCCTACGGCTACTCTGGCTTCTTCGACAGGGCCAGGCGCCTCGACCTGGCCGACCTCGACCGCCTCTACGTGCTGGACTTGGAGCTGGCCAACGGCGTGGAGCGCATCGGCGACCTGCTGGCTCAAATGGGGCTCGGCGAACGGGTGAGCGAGCTGGCTCAGCGGCTCCTGGACGAGCTCGACCGGCTCCACCGGGTTTTCGAGCAACGCCGACACCTCATCGACACCTTCGACATCGACGCCGAGGAGGGCGCTGAACCGGAGGAGACCGCGGAGGAGGAGTCGGCAGGCACAGAGACGCCGGATGAAGAGCCGTAACGAACTCGTGGCGAAAACGTCATCTGCTCAACTGGTGGAAAAAGGAGCGCACTATGGCCACCTTGGACGTGATCGAATGGTTCGACCCCACCGGCCGGGAGATCATCCACCGCGTCCCCGAGCGCGGCTCCGGCGAGTTCCGCTTCGGCTCCCAGCTCATCGTGCGCGAGAGCCAGGCCGCGGTCTTCTTCCGGGACGGCAAGGCCCTCGACACCTTCACGGCCGGCCGTCACACCCTCACCACGGCCAACCTGCCCCTGCTCACCCGCCTGATCTCCGCGCCCTTCGGGGGCAAGTCGCCCTTCCGGGCCGAGGTCGTCTTCGTCAACTTGAAGCAGTTCACCGACATGAAGTGGGGCACGCCCCAGCCCATCACCCTGCGCGACGCCGACTTGGGCATGGTGCAACTGCGCGCCTTCGGCCAATATGCCGTTCAGGTGCGCGACCCCCAACACTTCGTGAACGCCGTGGTGGGCACCCAGGGGTTCTACGAAACGCGGGACATCGAGAGGTACTTGCGCAGCATCATCGTCTCCCGCTTCACCGACCTCTTGGGGGAGACAAGCACCAGCCTGTTGGAGCTCCCACGGCGCTTCGACGAGCTCAACGCGGCCATGCGCACCAAACTTCACGACGACTTCAACGCCCTCGGCCTGAGCTTGCGGGGCTTTTTCCTGGAGAGCATCTCGCCCACCGAGGCCACCCAACGGGCCATCGACGAGCGCGCAGCCATGGGCGCCATCGGCGACATGCAAGCCTACTTGCAGTTCAAGGCCGCCCGTGCCCTCGGCGACGTGGCCCAAGCCGGCGGGAGCGGCGGGGACGCCGGCGGAGCCACGAGCATGGGCTTCGGCCTGGGGGCCGGCGCCGGCTTGGGCGCCATGATGGCCCAGCTCCTGGCCCAATCGTTCGGCCACGCCGGCATCGGTCAGGCGTCCGCCCGGCCCCAGGCGGAGACACCATCGGCCCCGCAGACCGTCGAGCAGGCGTTCACAGCCCTGGAAGTGCTCGTCCAACAACAGTTGGCCATCCCCCAGGCCGAGCGCAACGAGATCCTGCAGCAGTTGGCCGCCCTGGAGTTGGAATTGAGCAAGCCGGACGGTGACTTGGCGAGCATCAAGGCCATGCGCAAGGCCATCACGGATCGCTGGCCCTGGTTGGCGGACGCCCTGGACCAGGTCTTCGGCCAGCCCCCTGTCGAACGGGCCATGGCCGCTGCTGCCCGACGTTTTCTCCAGGAGTGAGCCGTGCGCCGTCCGAGCGGCCGTCTGCCCCACGAGGCGCGTCCGGTGCGCTTCACCTTGGGCGTGCAGGAGTACGCCGAGGGCTCGGTGCTCATCGAGGTGGGTCGCACGCGCGTGTTGTGTGCCGCCACCGTGGAGGAAAACGTGCCCCGCTGGCGTGCCGGCAGCGGCGAGGGCTGGGTCACGGCCGAGTACGCCCTGCTCCCCCGCTCCACGCACACGCGGACACAGCGCGAAACGTCCGGCCTGACGGGCCGCACGCAGGAGATCAAGCGCCTCATCGGGCGTTCCCTCCGGGCTGCCGTTGACCTGGCGGAGCTGGGCGAGCGCACCATCATTGTGGACTGTGACGTGCTCCAGGCGGACGGCGGCACGCGCACGGCCAGCATCACCGGCGGGTTCGTGGCCCTGGCCCTGGCCTTGGAAGGGCTCTGGCAGAGACGCCTCGTCGGCCCACGGGTGCTGCGCACGGGCGTGGCCGCCATCAGCGTCGGCATTGTGGCCAAGCGGTACATGCTCGACCTCGACTACGAGGAGGACAGCCGGGCGGACGTAGACGCCAACGTAGTTATGACGGCCGACGGCACGTTCGTGGAAGTGCAGGCCACGGCCGAGGGCGCGCCCTTCTCCCACCGCGACCTGGATCGCCTGATCGCGTTGGCGGAGCGGGGCATCCGCGGGCTCCTCGAGGCCCAACACGCCGCCCTGCGAAGGGCCGGCGCCGAGCTGGGCGTGCGGACCCTCGAGCGCGCAGGCGTTCGGCCGGCGGCCTCCTCCGACGAATAGAGCGCTGAGTTCACGTGCAGGAGGAAAGACAGACCGATGACTCTTTCGACCGACACACTCATGCACATCGCCTTGGACATGGTGGGGTGGGAGACGGTGCCCGGCGACTGTGGCATCTACGTGCCGGGCGAGCGCGTGGAACGGCTTCTGGTCGGGCTGGACATCGACACGGGCGACCTGCTCCTGGCCCGCGAGCTGGGCTACGACGCCGTGTTGGCCCATCACTTCCGGGGCATGGAGGCGGAACTGACGGCCTGGCAGGTCTACGCCCGCCACATCGACCTCATGGTGGCTGCCGGCGTGCCGCGCCACGCGGCCGAGGCCGCCGTGCTCGACCGCATGGAGGCCATGCGCGTGGCCGCCCACGCGGCCAACTACGACCGCGTGAGCGGCGCGGCCCGGCTGTTGGGCGTCCCCTTGCTCAACATCCACAGCCCTGCCGACGAGTTGGGCCGGCGGGCCATGCAGCGCGCGGTGGACGAGCTGCTCCGCGCCCGGCCGGAGGCCACTGTGGCCGAAGTCTGCGCCCACCTGAACGCCAGCTTCGTCGAGTTCCAGCGCGCGCCCACGCGCGTGGCCGTGCGCTTGGGCAACACCGAGGCGCCCGCCGGCCGGGTGATCGTGGTCCACGGGGCCCTGACCAACGGCGGGGCCGACGTGGCCCGCACGTACTTCGAGCACGGCGTCCAGACGGTGATCTACATCCACATTGCCCCAGCCGAGCTCCAACGGCTCCACCAGACGGCCCAGGGCAACCTCATCATTGCCGGCCACATCGCCAGCGACTCCATCGGCCTCAACATCTACTTGGCCGAACTGGAGCGCCGCGGTGTCCAAGTCACCCGCCTCAACGGCGTGGTGTCCCCGTCATCGGCGTCGGCCCGTTGAGGAGGGAAGGTCTCCCATGCGCGATCTGGAATCCTGCGTGCGCTTCCTCCAGGAGCTGATCCGGGTGCCCAGCCTGCCGGGCGACGAGGGGGCCCTGGCCGCCCGGGTGGCCGCCGAGATGCGCCGGCTGGGCTACGACGAGGTGTGGACCGACGAGGCCGGCAACGTGATCGGCCTGATCCGCGGCCGTGGGCTCGCGCCGGCCGTGATGTTCAACACCCACTTGGACCACGTGGACGTGGGCGACCCCAAGGCGTGGCCCTATCCCCCTCACGCCGGCGAACGCCACGAGGGCCGCGTGTGGGGGCGGGGCGCCGTGGACATCAAGGGCCCCTTGGCGGCCCAAATCCACGGCGTGGCCGCGCACTTCCGCGGCGGAGAACGCCCGCCGGGCGACATCTTCGTGACTTGCGTGGTCCAAGAGGAAGTGGGCGGTGTGGGCGCCAGGCACTTGGTGCGCCACCTGCGCCCTCCCTACGTGGTCGTGGGCGAGCCGAGCAGCAACGGGCTGCGGCGGGGCCACCGGGGGCGGGTGGAGCTCGTGGTTCACGTCAA
Source organism: Ardenticatenaceae bacterium (assembly GCA_026989095.1). Lineage (GTDB taxonomy): Bacteria > Chloroflexota > Anaerolineae > Ardenticatenales > Ardenticatenaceae > WFWG01. Next base: position 4,725 of record JALSKA010000105.1, read on the forward strand.
GGGGCGCAGCGCCCACGCCAGCGCCCCGGAACGGGGCGTCAACCCCCTGCGCGTGCTGGCCAACGTGATCGCCGGCTTGGACGCCCTGCCCATGCGCCGCCACCCCGAGCTAGGTCCCAGCAGCGTGGCCCCCACCCTCATCCGCACCGACCAGCGCAGCGCCAACGTCATTCCCGGCGAGGCTTGGCTCACCTGTGACTGGCGCACGGTGCCCGGCGAGTCGGCCGAGGACGCTCGCCGCGCCCTCCAGGCCCTGGTTAACAGGAGCCTCGTCGAGGGAGCGACCGCCTCGGTCACCGTGCCCACGACCACCTACACCAGCTACACCGGCTTCTCCTTCGACGTGCCGGCCTCTCACCCCGCCTATCTGCTGCCCGAGGATCACCCGGCCCTTGTGGCCGCCCGGCGCGTCCTCGCCGGCGTGCTCCCCGCAGCCCCGCCCGTGGAGACGTGGCGCTTCGCCACCGACGGCGGCCACTTCGCCCAAGAGGGGCTCACCGTCATCGGGTTCGGCCCGGGTGACGAGGGGTTGGCCCACACGGTGCAGGAGTCCATTGCCGTCGAAGAGCTGGAAAAGGCGCTGGCCGGCTACGCCGCATTGGCCTACGAGTGGCCCATGCACTTGTGATCGCCGGCGCACGCCTGCCACCCGCTCTGGGGGAATTTGACATCACGAACAGGGGTGTTATAATTCCCCGGCTTGGACGCTGCCCCACATGCCCGGCCACGGCGTTTCTTTTCCCTGTGAGATTCGGCTTGAGACCACGGAGGCGAACCGTGTACGCAGTTATTGAAACCGGTGGCAAACAATACCGTGTCGAGGAAGGCGAGACCATCGTCGTGGAACGGCTGCCCGTTCCCGAGGGCGAAGCGGTGACCTTCGAGCGCGTGCTGCTGGTCCACGACGACCAAGGTCTGCGGGTTGGGCGCCCCGTTGTCGAGGGGGCAAAGGTGGTGGGCACTGTCTTGGCCCACGAGAAGGACCGCAAGAAGGTGGTCTTCCGGTACCGCCGGAAGAACCGGTACCGGGTCAAGCGGGGCCACCGTCAACCCCTCACGCGGGTGAAGATCGAGTCCATCGAGGTCTAGGAGGCGAGTCATGGCGCACAAGAAAGGTGGCGGCTCGACCAAGAACGGGCGTGATAGCCACAGCAAGCGGCTAGGTGTCAAGCGCTTCGACGGCCAGTTCGTGCGCGCCGGGTCGGTGCTCGTCCGCCAGCGAGGGACGCGCATTTACCCCGGCCACAACGTGGGGCTGGGGCGCGACTACACCCTCTTCAGCAAGATCGACGGCTTCGTCAAGTTCGAGCACGTGCGCGGCGGCAAGCGGCGCGTGAGCGTCTATCCCCAGAAGGAGATGGTGCTGTGAAACCGAAGATTCACCCCACCTACTACCCTGACGCCGTGGTCGTGTGTGCTTGCGGCAACACGTTCACCGTGGGGTCAACGGTGAAGACCATTCGCACGGACGTGTGCAGCGCCTGCCATCCTTTCTTCACAGGCGAGCAGCGCATCGTGGACACGGCCGGCCAGGTGGACCGCTTCATGAAGCGCCTTCAGGCCGCCGAGGCGTATGCGGCCAGCCGGCGCAAGAAGAAGCGGCGCAAGGCCATCCTCGAAATCGTGGACGAGGAGGAGGCGGCCGAGGCCAACGGGAATTCGTGATTTCGGGGCGTGCGGCGCGCGGCAGGGTGACTCCGCCACCCTGCCGTTTTCTTTGTCCCCGGCTCACAGGAGAAACCCACGCGCCCCACAGGAGGGAGGAGCCATGACCTACTTCCGGCGAGAGGGAGGCTGGGTGGAGCTCATCTGCGGCAGCATGTTCAGCGGCAAGACCGAGGAGCTCATCCGCCGCGTGCGCCGTGCCCAGATTGCCCGCCAGCACACGCTCGTCTTCAAGCCCCACATCGACGCCCGATACGGGCAAGACCGCGTCGCCTCCCACAACGGCATGCACGTGGAGGCCATTCCCGTCCGGCGTGCAGAGGAAATTCTGGGCCACCTGACGCCCGACACGGACGTGGTGGCCATCGACGAGGTGCAATTCTTCGACCACACCATCGCCGACGTCATCGCCGAATTGGCCGACCGGGGCATTCGCGTCATCGCCGCCGGCCTCGACTTGGACTTCCGCGGCGAGCCCTTCGGCCCCATGCCCCAGCTCTTGGCCCAAGCCGAAGTGGTGGACAAGCTCCACGCCATCTGTGTGCGCTGCGGGGCGCCGGCCAGCCGCACGCAGCGGCTCATCAACGGCCGGCCCGCCTACTACGAGGACCCGGTCATCATGGTGGGCGCCCAGGAAATGTACGAGGCGCGCTGTCGATATTGCCACGAGGTGCCCAAGCGGGCACAAGCCCCCACGCCCCCGCGGTGATTCACAGGTGGCCGGCCCCTCCCCGGTCACGCCGCCACCGCGCCACCCACCGGCGCCACCGTGGAGTCCTGCTGGGCGCTTCCCCGCGCGCCACAGCCCGCAACTTCCGGTACAAGCGCACGAACCACTCGTTGGCCTGGGGCCGGCCCACCACGTAGCCCCGCAGGCGCATGGCCCGCTCGACGTAATAGGCCAACACGGCGGCCTCACACGACGAGAGCGTAACCGTGGCCGCCTGCTCGGCCTCGACAATGGGCCCCAGGCGCTCCAGGAGCACTTCCAACTGCCTCGCCGTGGCCCCGGGCGCTGAAACGCGGCCCCGCCTGTGTTCGCTCTCCACCACCTCCAGGCCGGCCTTGAGGGCCTGAACGTCGTGTTCTGTCAACACGAGGTTCTGCATTGCCATGGGATAGTCCCCCTCCATTTGGTCCTACAGCCCCTTGTCGGTACAATACTACGGCCATGAAAGCTCTTCTCAGCCGGGAAGAGTGACGCTTTCAATCACGTTGTACGCGACGGCGTCCTGTATCTTAGTGTGTTCGCCCATGTGCGCAAACGGCCATCGGCCCTTCGACGAACAAGCCCTCGTGCGCGCCCTCCGGCGCGGCGACCGACGTGCCTGTGACGACCTGGTGCGCCACTACGCGCCCAAGCTCTACAACGTGGCCCTGCGCCTCGTGGGGCGGCCCGACGAGGCTGAAGACGTGCTCCAGGAGACTTTCATTGCCGCGTGCGAGAAGATCAAGGATTTCAAAGGCCGCAGCCAATTGGGCACGTGGCTCTACCGCATTGCCACCAACAACGGGCTCATGCACCTGCGGCGGCGGCGTCCCACCGTTTCCCTCGAGGAAGTGGACGAGACGGGCATCAACGTGGAGCCTCGCCTGCTCCAGCGGTGGCCTGAGGACCCGGCCTCGGCCGTAGACGCGGCCGAACTGCGCGCCGTGATGGAAGAGGCCATCAACGCGCTGCCGGAGACGTTGCGGCTGGCCTTCGTGCTCCGCGACATTGAAGGGCTCTCCACGCGGGAGGCGGCCGAGGTGCTGGGCATCTCCCCCACGGCCCTCAAAGTGCGCCTCCACAGGGCCAGGCTCCTGTTGCGCGAGCGCCTGGCCGAATACTTCGCCACGGCAAGCGGAGGTTCACCGTGAGCCTGCACGAGAAGGAACCCTGCCGCCGCCTGCTGGATCGTCTGTGCGACTACTTGGACGGCGAACTCGACCCCGCGCTCTGTGCCGACCTGGAACGCCACATGGTCGAGTGCGAAGCGTGTGCCGTGGTGGTGGAGACTACACGCCACACCATCGCCCTCTACCGTCAGTTCGGGCACGCAGAGGTGCCCGAGACCACACTCCAACGCCTCAAACGCCTGGTTGAAAGGAGCACCCCATGACCACCTACCACCCCGACACCCTGGCCGTCCACGCCGGGTACACCCCAGACCCGACTACCGGCGCCGTGATGCCCCCCATCTACCAGACATCCACCTATGCCCAAGAGGCCCCCGGCGTCCACAAGGGGTACGAGTACTCGCGCACCGACAATCCCACCCGTGAGGCCCTGGAAGCCTGTGTGGCCGCGCTCGAGGGGGGAGCACACGGCCTGGCCTTCGCCTCGGGCATGGCGGCCATCGCCAACGTGCTGGCCCTGTTGCGGGCCGGCGATCACGTCGTGGCCGTGGACGACCTCTACGGCGGCACCGTGCGCCTCTTCGAGCACGTGGGGCGGGCCAACGGCCTCGACTTCACCTACGTGGACCTGCGCGATCCCGGGCGCCTGCGCGAGGCCCTGCGGCCCAACACGCGCCTCGTGTGGGTGGAAACGCCCACCAACCCGCTGCTCAAGCTGGTGGACTTGGCCGCCGTGGCCCACATCGCCCGCGAGGCCGGCGTGATCAGCGTCTGCGACAACACCTTCCTCAGCCCCTACTTCCAGCGCCCCTTGGAGCTGGGCATCGACATCGTGGTCCACAGCACCACCAAGTACCTCAACGGCCACAGCGACGTGGTAGGCGGCGTCCTCGTGCTCAACGACGAGGAGCTCTACCGGCGCCTCAAATTCCTGCAGAACGCCATCGGCGCCGTCCCCGGCCCTGTGGACTGTTGGCTCACCTTGCGGGGCATCAGGACGCTCCACGTGCGCATGGAGCGCCACCAGGCCAATGCCCTGGCCATCGCGCGCTGGCTCGAGGCTCACCCGCGCGTGCGGCGCGTGCTCTACCCCGGCCTGCCGAGCCACCCGCAGCACGAGCTGGCCCGCCGGCAACAGCGGGGATACGGGGGCATGATCACTGTGGAGCTGGACGCCGACCTGGAGGGCACACGCCGCTTCCTCCAGCGAGTACGCCTCTTCACCCTGGCGGAGAGCCTCGGCGGCGTGGAATCCCTCATCGAACACCCGGCCATCATGACGCACGCCAGCCTCCCGCCCGAACGTCGGGCGGCCCTCGGCATCGGCGACGCGCTGGTGCGCCTGAGCGTGGGCGTCGAGCACGTGGACGACCTCATCGCCGACCTCCAACAGGCCCTGGAGGCCACACGTTAATCCGCCGGAGTGATCACCTCCGGCGTCTCCCCCACGATGACCTCCTGCTCACAGCTCGCGCCGCCCCAGCCACGGCGCCACACGGCCGGCTCCACGCAGAGCACTTCCCCGGCCAGGAGCGTCTCCTCCTGGTCGTCGCGCAGGTAGGGGGGTTCCACCGTCTCCAGGCCGATGCCGTGGCCGACAAAGCGGGCCGCGTCGGGGAACCCGCGGTCGGCCAACACCTCGCGAACGCGGGCGCACAGGCGGCGCACCGGCACGCCGGGGCGGGCCAGCGAGATGGCCTCCGCCGTGGCCGCGTCGATGGCGTCCAAGAGCCGCGCCTGTTCGTCCGAGGGCGTGCCCACGGGCACGGTGCGCAGCACGTCGAACCCATATCCGCCCACGGCGCCGATGATGTCCAGCACGACCAAGTCGCCGTCCTGCAAGCGCCGGCCGGTCGCTTGGGGCCAGCGGCTACCCCAGGCGCTCCACGGCCCGCTGTGAACGCGCAGGTAGCGCACGAAATCGGCGCCGGCCTCCAGCGCGGCGGCCACGCCGGCCGCACAAACTTCGGCCTCGGTGGCCCCGGGAACGGCGGCCTCCGCGGCCGCCCGCAGCCCCACGCCGGCCACGCGGGCAGCTCGGCGCAACATGGCCAGCTCGTAGGTGTCCTTCACGCGGCGAAGGGGCCAGAGCAGGCGGTCCACGTCCGTCCAGGTGAGCTCCAGGCGGGCCGTCCACGCCCTCCAGATGGGCAGGGGCAGCAGCTCGCCGTCGGCCACGCCCACCCGCCGCCCCACGAGGGGGCGGAGCACGTCGAGGGTCGCCTCCACGAGATCCGAGGCCACCCGCACCTCGTCGGCCACGATCAGCTCCTCGCGGTAGAAGGGCGTGTCCACCACCAGCGTGGAGCCCCGGGGAGTCAACACGAAGAGGGCGTGGCCCAGGCCGCGCACGCCCGGGGCAAAGACCGCTGTGGGAAACGGGGGAAAGTGATGGCTCAGCCAGGCCATCATGCCCGGCCGGTCGTAAAACGAACGTCCCACGGCCACCACGGCCTCCACCCCGTGGGCGTGGAGCACGTCGAGGACCCGCTCCTGGCGGCGCCGCACGAACTCGTGGGGGGATAACTCCGGCACGGTCATCTGTGTACCTCCTTAGTTTGAACTTTCTCAACCTCACAGTATACTCTCTTACAGCCGGGCCGGACAACTTGAGGGGCCTGTTGGCCCCACCCTCGAAAGGGCGAATTTATGGGCACAGCCGCCTTGCGGGAGGCGCACAAACAGCTCTTGGAACGCCGCGAGTCCGTCGTGGAGGCGTGGACCGAAAGCCTCCAGTACACCCGCTTCACCGGCCTCACACCGTCCCAAATCCGCGAGACGCTGGACGAGCTCTACGTGCTCTTCTGTGAGGCCATCTGCGCCGACCCGTTCGACCCGGCCGCGCTCGACCCCGTCGGGAGCCGGCTCGTCGAGCTGGGGTTCAACCGCCCCGAGTCGCTGAGCTGCACCCTCTCCCACCTGATGACCGCGTTGGTCCACGTCTCGCCGGAGGTGCGCCCGCCTCTGGTGGCCCGTTTTCCCGAGGCCGTGGCGAGGCTCGCGCTCACGTTCAACACCCACGCCGACCGGCTCATCATCAAGGAGCACGAGGAAGTCAGCCAGGCCGTCTTCCAGAGCTTCCGCCGGCTGGAGCGAGCTCTGCGGGAGAGCGAGGACCGCTATCACCAAGTCGTGCGCTGGCTTCCCGACGGCTTGGCCATCCACGTCGAGGGCCAAATCGTCTTCGCCAACCAGAAGTTGGGGGAGATGTTGGGCGTCCTGCCGGCCGACGACCTGATCGGGCAATCCATCTGGGCCTTCATCCACCCCGACGACGTGGAGAGCGTGCGCGAGGAGCTGAACAGAATCCACGTCAGGGGGTACACGGTGCCCATCGAGGTGCGGGTCGTCCGCAGCAGCGGCGAGGTGATCTACGTGGAAGGCATCAGCACGCTCATCCCGTACATGGACAAGGAAGCGGTTCTCTCGCTGGCACGGGATGTGAGCGACCGCAAGCGGGCCGAGCTGGAGCTGGAAGAGGCGCGGCGACGCCTCTCCATGGCCCGCGAGGCCGAACGCCTGCGCTTGGCCCAAGAGCTCCACGACGGCGTGGTTCAGCTCCTGCTGGGGCTGAGCTTCCAAATGGCCCGCCTCCGGCGGCAGTTGCAGCGCGACCCCGAACGCCACGCGGCCACTTTGGCCGATGATGTGAAAGAGCTCCGCCAGGGCGTGCTGGAGGTTGTCAAGCAACTGCGCGGCCTCGTCGCCGAGCTGCGCCCCGCCGGCCTCGAGGAGCTGGGGCTGATTGCGGCCATCGAGAACTTTGTCACCCAAGTTCAAGAGGAGGTCCAGAGCCCCTCCATCCGCCTCCGCTTGGACGAGCGGGCCGCCACGCTCCCCCGAGAGGTGGCGATCTGCCTCTTCCGCGTGCTCCAGGAAGCGGTCAGGAACGCCGTGAAACACGCCGACGCCCGGCGCATCGACATCATTCTGTCCGTCAACGCTTCGACCGTAAAGCTCTCCATCTCGGACGACGGCCGGGGGTTCACTCTGCCCGAGCGCCTCAGCAACTTGGCACTGGACAACCACTTCGGCCTGCTGGGCATCGAGGAACGGGTGACCTCCCTGAACGGCACGTGTGACATTGAGACCCGCCCAGGCCGAGGCACCCGCATCCTCGTCACCATTCCCCTGGAAAAGGAGCCGGCCCATGTCCCGACCTATCCGCGTTCTCCTGGTTGACGATCATCCGCTCATCAGAGCAGGCGTCTACAGCGTGTTAGAAGAGGAGGAGGGCATTGACATCGTGGGAGAGGCCGCCAACACCGTCGGCCTGGAGGCGAAATGTGCCGAGTTGAAGCCGGACGTGGTCCTCCTGGACTTGCGCATCCCCGGCCCTCCCCCGGCCGAAGTGATCGAACGCCTTCAAACCCATCACCCTCACATTCACATCATCGTGCTCACCGCCTACGATGAGGAGGCGTACATCCGCCTGGCCGTCGGATCGCGGATCAGCGGGTACATTCTCAAGGACGAGATGCCCGATTCCATCGTCAAGGCCATCCGCACCGTGGTGGAAGGGGGCGTCTGGTACAGTCGCACCATCGCCGACAAGCTCTCCCGCCTGGTGCGCCGGCCACACCGCCTTCCCGAGCCCGACCTGACGCCCAGGGAGCGGGACGTGTTGCGGCTCATTGCCCAAGGGTACTCGAATAGTGAGATCGCCGAGGAACTTGGCCTCGCCTACCAGACGGTGCGGAACTACATCAGCCGCATCTACTCCAAGCTGGGCGTGCGCTCGCGGAGCGAAGCCGTCATGTTGGGGCAACAATACGCGGAAACCCACCGGCAGGAACGACAGAACCCCTGACCGGGGACCGACCAAAGCATCACCCCTCAACACTCGTGCAAGGAGGCACATCATGGCAGGATTGCTCGACGGACAAGTTGCCCTCATCACGGGCGCCGGCCGGGGCATCGGCGCGGCCACGGCCACCCTCTTTGCCCGCGAGGGGGCCAAAGTGGTGGTCAACGACCTCAACGCCGAGCCGGCTGAGGCCGTTGTGGCCGCCATCCGGGAGGCCGGGGGAGAGGCCATCGCCGTGCCCGGCGACGTGACCGCGCCCGACTTTCCCGAAACCATCGTGCGCACTGCTGTGGAGACCTTCGGCAAGCTCAACATCCTGGTGAACAACGCCGGCTTCACGTGGGACGGGGTCATTCACAAGATGACGGACGAGCAGTGGCAGACGATCCTCGACGTTCACGCCACGGCCCCCTTCCGCCTCATCCGGGCCGCGGCGCCCTACATGCGCGACGTGGCCAAGCAGGAACTGGCCGAGGGGCGCACGCCGGAGCCCCGCTGCATCATCAACGTCTCCTCCACCTCGGGCCTGCACGGCAACGCCGGCCAGGCCAACTACGCCACGGCCAAGATGGGCATCGTGGGCCTCACGAAGACGGTGGCCAAGGAGTGGGGACGCTTCGGCATTCGCTGCAACGCCGTGGCCTTCGGCTACATCGACACCCGCCTCACCCAGCCCAAGGAGAAGGGCGAGACGGTGGAAGTGGCCGGCCGCAAGATCGCCATCGGCATTCCCGAGGCACGGCGGGAGCTGATTCCCATGCTCATCCCGCTGGGCCGCGCGGGCACGCCCGAGGAGGCCGCCGGCGCCGTCCTCTTCCTGGCCTCGCCGCTGGCCTCCTACGTCACGGGCCACGTGTTGGAAGTCACCGGCGGATACGGCATCTGAGGGTGGCCATGAGACCTCCCCTGGCCGGCTACCGCGTGCTCGACCTCGCCCACCTCCTGCCGGGCGAGCTCACCACCATGTGGCTTGCTTTCCTGGGGGCCGATGTCATCAAGGTGGAGCCGCCCGAGCCGCCCGCAGGCGGCCTGACCATGCTCCGCGAGCGGGCCAATCCCTACCGCGCGGCGCTCAACCGCCACAAGCGCTCCGTGGCCATCAACTTGAAGCACCCGGAAGGACAGGCCCTCCTGCACCGCCTGGCGCACACGGCCGACGTGTTGGTGGAGGGATTCCGCCCCGGCGTGATGGCCCGCTTGGGCGCCGACTACGCCACGCTGCGGGCCGTGAACCCCCGGCTGATCTACTGTAGCATCAGCGGCTACGGCCAGGAGGGGCCCTACGCCCACAGGCCAGGCCACGACAACAACTACTTGGCCTTGGCCGGCCTGCTGGAGCACAACCGGGGCCACGACGGCCTGCCCCACTTGCTCCCCGTGCAACTGGCCGACGTGGGCGGGGGCACCTTCCCCGCCCTCGTCGCCATTCTGGCCGCCCTGCTGGCCCGCGAGGCCACGGGCAAGGGCCAACACCTGGACGTGGCCATGCTGGACGGTGCCCTGGCGTGGACATACCTGCTCCTCCCCCTGAGCCACACGCCCCACTTGGAGGCGCTGGGCCTGGGCGCCGGCCTGCTCACCGGCGGCGCGCCCTGCTACAACGTCTACGAGACGGCCGACGGCCACTTCCTGGCCGTGGGCGCCCTGGAGCCCAAGTTCTGGCAGCGCGTGTGCGAGGCGTTGGAGCGACCGGACCTGGTGGCGCGGGCCTTCGACAGCTCGGCCCTGCCCGAGGTGCGGGCCGTCTTCCGCGCCCACACGTTGGAGACGTGGCTGGCCCGCCTGTCGCCGGAGGAGGTGCCCGTCACACCCGTGCGCTCCCTGGCAGAGGCCCTCGACGACGCCCACGTGCGGGCCCGTCGGAGCGTCGCCTGGGACGAGGATGGCCTTCCCTACGCCCGTTTCCCCGTGCGCTTCTCCCTCACACCTGCTGCTGAGCCCTCGCCGGCTCCCAACGCGGGACAGCACACGGCCGAGATCCTGGAGGGCGAACTGGGCCTCCCGGCCGAGGAGATACGCCGGCTGGAAGCAGCAGGTGTCATCGGCGGGGTGACGGGGCGTTGAGCGTGTCGCGGGTGAAGGTGGAGAGGACGAAGCCGGCCGTGAAGATGATGCCCACGGCCATGAGGGGCGCGTAGGGGCCCACGTATTGCCAGAGCACGCCGCCCAGCGTGGGCCCAAAGGTGAGGCCCAGCCCCTGAACCGCGGCCACCCCGCCGAAGAGCAGGCCGTGGTGGTTCGACTGGGCCGTCACGCGGTCCATCATCAGGGCGTTCCAGGCCGGCACGGCCGCCGCGTAACCCAAACCGGCCACCGTGGCCCCCGCCATGACCACCAGCGGATTGGTCGAAATGGGGGAGAGCAGGAAGGGGACGGCCATGGCCGCCATGCCCACCACGAGCAGGGGCTTGCGGCCGTAGCGGTCCGCGGCGTGGCCCAGGACCACCAGGGCCACGGCCGCCACGCCGGCCGGCACGACCATCAGCAGGGCCAATTGGGTCAGGGTGAGGCCGAGCACGTGGAGGCCGAAGAGGTTGAGCACGGGTAAGATGGTGGTCAGGCCCAAGGTCATGGAGACGGCGATCAGGGCCAGCACGAGCAGCTCGCCCCGCCAGAGCAGGCCAATGCCCCGCCACGTCGCCTCCCACGAGTGGGCCCACGTGCCGCCGCCGTGGGTCTCCTGCATCCAAGCGGCCACGAACACGATGGCGCCGGCCATGAGCCCCATGCACACCAGAAACGTGGCCGTGAAGCCGAGGCGATCCACGAGCACGTTGCCCACAATGGGGCCGCTGGCCAGGCCGCCCAGCATGACGGTGTTCAGAATGCCCATGATGAGCCCCCGCCGGCCAGCCCCATAGGTGTCGGCCACGGCCGCGTAGACGGCCGGCCAAGCGGTGCCGGCGCCCACCCCCAACACGGCGTTGAGGAGAAGGAGCAGGCCCGTGTGGCGCGTCCAGAGCATGAAGGGCAAGGGCACGAGGGAAAGCACCAGGCCGAGCAGGAGCATCCTCTTGCGGCCGAAGCGGTCGGCCAGCCAACCGGCCGGCGTGCGCACGGCCACGTCGGCGGCCAAGTAGGCCGTGATCGTCAGGCCGGCCAAGCCGGTGCCCTCTCCCCGCACTTCGGTGAGGAAGAGGGGCAAGAGGGCGATCTCCTCGATGCCCCGCACCAGCTCCATCGTGACAATGGCCACCAGCAACACCGTCAGGTTGCGGTGAGCCAGGGCTAACCTCACAACATTGGGCACGTGTCCCCGTCCTGGCGCGTGCGTTGTTCGCATTCGGGCCGTCCTCCCACGAAAAGGGCAATAGTCATCCGGCCAATGCCACCCGGCAAATCAATGGGCCATCAGTTCTTGGTGAACCAGGGCCAGCGCCCGCTGCCGGGGGCGTGAAAGGCCGCCAGGCGCTCCTGCTCGCGGAGCTGCATGTCGTAGATTTGCCGGTACACGCCCTCAACGCGCACCAACTCCTCGTGCGTGCCCCGCTGGACGACGCGCCCCCGGTCCAACACGAGAATCAGGTCCGCCTCCTTGACGCTCAGGAGCCGCTGGGCAATGAGAAATGTGGTGCGCCCCCGCATGAGCCGGGCCAGGGCCTGTTGGATCAGATACTCGGTCTCCGTGTCCACGCTCGAGGTGGCGTCGTCCAAGATCAGGATGCGCGGGTCCATGAGCAGAGCACGGGCAATGGCAATGCGCTGCCGCTGTCCGCCCGAGAGCGTCACGCCCCGCTCGCCGACGCGGGTGTCGTAGCCCTCGGGCAGGGCGACGATGAACTCGTGGGCGTGGGCGGCCTTGGCCGCCTCGATCACCTCTTCTCGGCTGGCATCGGGCCGGCCGTAGGCGATGTTCTCGTGAATAGTGGTGCTGAAGAGGAAGGTGTCCTGGAGCACGATGCCGATCTGGCGGCGCAAGCTCTCCAAGGTCACATCCCGCACGTCGTGGCCGTCCACCAGCACCCGGCCGGCCGTCACGTCGTAGAAGCGGGGGATGAGCGCAGTCAGGGTGCTCTTGCCCGAGCCCGTGGGGCCGATCAGGGCCACGACCTGCCCCGGCCTGACCTCGAAGGAGATATCGTGCAGCACAGGGTGCCCTTCGGTGTACGCGAAGGAGACCCCCTCGAACCGCACGTGGCCCCGCAACTTGGGCAACTCGACCGCGCCGGGGCGTTCGCGCACGTCCGGGGGCACGTCGAGAATCTCGAAGATGCGCTCGGCGCTGGCCACGGCGTCGGTGGCCCGGCTGATCAGGAAGCCGAGCTGGCGGATCGGTTGGGCAAGCTGCCCGATGTACGAGATGAAGGCGAAGAGGGTGCCCACCGTCACCGTGCCGCGCAGGACCTCGCGCCCGCCAAACCAGAGCACCAGCCCCACCCCCACGGCGAGGAAGAGCTGCATGGTGGAAAAGTTCTCCACCCACCGGTCAACCAACGTTACCCGCTGGCGGTAGAAGGCCTCGTTTTCCCGCCTGAACTTCTCCAGCTCGTGGGGTTCCTGGGCAAATGCCTTGACCACCCGAATGCCCGTCAGGCTCTCCTGCATGACGATGCCCAAGCGCCCCAGCCGCACTTGGATGGCATGGGCCAAGGGACGAAGGGTGCGCGACAGGCGGACGACGAGGAAGAAGAGCACGGGAAAGGGGAGGAGGGCCACCAGGGCCAGCCGGGCGTTCGCCCGCAGGAGGATGATCACCACAGCGCTCACGAGCAGGAGGACGTTCGTCAATTGCATCAGGCCCATGCCGGTGAAGCGCTGGGTCTGTTCCACGTCGGCCGTGACCCGGCTCATCAGGTCGCCCGTCTGGGCGGAGTCGTAGAAGGAGAAGGAGAGGCGCTGGAGGTGTCGGTAGATGGCATTGCGCAGGTCATACGCCACCCGGAAGGAGAGCCACTCGCCAAAGTACATCTGGAGGCCCCCGAAGACCGCCCGCACTAAGGCAATCCCCATAATGAGGCCGGCCGCGACGAGGAGGAAGGGCCGGTCTCCCCGCGCGAGCCCGCGGTCGATGACATCGCGCACGATCCAGGGCACGATCAGGTTGAGCCCGATGACGGCGAACATGGAGCCATAGGCCAGCGCAACGCGCCAGCCGTAGGGCCGCAAGTAGCCGAGCAGGCGCAGCAGCGTTCTCCACCGGCTGAGGGCCACTTTCACGCTCCTCCCATGTCCACGCCCAAGGCAGCGCGCAGCCAAGCCGCCACGCGGTGCCACACCGAGCGGCAGGCCGGGTTCATGGCAACGCCCATGTGGCCCGGCACGTAGCGCAAGCCCCAAATGTGGTCGATCACCCACTGCTCGAAGGGGCCTCCCCAGTGAGCCCACATGCGGGCCGCGTTCTCGGGCGCACACAGGAAGTCGTCCCGCGCGCCCACCACGTTGAGGGCAGGAATCCGGGCCGAGCTGAGAGCGGCCAGGTAGTCGCGGCCGTCCAGCGTGGTCCAGCGCCCGGAGCGAATCCAGCCCACGAGCTGGCGGAAGTAGGTGGCCGCCTCGTCGTCCGTGCCCTGGCGCAACAGGCGCACGGGCGCGTATCCGAAGAGGGCCACGATGAGGGCCACCACCTCGGCGTAGAGGCGCTTGCGCCACCAGCGCCGGCGGTCCGGCTCCAAGTGGCGCAGCCAGACGTTGGCCGCCAGCCCCACAAGGGCCTGTACGGGCGTCTCGGGAGACATGGCCACGTGGGCGGCGGCCACGTGGCCGAAGAGGGAGTGTCCCACCAGGGCGAGGGGCACACCGGGCCACCGCCCGCGCGCAAAGGCGATGAGGGCCGGTGTGTCCTGGAAGACAAGGTCATCGTACGACCAGTCCACGTGTCGGCCGGCGCTGGGCGTGCTCTCGCCGTGGCCCCGCAAGTCGGCGTTGAGGACGGCAAAGCCGTGCTGGGCCAACGTGCTGACCAACCCTCTGCCGGGCGGCCAATCCATGCGCCGGCGGTTGGTCATCATGGCGTGGCCCACCACCAGGACGGCCTCGTAGCGGGGCGGCTCCACGGCCTCGGCGCGCAGCGTCCACCCGTCGGCCGTGGTCACAGCAACCGGCTCCCGCGCCAGCTCGTGGAACGCGAAGCGCGGCTTCGGCACCGGTCTCCTCTGGAGGTTCACGTCCTGTTCCGCGCGTGTCATTGCCACGCCACCACGAAGGCCACAGCGTATTTCCGGGTGTGAGAGAGGCTCACCGCCCACCCCCGAATGTGCCGCTCAGACGCCAGGCGGGCGGCCGCCCCGCTCAGGCGGATCACGGGCATCCGGCGCTCGTCGGCCAGGACTTCGATCTCCCGCCACGCCACATCGCCGATGCCACACCCCAGGGCCTTGGAGACGGCCTCCTTGGCCGCCCACCGTGCGGCCAGGCAGGCGACCCGGCCACCACAGTGGGCTTGTTCGGCCGGCGTGAAGACGCGGTCCAAGAAGCGCCGGCCGTGCCGCTCGAGCACGGCCCCAATGCGGGCCACTTCGATGATGTCAACGCCAACTGCCAGCGCCATCGCCGGCCAACGCTCATCTCCTAGAGTGTTGTGGTTGCTGGGGACATTTCTCACGCGGGCACCCTGTTGTCCGCGCTCACGCCGAGGTTTCGGCCACGTGGGCTACGTTCGAGGCGGGCCGGCCACGGCCACCACGCAGGACTCGGGGCGCAAGTAGGTGGCCGCCACCCGGCGCACGGCCTCGGCATCCACGCTCCAGATGCGCTCCGGCAGGCGCTGGAGGTAGTCGAGCCCCAGGTCATACCGCACCAGGTCGAGGATGGCCGAAGCCATGCCCTCGTTGGTCTCCAGGCGCAACGGCAGGGAGCCCACGATGTAGGACTTGTTGTCGTCGAGTTCCTCGTCGGGGACGAGCTCCTCGCCCAAGCGTCGAATTTCGTCGCGGATCAGCGCCACGGCGCGCTCCACCATTTCGGGGGCCACGCCGGCCACGGCGTACCAGGGCGCGCTGACGGGAGAGCGGCGGAGCACGCTGTGGGCGTAATAGGCGAGCCCCTCCCGGTCACGCACGTTCTTGCCCAAGCGCCCCATCAGGCCGAAGACGCCCAACACGGCGTTGGCCACGGACGCGGGCAGGTAGTCCGGGTGGGTGACGGGCATGGCCGGCGCGCCCACCACGATGTCGCTCTGGGATTTCCCGGCAACGGGCACGACGACCTCTTCGGACGGCCGGGTGGACGGCACCTCGGGGATGGGGGCCCGCGTGCGATTTGTCTTGGGTTCCCACGCCCCAAAGGTGCGCTCCAACACGTCGAGGGCCCGGTCGGCCGGCATGGCGCCGACCATCACCACAGCCCCGCCTCTGGGCTCGTAGTGAGTCTCGAAGAAGCGCACCAAGTCGTCACGGGTGATGGGTTCCACGGTGTGGACGTGGCCGGACGTGGGCGTGTGATAGGGGTGCCCGGGCGGATAGGCCCGCTCGAAGAAGGCGAGCGTGGCTTGGGCACCGGTGTCGTGTTCTCGCTCCCGCAGGGCCGTCAGGCGCTGCTGCTTCACGCGCGCCACGTGCTCCTCGGGAAAGGTGGGGGCGCTCAGGACCTCGAAGAGCAGGTCGAGCAGGGGCACAACGTCCTCGGCCAATCCCTTGACGGAAAAGGTCGTCGTGTGCGTGGCGCCCACAACGCGCAGGCTGGCGCCCACGCTCTCCACGCGCTCGTTGATCTCGTCATAGGAGTGGGCGCGCGTGCCCCTGGTGAGCAGGGCGGCCGTCAGGGAGGCGAGGCCGGCCAGCTCGGCGGGCTCGTCCTGGGCGCCCGCCCGCAAGAAGCCGGCCACGAAGACGGCCTGGCTGACGAAGTTCTCCCGGGCCAGGAGGGTCATGCCGTTGGGCAGGGTGCGGTGGGCAATGGTGTCCGGCCCGGGCAGGGTGTGTGCGCTGGGGGAAGGTGATGTGTGCATTGTTCACTCCTGGGCTTCGGTTTGTTCGGGCTCGTACCACCCCACCGTCCTCCTGGTGGCGTTCAGGTAAGCCTGAGCCACCTGCCGAACGCCCTCCGCGGTCACGCGCTCGAGGCGCTCCAAGTAGCCGGTGAACCAGTCCACGTCGGCGATGGTGCTGGCAAAGCCGAGCCAGTAGGCTTGGCTGGACACGCTCTCCGTGCTGAAGGCGAATTGGGCGCGCATTTGTTTCTTGGCCTTCTCCAGCTCTTGGGGGGGGATCGGCTCCTGGCCGAGGCGGTCCACTTCCTCGAAGAGCACCTCTTCCACCTGCTGGGGGTCGCTCTTGGGCAACAGCGTGACCGTGATGGTGTAGAGGTAGGGGTCCACGGTGGGGAAGAGGCTCGTGCCCACGGCGGCGGCCAGGCCGCCGTCCACCAGGGCCCGGTAGAGGCGCGAGG
>JALSKA010000106.1 GCA_026989095.1 Ardenticatenaceae bacterium
TGGACGGGGACGCGCCGGCGGCCATGCGCTACACCGAGGCCCGGCTGGCGCCCATGGCCATGGAGATGCTGGCCGACATCGAGAAGGAGACGGTGGACTTCGTGGACAACTTCGACGGCTCCCTCCAAGAGCCCACGGTGCTCCCGGCCACGCTCCCCAACCTCCTGATCAACGGGGCCGGCGGCATTGCCGTGGGCATGGCCACCAACATCCCGCCCCACAACTTGGGCGAAGTCTGCGATGCCCTCTGTTACTTGATCGACCACTACGAGCAGATCGAACAGGTCTCGGCCGAGGACCTGATGCGCTTCGTCAAGGGGCCCGATTTTCCCACGGGCGGCATCGTGTACCGGTATCGCCATGACGGCCGACACCAGGGCACGGACACCATTCTCAACGCCTACTCGACCGGCCGAGGCCACCTTGTAGTCCAAGGGCGCACGCACATCGAGGCCATGAGCCGTGGCCGGCACCGCATTGTGATCACCGAGCTGCCCTACCAGGTCAACAAGGCCAACCTCATCGAGCGCATCGCTCACCTCGTGCGGGAGGGGAAACTGAACAACATCACCGACCTCCGCGACGAGAGCGACCGCCAGGGCATGAGGGTCGTCATCGAGCTCTCCCGCAACGCCGATCCATCCCAGGTGCTCGAACAGCTCTTCAAGCTCACCCCGCTCCGCCAGACTTTCGGCGTGATCATGTTGGCCCTCGTGGACGGCCGGCCGCGCACCCTCACCCTCAAGAGCGCCCTTACCCTCTTTCTCGAACACCGCATCGAGGTGGTGCGCCGGCGCAGCGAACACGAGCTGGCCCGCGCGCGCCGGCGGGCACACATTCTGGAGGGCCTGCGCATCGCCCTGGACCAAATCGACGCCGTGATCGAGACGATCAGGCGCTCGCGCAGCAGCGAGACGGCCCACAGGAACTTGCGACGCCGCTTCAAGTTGACCGATCAGCAGGCCTCGGCCATCCTGGAGATGCCCCTGCGCCGCCTGGCCGCCCTGGAACGGCGCAAGGTGGAGGCCGAGTACCGGGAAACCCGCACACAGATCGCCCACTTGGAGGCCCTGCTGGCCGACCCGGGGAAAATCAGAGAGACCATCCGCGAGGAACTGCAACGCCTCAAACGCACGTATGGGGATCAGCGCCGCACCCGCATCGTCGAGGCCGAGTACACCGGCCAGGTGAGCCAGGAGGAGCTCATCGCCGACGCCGAGGTCGTGCTGACCCTCGGCCTCAAAGGTGAAATCGCGCGGACCGTCAACGCCGCCCATCGTCCCCGTTCGGCCGGCCAGTTCGTCCTGGTCCAGACGGCCCACAACCGCCACGATCTCCTGATCGTCACCGCCGACGGGCTCGGGTGGCAGCGGCCCGTTCACCAGGTTCCCCAGGCGCCTGGCACGGTGCCGGTGACCCTCGGCCGGTGGCTGAGCGGCTTCGGGCGACGTTCCGCGGTGGCCCTGGTAAACGTGCCCCGCGAGCGGCCGGAGGCCCTCTCCCTCGTGCTCGTGAGCCGGCAAGGACGGGTGATGCGGGTGGCCGGTCAGGACATCGCCTCCGTGACGAACGGCACGCGCCTTTTTTCCTGGAGTAGCGGCGACGAGGTCGTTTGGGTCGGCCTGAGCGGCGAGGAGGAGGAGTTTCTCTTGCTCTTCACGCGCGCCGGCCGCGCCATACGCTTTCCCCTCGCGGACGTGCGGCCGATGGGCGCCGGGGCCACCGGCGTGCTGGGCATGAAGCTGGACAGCGCGGATGACCACATCATCGGCGCCGGGTTGTCCGGCCAGGGGCCATCGGCCGTTCTGGTGAGCGAGCACGGATATGCGAAGCGCGTGGCTGTGACCGAATTTCCGGCCCAGCGGCGCTACGGCAAGGGAGTGGTGGCCTTCAAGATTTCCCGCCGAAGCGGCCCCCCCGTGGCCGCGGCCGTGCTCTCCGACAGTGACCGCCTGCTCCTGCGCACCCGGCGGAAAGGTGTGCTCGTCTCCGCCGCCGACATTCCCTTCCGGGGCCGTGCAACCGCCGGCACCTCGATCATCTCGGTGGCAAAGGGAGACGCGGTGGTAAGCCTGTGCGTGTGGCGTCACCGAGCAGGCGGAGAAGCCCGGCGCTCATCGTCCGCGGATCACCGGGCCACGGCCACCCGCAGCGGCACGCGGCGCTCACGCTCAAGGGAGGAGCGTTCGGCGCCATCGCCCCAAAAGGGCGCCGGCCGGCCCCGCCGCTCGACGACCGGCGTCAGGCGGAGGAACCGCCGTTGAAGAAGCCGGGCGCGGACCCTCGTGGTCCGCGCCCTTGGCGTCTTAGGGTTGAAGGTTCCCCACCCGGTAGTACCAGTCGGCACCGGTCGGCCGCGGGTGCTTGGGCGCCGGCCAGTGGCGCTCGGCCACGCGCAGGAGGGTCAAGAAGTCGTAGCGGAAGGAGATCGTTGATCCGCCCCAATGGCCGGCCAGCACGTTGAAGGCTCGCTGCACGTCGTCCATCATGGCGGCCCACTCGGCGTCCGTGGGCACGCCGTTGGCGAAGAAGTGGGCGCGCACGGTGGTGAAGAACGTTTCGACATCCGCCCACGTGAGCTGGGCATCGTAGATGTTCGCCGTCTCGGCGTTCATCGCCGCTGTGATAGCCCGCACGGTGGGCACGTGAGCCGCAAAGCCCCCCATGTCGAAGTCGGCGGCAATGTCGGCCGAGTTCAGGGCGGCCTGCCGGTTGTCGGAGAAGAGCTTTTTCGCCTCCAAGGAGCCCATACCGCGGTTGTAGGCAAAGGTGAGCACCGCCATCTCGGCCCACGGGTCTCGCGCATTGGCCATGAACTCGTTGTACTGGGCCTCGGGAACGGCACTGAGCATCTCCTTGGTGACTACCAGGCTGATGGCCGCCACCGCAGCCGAGGTCACCCAGTGGGGATCGGCCATGTCCGCCGAGACTTTGGTGTAGTCGTCGTGGGCGGCGTTGGGCGGGAAATAGTCGGGGAAGAACTTGACCAGGTCGTTGAAGTTGCCCGCCTCCACCTGGTACGGGCCATCCGGGTGATCGATCACGATTGGCCAGGTCCACTCCTGACCGTCGATGATGACGCGCAGGCCGTTAAAAGCGGGGTCCTGGGTGACCGCCGCCCCCCAGTTCTCCTTGGTGCTCAGGGCGGCCAGGTAGTTGGGATTGAGCCCAAACCGCTCCTGGGCGAAGGCCAACCCCATGGCCATGTACTTGGTGGGAATCCACGCCCGCGCGTCGGTGGAGCCGTTGACCGGATACCCGGTGGAAGAGGCCAAACCAATCTGGACTTGGGTGGGGTTCGGCGGGTTGTAGAGCATCAACGTGTCCTGAACGGGCGTGGCCGCCGGGTCATAATACTGCTGTGGGTCGGCGATGAGGTCCTCCGCAGTCAGGTCCACTTTGCCTGGATACCAGCTCGCCGGCAGGGGCACATCGGGCGGGTAGATGACGTCCCCACGGACATACTCGGCGCGGAAGTCCGTGGGAACGGGCTGATTGCCCTGCTTTGTGCCCCGGATGATGAGGTCCACAGATGTTCCCAAGGGGAAGAGGCTCTTGTAGCCCAAGTCCACGCGCACCAGGTCGCCCTCCACAGTGAATGTGGGCGCGCCACCTTCGCCGAACTGGATGCTCTGCACCTGAGACGAGGTGCGGAACGTGACGGCACGCACGGCGAAGAAGCTGCCGTTCCACACATACGTGGCATTGGGGTTGCGCAACGTGGCCCGCCCCTCAAAGGTGACTCCATCATCGAAGATCGTGATATACGTGATGTCGAGTTCATCCTGGCGTCCCGGAACGGGCGTGGCTGTGGCCGTGGGCGTCGGCGGCACGGGCGTGGGCGTTGCCGGTGGCAGAGAAGGCGTGGGCGTGGGCGTCGGCCCGCCCCCGTTGCAGGGCCCCAAGTCCTCCCAGACGCCCCATTGGCCCGTGGTGCCGGGCTCCTCTCCCCGCGTCCACCACTTGGCCCGCCAGAGCCGGCCGTTGTGGGAGACGGCGTCCCCCTGCGTGTAGACGGCGCCGGGGTCCCACGGCGGCGCCGCGCAGGCGTTCGGCGGCGTGGCCGTGGGTTGAGGTGAAGGCGTTGACGATGGCGTCGCCGTCGGAATGGCGGGCGTCGGAGAGGGCACGACGGGCGTCACCGTTGGCACGGGCGTGTTGGTGGGCTGTGTTGTGGGCGTGGGGACACTTTGAGTCGGCGTGGGCAGCCCACCCCCTACCGGCTGCCAGAGGGCGGGCACGCTGGGAGGTTCCCAGCCGGGCAGCGAGGTGTGGGCCTGAAGGGCCTGGTAGGTTTGGCCGTTATACGTGACAAGGTCACCGGCCACATATGAAGTGTACGGCTCCCAGGCCGGCGTGGCTTGAGCCGAGACATTTTGTGTTCCCCAGATCACCACCCCCATCACGCCCACAGCGAGAACGAGCACGAATATTTTCGCACGGTGAAGGCACATTGTTTTCCCCCTTTTCCCCTCGTTCACGACGTTTTTTTCAGGCGATGAGGCCAAACCAACCGGCGTTCCCGGCCACATCCGTCCGGCCGGGAACGCCCTCCACGACCTGCGACAGCGTGTACGGCTTAGGACTCGGGGGCCCACAGGGCCGGCGTATTGGGTGGCTCCCAGCCCGGCAGTGAAGTGTGGGCCTGAAGGGAGCGGTAGACCCGCCCCTGGTAGACCACCCGGTCGCCCACTGCATAGTTCACGTAAGGCTGCCAGGCGGCCACATCACCCGGCGGTGTGGGTGTGGGAGCCGGAGGCTCGGGCGTGGGCGTGGAGACCGGAGGTGTGGGCGTGGGCGTCGGCCCGCCCCCATTGCAGGGCCCCAAGTCCTCCCAAACGCCCCACTGGCCCGTGGTGCCGGGCTCCTCTCCCCGCGTCCACCACTTGGCCCGCCAGAGACGGCCGTTGTGGGAGACGATGTCCCCCTGCGTGTAAATGGCGCCGGGGTCCCACGGCGGCGCCGTGCAGGTGTTCGGCGGCGTGGCCGTGGGCAGTGGCGGCGGTGTGGGAGTGGGTGGGTTCCCAACGCCGAGCAGCGAGTAGAGCAGCACATTGGGCGACCCTGGGCCCGCGTTGGCGATCTTGTTAGGCGTGCCTCCCTGAACGAGCGCGTCGAGGACTTGAGGTGGCGTGGCGTTTGGATTCGATTCCAGATAGAGGGCGGCCACGCCGGCCACGTGTGGCGAGGCCATCGAGGTGCCGCTCAGCGTTCGGACGGCCGTGTCGCCGGTGTACCACGCGGATTGGATGCTGGAACCGGGCGCGAAGATGTCCACGCAGGTGCCGTAATTGGAGAACGAGGAGCGCCTGTCCGAGGATGTCGTGGCTCCCACGGTCAACGCCTCGGCCACCCGGGCCGGGGAGTAGGCACAGGCACTGGCATTGTCGTTGCCGGCGGCGACGGCGTAGACGATGCCCGCGGCCACGGAGGCGCGAACGGCTTGGTCGAGCGCAGCCGATGCTCCTCCGCCCAGGCTCATGTTGGCCACGGCCGGCAGACGGGCATTTTGGGTCACCCAGTCCACGCCGGCGATGATGCCCGAGTAGCTTCCGCTTCCGCCACAGTCGAGCACACGCACGGCGTAGAGGCGCACGTCCTTGGCCACCCCATAGACGCTGCCGCCTATGGTGCCGGCCACATGGGTGCCATGTCCGTTGCAATCATCGGAGCCCCGTCCGTCATTGAAGGCGGAGAAGCCGTGAAAGGCCCGCCCTGCGAACTCCCGGTGGGTGCGCCGGATTCCCGTGTCGATGACGTAGACACTCACCCCTTGGCCGGTTGCCACGTAGGTGTAGGTGTTGTCGAGGGGCAGATTGCGTTGATCGATGCGGTCGAGCCCCCACGTGGCCGGCTGTTGGATGGCCTCGGCGCTCACATCGTCCACGATGGTGGCCATTTGGTCCGCTTCGATGTAGGCGACGGCAGGGTCCCGCCGCAGGGCTTCCAAGGCGGCATCCGGCAGGGTGGCCGCAAATCCCCGCAACGCCGCCCTGTATTCGTACCGGACATCACCCCCCATGGCGGCGACCGAAGCCTCCACGGCCGCCTGGGCTGTGAGGGCATCCTCCTTCAAAACGACGATGTACTGGCCGGGTATCGCGCGTGGAGAGTTGGCGTTCAGAAGTGGCGCGATCTCCTCGACGGCGCGTGCGCGCACAACCGTGTTGGCGGTCAACACCACCATCAGCACGATGAACGCCCGATACAGGTGTTTCCTCATGTCAATGCCTCCGCACATGTCTACGGGTCCACTCATGCCACACCGCCATCCAGTGTTGAGGCGCCTTCTCTCACCCCCTTTCCGTTGGAGTTGGCCACTCACACAGAGCCAAGGGGAACACGAAGGTTCGGCCAGATGACGTGCAGATTGCTCCCGGTGCTCTGTGCCACCGGCGCCGGCTTGGGCGTGGTTCAGGGGCCCCTTTGAGGGCACAGAACAAGCCACGTGCCCCACATGCACGTGTGCGCCTGTGTGGGCCGATCCCAAACCACGTCACAAGTCCCTGAGATCTTCACTTGTGGTCCCGGGATCGTTCTGAAAGGCGGGTGTAGCGAGAGCGTGGGCGTAACTCGGTGAGGGTGTCATGTGGTTGTGACGGCGACGGCAGTGAGTTCCCGGGCTGATGAACTCCACTCGGGGGCCACTTTGCCCCCAAGGCCGACGCCAACTCAGGTGCTGCCGGCACTTCGCGGCAGAGCGCTTCACTCACCGACAATTGCGGCCGTCGTCATCGGTGGTAGGCCCGTCTTGCACCGTCCGGCAGTAGGAGCGCAGCCGATACCCATAACCCCGCACGTTGCGAAAGACTCCCTCGCCCAACTTCCGCCGGAGCCGTGAGGCCAAGTTGACCACCAACTTGTGGTCGCCCGCGCCCGTGCTCGGATACCCCCAAATGGCCTGCAACAGCTCATCGTAGCTCACGGCGCGGTGGGCGTTGGTGATCAGGTGGAGGAGGAAGCGGAATTCCGTGGGCGTCAGGGAGATCTCGCGCCTTCCCCGCATCACCTGCCAGCGGGCAAGGTCGATCTCCACATCGCCCACGCGCACACGTTGACGTTCCACGCTGCCGGCGCCGGCCGCCAGCGGTTCGCCCCCGCCTAGCCGCTCGTTCAGCAGTTGGAGCAGGGGCGCAAACCGACCGTGTGGGGCCGCAAGGGGAACGAATGTCACCCGGTGGTGGGAGGCGAGGGGCGGGAGCACGACGAAGAGGGGAACTTGAGCCATGTCCAGCAGTTTCCGGTAGGCTGTCATCTCCATGCCGGGTGCCCAAATGTCCACGATGACGGCGACGAAGGGCCGCCAATGAACCCGCTGGACGACATCGGCCACACGAGCCGTCATGACCTCGTAGCCTTCAACCATCAGCCAGTCGGCCAACTCGGCCGTCAGCGGCCCCTCGATGATGAGCACACCCCTGTGGACATGTGCCACGCGGTTAGAATCCCCCCCGGACAATTGCGTCGGTGCTCTGTGAGCTCATCCGGCCAACGGCACGCCCGATTTGTAAGTTCACTGAACTTATTATACTGCCCCCCCCCACCCCTCTTGTCAAGCACTTGATATATCACAAATCCGCATCAATCCTGTTGGGGAAGCAGGGGGCGCTTGGCCGGCCGGCCGGGGGGACGGGGATAGTTGGCCGGCGTGGGCCTCACCTTGCGCACGAGGATCACGGTGCGCGTGCCAGACACCTGTGGCAAGCGCACGGGCAGCACCTCTTCGACGTGACCTCCCAAGAGCTCCAACGCCCGCGTGGCCCTTCTCAGCTCCTCGTCCGGCTCGGGCCCCTTCGGCGCCACCACATATCCGCCCACGCGCACGAAGGGCAGGCAGAGTTCCAGCAGAACGGGCAGCTTCGCCAAGGCCCGCGCCACGGCCACGTCATACGCTTCCCGGTGGTCCCGCTCGTGGGCCACGTCCTCAGCGCGCCCGTGCCGCACCTGCACGTTGTCCAGGGCCAACTCGGCCACGACAGCCCGCAGGAAGCGCACTTTCTTGCCCGTGGCCTCCACCAAGGTCACGCGCCACGCCGGCCTGGCCACGGCCAGGGGCACGCCCGGCAGGCCGGCCCCGCTGCCCACGTCCACCAGCCGGCCGGGGATCAGCCGCGCCTCCACGATGGGCACCAGCGAAAGGGCGTCCAGCAGATGGCGGGTGTAGAGCTCCTCGGCCGAAGCGGCAGCAGTCAGGTTCACACGGCGGTTCCAGGCCAACAGGAGCTCCACGTAGCGCTCCAGGAGCCGGCGCTGCCGGGCGGAGAGGGGTACGGGGCTGTGAGCCAACGGGTGTGTGTTCACCGCTCTTCATCCCCATTGAAGCGCAGCTCGGGCACCTCCGGCTCCGCGTCCCAAGGCACGGGCTCCTCCTCGCCAGTGCGCACAGCAGGGGGAGCCGGCAGGGTGCGAGCGTAGACCACTGGCCGCCGGCGACGGTACCAGGCCAGGAGACGGCGCAGGACCGCCGGCCCCACCCACGCGGCGCGGACGAGGTGGACGTCCGACGGCGTGCGCAGGAGAAATTGGCCGGGCAGCAGGGGGCACATGGCAAGGGGCACGTGCTCGTACTCGTGGGGCAGGGGCACGCCGGGGTCGGTCCGGCCGGCGAGGTGAACGGCACAGCGGTCGGTGATCCGCGGCGACAGGGTGTGCACACGCCGGCTCACCAGCACGGTGCGCACGCCAGCGGCAGGCCCCTCCTCCAACAGCCAGGCCAGGGCTTCGCGGCCAGCTTGGCCCGTAACGGCCAACACGTCCTCCAGGTCATCGAGGAGGACGAGCAACCGCGCGCCGTGGCCCACCGGGCCGCGGTCGGCCAAAAAGGCGGTCAAGGTGGGCAAAAGGCGGCGGTGGGCCTCATTGCCTGGCGGATGCCACATGTGGGGCAGCGTGCGCAGGGCCTCCACGAGGGAGGGGCGCAGGCCGGTGACCACCACGAGACGCCACGTTCGGGGAGAGGCGGTCAAGGCCACTTGCAGACCGATGAGGCGCAGGAGGGCTGATTTGCCGGCCCGCGCCCCCCCGCTGATGAGCACGGGCGTCAGGTGCCGGGGCAGCAGGTTGAGATGAAGCGGCCGCCCTTCCGGCGTCCTGCCGAGCACCACGGTGCCGGCCGGCCCGGCCACGACCTCTTCCCAGACATCGGCCAGGAAGATGGGGCGGGGCCGGGGCCCCATGCGGAGCACGACCAGGGGAGGGTGTTCGACCACTTCCACGTGGGGCCGCCCCACCGCGTGAGCCAGTTCCTCGGCGAGCACCCGGATCTGCCACGTCTCCACGGGCCGGCGCGCGCGCACGAAGAAGGTCACCCCGTCCCCGTCGGCGCTGGCTCCCTCCACCACGGCCGGCACGCGGTGGCGCTCCAGGACGCGCTGCAGTTGTCGTGCGTCGGCCTCGATGGCCGCATCCAGGGCCACAGCGTGTCTCCTCACCTGTTGCTGCTAAGACCTATGTTAACAATTGTTAATTGCTTCTATTGTACCCGCCCTTGACCTGGCGTCAAATGCGACATGGTCGAGTATCTGGAGGAACTTGCCATTCGGTTGGGGGTGAAAGGAGGGATGAGGGGTGAAGGATGGTATCTGGGAGAACCTACCACTCGGTTGGGGGTGAAAGAGGCAAGCTCCTGGGACTTGATCCTGCCACCCGAGCATCAAGCCGACGCCCTGACACAGCCGTGCGCCCCGACTTTTCTCAAGCACCGCATCTTTGAGTATAATGTAGATATCATGTGAACGTAGGGGCGCTATCTGTGAGCGGCGCCACAGGGTTGGGTCTGGCCCTGGAGGGCCGCGGGCCATTGGCCGCACACGACGCCGGCGGCCCCGAGCGAACCGGGCGTGATATGCACCAACTCGGACTACGCGACCTCTGGATCATCTACCGGCTACAACCTCACGGTGTCTGCTTGGACACACGCAGCGCGGTGTTGGAGCCCAATTCACCCTTCCTCCTCTCCCTGGCCTACGGTCTCCTGCCCCGTCATCGGCGTGTGCTCACCGTGGTGCTCCGACGGCAGGAGCAGGGGCGCCCCCAGTGGGGGTTCGTCCAATTTCACCGGCGCTCGGGGCTCCCGGCCATGGACGTGCTCTTCATCGCCCCTTCCTTGGAGAACCGCAGCGGAGCCACGTGGCTCTGGAAACACCTGCTCCACGAGGGCGCCCACGTGGCCGGCACACTGGGCGCTCACCGCCTCTTCGCCCACCTCCCGGCCAACGACCACGCGGCCGTCGAGGTCTTCCGCCAGGCCGGCTTCGCCCTCTACGCCCAAGACCGCCTCTACCGGCTGGATTCGTGCCGCGTCCGGCCGGCGCGATCCGCCGCGCTCTGGTCTCCCCAGGAGCCGGAGGACGTGTGGGGCATCGAGCGCCTCTACCACGAGATCACGCCGGCCGTGGTCCAACAGGCCGAGGCCCCTCACAACGGCCGAGATGAGTCCACGGACGTGCCGGCCGGCCGGTGGGGAGCCATGCGCGAGGGGTGTTACGTGCTGCGCCAGGGCGGTCGGGTGGCCGGCTACCTGCGGCTCACCCGGGGCAAACGGGGCCACTGGCTCAAAATGGTCCTCCACCCGGAGGTGGGCACCCTGCGGGAGCCCTTGCTGCACGAGGCGTTGGGCCTCCTGGCCGAGTGGCCCGAGCGCCCCATCTTCTGCGACGTGCGCGAGTACGAGGGGTATTTGGCCGACAGCTTAGAGCAGTGTGGGTTTCGCCACCTCATGACACGCCAGCTTCTCGTGCGCCACACCACGGCACCCGTCCCGGTGAAGGGGACGCGCCCCGCGGCGGCTCACCGGTCCGCTGCCGAGCGGGTTAGCCCCCTCTCCTCCCAAGCCACTTTCCTCCTTCGTCGGGGCGAAGGGCAGACGCCCCCCTGTTCCGGCCGTGGGCCTGCCCCGCTGCGCCGGACGCCGGGAGCGCCAGCGCCCACACCTGTGATAAACACAGAGGAGGTGTGAACGAATCCGTGGTACGCCAAATGATCACCGATGATATCGAGGCCCTGTTAGCCGTGCTGCCGCCGCGCATCCGCGAGCGGTTGCACGCCTTCGAGGACTGTGACCAGCTCGTCGAAGTGGTCATGGATTTGGGACGCCCCCCGGAGGCTCGCTTTCCTGACCGAGACGTGATTCTGAGCAAACGGGAAATCAGCCCCGAGGACATCGACTACGTGGTCACCCGCATCGGCGAGTTCGGCGGGGACAACCGGGCCGGCATCGAGCGCACGCTCCACCGCATCAGCGCCATCCGCAACCGGCGGGGGGAGATCGTGGGGCTCACCTGCCGCGTCGGGCGGGCCGTCTTCGGCACCATCGACATCATCCGGGACATCGTGGAGAGCGGGCGCAACATCCTGCTCCTGGGGCGCCCGGGCGTGGGCAAGACCACCATGCTGCGCGAGACGGCCCGCGTGCTGGGGGAGAAGAAACGCGTCATCGTGGTGGACACCTCCAACGAGATCGCCGGCGACGGGGACATCCCCCACCCGGGCATCGGCCGGGCCCGCCGGATGCAGGTGCCGCGCCCGGAGCTCCAACACGAGGTGATGATCGAGGCCGTGGAGAACCACATGCCCGAGGTGATCATCATCGACGAGATCGGCCGGGAGCTGGAGGCCCAAGCGGCCCGCACCATCGCCGAGCGGGGTGTCCAGCTGGTGGCCACCGCCCACGGCAACACCCTGGACAACTTGCTGATGAACCCCACCCTCTGCGACCTGGTGGGGGGCATCCAGAGCGTCACCCTCTCCGACGAGGAGGCCCGTCGCCGGCGCACGCAGAAGACCGTCCTGGAGCGCAAGGCGCCTCCCACTTTCGACATCGTGGTGGAAATCCAGGACCGCAACACCCTCGTCATCCACCACGACGTGGCCCAAGCGGTGGACACCCTGTTGCGCGGCTACCCCCTCAAGGCCGAGGTGCGCCGGCGCGCCGGCGAGGGGAAGATCGAGACCGAGGAGATCACCATCGAGCCCACCACCACGCTCCAGCAGGCCGGCGGCCTCACCCGCCGGCGAAGTGAGCCGGTGCCGGCGGCCGGCAGCCCCTCCTCGGAGCCAGTCGCCGTCCAAGCCCGCCGCGCCCTGGGCCGGCAGAACACCTTGCGCCTCTTCCCCTACGGCCTCAGCCAGAACCGGCTCAAGCAGGCAGCCAAGTCCCTGAGCCTGCCCGTCTTGATCGTCAACGACATCGGCGAGGCGGACATGCTCATGACCCTGCGGAGCTACTACCGCAAGCGGCCCCAGCTCATCGCCGACGCCGAACGGCGTGGCCTGCCCGTCTACGTGCTCCGCTCCAACACGGTCACCCAGATGGAGCAGGCCCTGGCCGACATCTTCGGCCTGGCCGTGGAGGCCGACCCCTATGCCCAAGCCATCGAGGAGGCGCGCCAGGCCATCGACCGCATCCTCAGCGGCCAGGCGTCCAGCGTGGAGCTCTCGCCCCAGAGCGCCTACATTCGCCGGCTGCAACACGAACTGGCCCGCCAGGCCAACCTGATCAGCCGGAGCTTGGGGAAGGAGCCCCGCCGGCGGGTGCGCATCTACGCCAACGACACCCTGTAGGGCAAGAGCCGGGAGGAAGGGGGCAGTGGGCACTTTTATCACGTTCGAGGGGCCTGAAGGGGCGGGCAAGACGAGCGTGGCCAGGCGGATCGCCGAGCGGCTTCAGGGGGCCGGCCACCACGTGCTGCTCACCAGGGAGCCGGGCGGCACCCCCATTGGCGACCAAATCCGCCGGATCCTCCTGGCCCACCACAACACAGCCATGACGCCGGAGGCGGAGATCCTGCTCTTCAGCGCCTCGCGGGCCCAACTGGTGCGGGAAGTTATCAGGCCGGCGCTGGCCCAAGGCGCTGTTGTGCTCTGCGACCGGTACGCCGATTCAACACTGGCGTACCAAGGGTACGGCCGGGGCCTCGACGTGGACGCCCTGCGCCAGATCACGGCCTTTGCCACCGGCGGGCTCGCCCCGGACTTGACCGTGTTGCTGGACGTGACGCCAGAGGTGGGGTTGGCCAGGCGCCGACGGGCCGGCCGCTCCGGGGAAGAGTGGAACCGGCTCGACGACGAGGAGCTGGAGTTCTACGAGCGCGTGCGCGCCGGGTATTTGGCCCTGGCCGAGGCGGAACCGGGCCGGTGGCGCGTGGTGGACGCCACCGGCTCCCCCGACAGGGTCACTGAGGAGGTGTGGCGGCTGGTCGAAGCGTGTCTCCGCGCCCGCGGGCTCACTTTGCCAGGCCCGCCGGGCGGGCAGAGCGGCTAGAGCACTTGGTCGATCCCACCGTCGCCGTCGCCCGAGTCACCTCCCAAGTCGGGCATGGCCTTCTCGATCTCCTCGGGGGTCTGGCCGGCCTCCAGGCGATCGACGACCTCCTCGAACTCGGGGCCGAGGTCCTCGCCCAGCTCCTGGCTCATCTTGCGCATGAAGCGGGCCAGGCTCTTGGGGTCATTCTCGTCCAAGTCGCCCCAGTTGGAGGGGTCGGCCATGGCCTCCAGGCGCGCCTCCTCGGAGCGCACGTAAGCCACCTTGGAGATGAGGCGCTTCAAGTTCCGGCCACCGCAGCGAGGACATGTGGGCTGCTGAATGTTGTGAATGCTGCGGTGGAGCACCGTCATGCGCCGGCCACAATCCTGACAGCGATATTCGTAGATCGGCATTGTCCCGTCCTCCACTTCAGGCGTTGTGCAATTCGAGCCCTTCTATTATAATCCAAACGCCCCGCGGCCGGAAACTTGTGCATCGCTCTGAACCGGAGAGGAACAGTCATGACAGATCACCCCGAACCCCGACCTGATCTCGGCGGCGAGTTGGGCTTGGAGATCAGCCCCACGCCTTATTTTCCCTCCCCGGGGCCGCTGGTCGTGGTCATCTCTGGGCCCAGCGGCGCCGGCAAGGACGCGGTGATCAAGCGCATGAAGCAGCGACAGGTACCTTTCCACTTCGTGGTGACGGCCACCACTCGCCCCCCTCGCGAGGGAGAGGTCCACGGCCGTGATTATTTCTTCGTCTCCAAGGACGATTTCATGGCCATGATGGAAAGGGGCGAGTTGCTCGAGCACGCCATTGTGTACGGCGACTACAAGGGCATCCCCAAGCGCCAGGTGCGCGACGCCCTGGCCAGCGGCAAAGATGTCATCCTGCGCGTGGACGTACAGGGGGCTGCCACCCTCCGCCGTCGCATCCCCGGGGCCGTCTTCATCTTCCTGACCGCCGAGAGCGAGGAGGAGCTCATCCGCCGGCTGGTGGAGCGGAAGAGCGAGTCACCGGAGAAGCTCAAACTGCGCGTTGCCACTGCCCGCGAGGAGATGCGCCGGCTGAACGAGTTCGACTACGTGGTGATCAACCGGGACGGCGCCCTGGACGAAGCCGTGGACCAGATTCTCTGTATCATCGCGGCGGAGAAGTGTCGCGTGCGCCGGCGCACCATCTCCCTGTAGAGTGTCTCCGATGAACTACGAGCCTGCACCCAACCCCGTGCCGCCCCGGCAGATGGCCCTGCCCGTGGCCCCCACGGCCTACGTGACGCCGCTGCTTGTGGCCCTGAACGTGTTCATTTTCCTGCTGGAGACCTTGGCCGGCGGCTCCCACGATCCATGTGTCCTCATTCGCTTCGGCGCCAAGTTCAACGCGCTCATTCAAGAAGGGCAATACTGGCGCCTGGTGACTCCCATCTTCCTCCACGTGGGCCTCTTCCACCTGCTCTTCAACCAGTACGCCCTCTGGATCCTGGGGCGCGACGTGGAACGCCTCTTCGGCAGCGCGCGCTTTGTCATCCTGTACCTGTTGGCCGGCGTGTGGGGCAACGTGGCGAGCATGCTCTTCGTGGAGGCCATCTCCGCCGGCGCCTCGGGGGCCATCTTCGGGCTGGTGGGCGCCCAACTCGCCTTTCTCTGGGTGAACCGGGAGAGGTTGGGTGAGCTGGGACGCCAGCAGAGTCTCAACCTGTTGGTCATCATCGGCCTGAATTTGACCTTCGGGATGGCCGTGCCGGGCATCGACAACTGGAATCACATGGGCGGGCTCGTGGCCGGCCTCCTCTTGGGAGTCATCCTCGCGCCCCGCTACGCCGTGGCCTTCTTCCCCCCCGCTCACCTAACTGTCGTGGACGCCACCCCCCTGCACAGGCGCCTCTGGTTCGTGGCCGGCGTGGCGGCGCTCACCGTCGCACTGGTGCCCGCGCTGGCAGGCCTGGCGCCCACGGGCCCAGACGACGCCCTGCTGCTGCGCCTCTGCGCCCGCCGCCTGGGTTGACCGGAGAATGACGAGGTTCTTCGTGCAACAACGTATCATGCGAAACCGCCCCTATCCCCCGCCATTTTCCCCGGTGAAGATAGCCTACATGCTCACCCCGTGAAATAGCCTGCTCCACATGGAGCAAAGAGCGCTTCCCATCACGGGGGTACTCCAGGTATCCTCGTATGTGGAACACTTCGGAGAGGTAGTCGTGTGGGCAAATGGGCAAAAATGCTCAACTGTGTATCAGGAGGTGAGCTATGCGCTCGAGTTCGGCCGAGACGGCACTTGTCGTGGATCCCATATGTGGCATGGAAATCCCACTCGCCGGAGCCGTACAGCACCGCACGACGAACGATGGCACCACCTATTATTTCTGCTCAGATCAATGTGCCAAGGAATTCGACCGGCGCCAGGGGATCGCCCCCGATGAGGGCCCCATGCCCCACTCGGCCACAACGGGGTTCAACCCTGATCTTCCCGGCCCGCTGACGTTAGACCTGCCCATCGCGGGCATGACCTGTGCCTCGTGTGCGCTCACCGTGGAACGCACGCTGAACCAGGTGAGCGGTGTAGAGGACGTTCACGTGAACTATTCCTTGGGCAAAGCACACGTGGTCTATGACCCGGCGCACGTGGATGCCATCGCCCTCGTCGAGGCCATCAAGGGAATCGGGTATGACGTGGGCGCCTCGGAGATGCACGTGCGCATTTCGCCGGGGCTCCACTGCGCCTCCTGTGTTGCTTTCATCGAGGAGGCGCTTCTCAGAGTGCCCGGCGTGCTGGAAGTCGCCGTCAACCCCGGCACAGACACAGCACGCATCCGCTACGTGGCCGGCCAGACGGACTTCGCTGCCATTAAGCGGGCTATCGAATCCACCGGGTACCAAGCTGCCCGGCCAGTGGAACAGGAGGAGCCCATCGACGAGGAGACAGCTGCCCACATGCGGGAATACCGCCGCCTGATGCGCAAATTCTGGTTCGCCGCGGCCGTCAGCATTCCGGTCATGCTGGTCGCCTATCCCGAGCTTCCCTGGCTCTACTTGCCCAACCTGTTCTTGGAGGAGGTCTCGGAACGGCTCGTCTGGTGGCTCTTCTTTCTCTCGGGCGTGATCACCTTGCCGGTTATGTTCTACTCCGGCCGTCAGTTCTTCACCGGCGCGTGGGCGGCCTTCAAACACCACTCCGCGGACATGAATACGCTCATCGCCTTGGGCACCAGCGCAGCGTGGGTTTATTCGACTGTGGCCCTCTTCTTCCCAAACCTCTTCCCGGAGGGAACGGCCACCCCCTTCTACGACGTTACCGCCGTAGTTACCGCGCTGGTGGTACTTGGGCAGGCCATTGAAGTGCGCGCCAAGGGGCAAACAAGTCAGGCCATCCGCAAGCTCATGGACCTGCAGGCCAAGACGGCTCGGGTCATCCGTAACGGGCGCGAGGTGGAGATCCCCGTCGAAGAAGTCCTCGTGGGCGACATCGTCATCGTGCGCCCGGGGGAGAAAATCCCCGTGGACGGTGTGATCGTCGAGGGGCGTTCGGCTGTGGACGAGTCCATGGTCACCGGCGAGAGCATGCCCGTGGATAAGGAGGTGGGTGACGAGGTCATCGGCGCCACTGTGAACACCACCGGTACCTTCAAGTTTCGGGCAACCAAAGTGGGCAAGGATACAGCACTCGCCCAGATCGTCAAGATGGTTCAAGACGCCATGGCCTCCAAGGCCCCCATCGCCCGCCTCGTCGATGTTGTCTCCGGCTACTTCGTGCCCACCGTCATGATCATTTCGATCCTGACCTTTCTCGCCTGGTACAACTTTGGGCCCTCGCCGGCCCTGGCCTTCGCT
Organism: Ardenticatenaceae bacterium; assembly: GCA_026989095.1. Lineage (GTDB taxonomy): Bacteria > Chloroflexota > Anaerolineae > Ardenticatenales > Ardenticatenaceae > WFWG01. The sequence continues at coordinate 17,074 of JALSKA010000106.1, forward strand.
GTCGTGACGGCTGTCACCGTCCTGATCATCGCCTGTCCGTGTGCCATCGGCATGGCAGTTCCCCTCAGCATGGTCGCCGGCGTAGGCAAGGCCGCCGAGCACGGCGTCTTGATCCGCAACGGTGAAGCGCTGCAACTGGCCTCCCAGTTGAAGACCATCGTATTGGACAAGACCGGCACCATTACCAAGGGCACCCCAGAACTCACCGACGTGGTGGCCGCTCCGGGATTCGACGAGGCCGATGTCGTACACTTGGCCGCCAGCGCAGATCGGCCCAGCGAGCACCCGTTGGCCCAAGCCATTGTGGAGGGAGCACGCCAGCGGGGCCTAGAACCCACTGAGCCAGAGGCGTTCGACGCCATTCCCGGCCACGGGGTGGAGGCCACTGTCGATGGCCGACAGGTGTTGGTGGGCAACAGCAAACTGATGGAGCGTTTCCAGGTGGATACATCGCTCCTCGACGACGATGTCAGGCGCCTCCAGGAAGAGGGGAAGACCGCCATGTATGTGGCCGTGGATGGCCGCGCCGTCGGCATCGTGGCAGTGGCCGACACCATCAAGGAAGACTCCATTGAGGCCATTCAGGTCATGAAGGAGATGGGGCTCGAAGTGGTCATGCTCACTGGCGACAACGAGCGCACGGCCCGGGCCATTGCCCGCCAAGTGGGTGTCGAGCGCGTCCTGGCCGAAGTCCTGCCAGAAGACAAGGCTCTCCACGTCCACCTGCTCAAGAAAGAAGGACGTAAGGTGGGCATGGTAGGCGACGGCATCAACGACGCGCCGGCTCTCGTGGAAGCCGATGTGGGCTTTGCCATCGGCACGGGCACTGACGTGGCCATCGAAGCGGCTGACATCACCCTGATGGGCGGCAGCCTGAAGGGCGTGGCCTACGCCATCGAGATCAGCCGGGCCACCATGCGCAACGCCAAACAAAACCTGGTGGGCGCCTTCATTTACAACACCTTGGGCATACCGGTGGCGGCTGGCGTCCTCTACCCCTTCTTCGGCATCTTGCTCTCGCCCGTGCTGGCGGGCGCCGCCATGGCGGCCTCCAGCGTCACCGTCGTGAGCAACGCCAACCGGCTGCGTTTCTTCAAAGCCAAGAGTTTCGCGGAATGACGCCACCGCAACTGCGGAGTGCCGGTCTAGGGGGCCGGCACTCCCTCCCAGGTCTACTGTGATAGGAGGGAACACCATGGACATCACCCAACTTCTGGTCAATCTCACCGGTTTCGCCCTCATCGTCCTCATCGTCTGGTACTTCTGGCTCTACCCCAAAGAGGCCGTTCAAGTGGCCGAGGTAGGCGGCGTGCAAGAAGTGGCGATCACTGTCAAGGGGGGCTACACGCCCGACGTGATCGTGGTCAAACGGGGAAAGCCCGTGCGGTTGCTCTTCAACCGCCAGGAATCCTCCCTCTGTAGCGAGATGGTAATTTTCGACAAGATCAACACTTCGGCCACGTTGCCGGAGGGCCAGACAGTAGCTGTCGAGTTCACCCCCGAGGAGCCGGGCGAAATCCCCTTCCAATGCCAAATGGGCATGTTACGGGGCAAGATCATCGTGCAGTAGACGCCCACCAGGCACCTCCTTCAGCCTCGCCCCTCCCGGACAACGGCGTCCGGGAGGGGTTCCCCCCCACCATTGGCTTCCTCGCTGGGATTTGACGTCACTCCGGCTTCCTAGTACTATATCCCCTTGGGGGGGATAAGGATAAAACAAGGCCAAAGGAGGAGGACAACCATGACCCAGCCGCTGCCGAGCACACAACAGGCCGATCACTACGACCTTATCGTCCTGGGAGGCGGCTCTGCCGGCTTCGCGGCCGCCATTCGGGCGGCCGAGGAGGGCGCCCACGTGCTGCTCGTGAATGCCGGCCCCATCGGCGGCACGTGCGTGAACATCGGGTGCGTGCCCTCCAAGGCCCTCATCCGCGCCCTGGAGGCGTATCACCGCGCCGGAGCCCACCCCTATGCCGGCGTCCACACCGTGCCGGGCGCGCTCCACTGGCATCGTGTCGTCGCCCACAAGGATGCCCTCGTGGCCGAGCTGCGGCAGGCCAAGTACGTGGACGTGCTGGCCGCGTACTCCCAGATCACCCTCGTGGAAGGACGAGGGCAGCTTCTCGGGGGCACCGAAGTGGCCGTCAACGGGCGCACCTACACGGCGGAGAAGCTCATCATTGCCACAGGTGCCTCACCTTGGGCGCCGCCCATTCCCGGCCTGCGCGAGGCCGGGTACCTGACGAGCACCACGGCCATGGCGCTCACCACATTGCCCCGCTCGCTCATCGTGTTGGGGGGGAACGCCGTGGGCCTGGAGCTGGCCCAAGTTTTCGCCCGCGCCGGCGTGGCCGTCACCGTGGTGGAGCTGGTGGAGCGCATCATGCCCTTCGAGGACGAGGACGTCAGCGCCGAGCTGGCCCGCCACCTGGAGGCCGAGGGGCTCTCGATCCTCACAGGAGCGCACACCCAACGGGTGGAGCGTGGCCCTGAGGGCTACGTGCTCCACGTCCGCCTGGCCGACGGGGACGAAATTCGCCTCGAGGCCGAGCAGCTCCTGGTGGCCACGGGCCGGCGCCCCAACACGGCCGGGCTCGGCCTGGAGGAGGTCGGCGTCGAGTTGGACCAGCGCGGGGCCATTCGCCTGGACGAGTTCGCCCGCACGACTCATCCCGACATCTTCGCGGCCGGGGACTGTGCCGACTTGCCCCAGTTCGTCTACGTGGCCGCCCACAGCGGCACGGTGGCGGCAGCCAACGCCCTTCTCGGGCCTCACCGCCGGCTCGACTTGGAAGCGCTCCCCCGGGTGACCTTCACCGATCCCCAAGTGGCCTCGGCGGGGCTCACAGAGGCACAGGCCCGCGAGCAGGGGTACGATGTGCGCGTGAGCCTGCTCTCCTTGGAGCACGTGCCCAGAGCGCTGGCGGCGAGGGACACGCGGGGCTTCGTCAAGCTCGTGGCCGACGGGACGACCGACCGCCTGCTGGGCGCCCACATCGTGGCACCCGAGGCCGGCGAGGTCATTCAGATCGCCGTGCTCGCCATGCGCGCCGGCCTGACGGTTACCCAACTGGCCGACATGCTCTTCCCCTACCTCACCCTGGCCGAGGGGCTCAAGCTCGCTGCCCAGACATTCGAGAAGGACGTGGCTCAGCTCAGTTGCTGTGCGGGATGAGCGACGGCGGCCTCGGCGGCCACTTGGGCGCGGGGCAAGGTGAACGTGAACACCGCCCCGCCGTCCGGCGCGTTCTCGGCCCAGATGCGCCCCCCGTGTAGCTCCACCCACTGGCGGGCGATGGCAAGCCCCAGGCCGGAGCCTCCGGTGACGCGGGAGCGCGCTCGGTCACCGCGCCAGAAGCGCTCGAAGATGTGGGGCAGGGCTTCGGGGGGAATGCCCGGGCCGGTGTCGCGCACTTGGACGACGAACCGGCCGTCCTCTTCCCAGGCGCGCACTGTGATGTCTCCTCCTGCCGGCGTGTGGCGGATGGCGTTGTCCAACAGGTTGAGGAGCACCTGTTCGAGCCGCTGGGCATCGCCTTCGGCGGTCATGGGCATTGAGGGCACGTCCACGCGCAGTTCCACGCCCTTCTGAGAGGCCTTGGAGCGTGCGCTTTCGACAGTGCGCCGGACGAGCGAGGCCAAGTCCAGGGGCGTGCGCACCATCTGGAGCTCCCCGGCCTCGGCCAGGGCGAGCTCGCGCAGGTCGTTGACCAAGCGGGAGAGGAGCACCGTCTGTTCGTAAATGGGCTCCAAGTTCTCCCTGTCGGGGGGAAAGATGCCGTCTAGGAGAGCCTCCACTTGAGCTTGGATGACGCTCAGGGGCGTGCGCAGCTCGTGGGCGATGTCGTTCATCAACTGCCGGCGCAGGCGCTGCTGGTGTTCGAGGGCCACGGCCATGCGGTTGAAGGCCGCGCTCACGCGGCCCAGCTCGTCTTCGCCGCTGGCGGGCACCCGCGCGGTGAAGTCGCCGAGGGCCACACGGTTGGCCGCCTCCACGAGGCGGCGCAGGGGGGCGGTGATCTGACGGGCGATGAAGCCGGCCACGCCCACGGCCACCACGCCGATGCCGAGGGCCACAATGAGCACGGCCCGCGTCGTGGACTGGAGGAACGTGAGCTCCGGGGCATCGCGCCGCAAGAGGGGGGCCACGGCCACCAGGCCCACCGTCTGCCCCTCCGCCTGGACAGGGGCCGTCCACGCCCGCGCCGACGGGGGCAGTTCCTGGCCCACC